>JBEDKD010000471.1:0-4262 GCA_041172365.1 Cyanobacteriota bacterium | reverse complement strand
CGAATTTAATGGTGAGAAAGACCATGTCCATGCTTTAATCGAATATCCTCCAAAACTCTCTATTTCTGTTATTGTTAATTCTTTAAAGGGCGTGTCTAGTCGTCATTATGGTCAAGCTGGACATCCTAAACCTTACAATCAGAAAGCCTTGTGGTCGCCTAGTTATTTTGTCTCTTAGTCTGGTGGTGCGCCATTAGAAGTTTTAAAGTCTTATATCCAAAACCAAGAGAAGCCATCCGAGAAGGCTTGGCCTGAGCTTGCCGAAGGGACGGGGTTTTAAACCCAATTTTCTGATAATTTGCACGTTTTTCCACTTATTCTGATAATTGATCTAGGCTAACAATTTTCCTCTCATGACTTTTTCTTCAATTATTCGCACTTTAGGCCGATCGCCACTTACTACGGAACTCCTGACAAAGTTAAAACGACAAGGGTTTTTGTCTTTGGGGGGATTGTCTCGTTTGCCCAAGGGTTTAGTCGCGTCCACTTTAGCCCAACAAGAAGGGGCTCATTTATTGGTTGTCACCGCGACTCAGGAAGACGCGGGACGGTGGACGGCCCAATTGGAGGCGATGGGGTGGCCAACGGTCCATTTTTACCCCACTTCCGAGGCTTCTCCCTATGAATTGTTTGATCCTGAGTCTGAGACGACTTGGGGACAAATGCAGGCGATCGCGGATTTAGTGATGGCATTGGATGAAAACAAAGAGGGGGCAACTGCGCGATCGCCTTTGGCAATTATCTGCACGCAAAGGGCTCTACAACCTCATTTACCACCTGTTAACGCGTTTCAACCTTTTTGTTTAACCTTAAATCAAGGGATGAATTGGAGTGCAAAAACCCTTGATTTGAAATTAGCAGAAATGGGATATGAACGAGTTTCTTTAGTGGAAATGGAAGGCCAATGGAGTCGTCGAGGTGATATTGTTGATGTGTTTCCGGTGGCAGCGGAATTGCCTGTGCGTTTAGAGTTTTTTGGGGATGAATTAGAACATATTCGGGAGTTTGAACCGTCAACTCAACGCTCTTTAGATAAGATTGAAGGATTGATTTTAACGCCTACGGATTTTAGTCCTATTATTCAATGGGCGTTAAAGGAAAAGGGGATTGAAGAAAGGAACCACAAAGGCACTCTTGACACGGAGGAAGGAAATCAAGAGGGGAAAAGTGTTCGGAGATTATTGGGTTTGGCTTTTGAGAAACCCGCGTGTTTATGGGATTATTTGCCCGATCATAGTTTAGTGGTTATTGATGAGTTAAGTCAATGTCAAGCTCATGGCGATCGCGGGTTTGAAAGTATGGAGGAACATTGGCAAAGTGGTAATACTCATTTACCGAAAATTCATCGAGATTTTAATGAGTCTTTGGCAGAAGTTCAACGGTTTAAGCATCTTTATTTATCGGAATTTACCCAGGAAATTAACTTAAAAGAAATTCCTTCCGTTACCAAGGATTCTTCTTTTCTTAATTTAGCTAGTCGTCCCCTTCCGGTTATGCCCCATCAATATGCTAAGTTAGGGGAAATGGTCCGTGAAGAACGCGATCGAAATTTCGCGATTTTTCTGATTTCAGCCCAACCCAGTCGCTCCGTTTCTTTATTACAAGAACATGATTGTCCCGCGAAGTTTATTCCTAATCCTAATGATTTTCCCGCAATCGAACGATTATTAATTCAACATACACCGATCGCGTTAAAATATAGCGGATTAGCAGAATTAGAAGGTTTTATTTTACCGACTTTCCGGTTAGTAGTTATTACCGATCGCGAATTTTATGGTCAACATAACCTCGCGACACCAAGTTATATTCGGAAACGTCGCCGCGCGGTTTCTAAAAAAGTTGATTTAGAGAAATTAAATCCGGGTGATTATGTTGTACATAAACAACATGGAATCGGGAAGTTTATTAAACTAGAAAGTTTATGTATTAGTGATGAAACCCGCGAATATTTAGTGATAAAATATGCCGATGGCTTATTACGAATAGCAGCGGATCAATTCAGTAGTTTATCACGGTTTCGCGCCGTCGGTTCCAGTCCACCAACTTTAAATAAATTAACGGGTAATAGTTGGGAAAAAACCAAAAATAAAGTCCGTAAAGCCATCAAAAAATTAGCCCTAGATTTGTTAAACCTTTATGCCAAAAGAGCGAAACAAATCGGCTATATGTATCCCTCTGATATGCCTTGGCAAGAGGAATTAGAAGAGTCTTTTCCTTATCAAGCCACTCCCGATCAATTAAAGGCAACTCAAGACGTAAAGCGAGACATGGAAAGCGATCGCCCGATGGATCGTTTAGTGTGTGGGGATGTCGGTTTTGGCAAAACCGAAGTCGCGATCCGGGCAATTTTTAAAGCCATAACCGCGGGAAAACAAGTCGCGTTATTAGCCCCGACAACGATTTTAACCCAACAACATTATCATACATTAAAAGAACGATTTGCCCCCTATCCCATCGAGGTAGGTTTACTCAATCGTTTTCGCACAGAAACCGAAAAAAAAGAAATTCAAAAACGGTTAGCCACGGGAGAATTAGATGTAGTCGTGGGAACTCAAGCCCTTTTAACTAAGGGGATTCAATTTAAAGATTTAGGGTTATTAGTGATAGATGAAGAGCAAAGATTTGGGGTAAAACAAAAGGAAGCCATTAAAAGTTTTAAAACAGAAGTCGATGTTTTAACATTAACCGCGACACCAATTCCTCGGACCTTATATATGTCTTTATCGGGAATACGAGAAATGAGTGTAATCGCGACTCCTCCTCCCAGTCGTCGCCCGATTCAAACTCATTTAATGCCTTATAATATGGACGCGGTACGCACTGCCATTCGTCAAGAATTAGATCGAGGAGGACAAGTGTTTTATGTCGTGCCCCGTATCGAAGGAATAGAAGAAATTTCGGGTAAATTACAGGAAATGATACCCGGAGCTAGGATCGCGATCGCGCACGGGCAAATGAATGCCGCGGAATTAGAAGCAATCATGTTAACCTTTAGTGAGGCAGAATTTGATATATTAGTCTGTACAACAATTATCGAAGCCGGATTAGATATACCCCGTGTCAATACAATTTTAATAGAAGACGCGCATAAATTTGGTTTATCCCAATTATATCAATTAAGAGGCCGTGTCGGACGGGCAGGCATTCAAGCCCACGCGTGGTTATTTTATCCCCAGAAAAATGTGTTAACCGAAGAAGCAAAAATGCGATTAAAAGCCATTCAAGAATTTACACAATTAGGCTCAGGTTATCAATTAGCCATGCGAGATTTAGAAATTCGCGGCGCCGGAGATATTTTAGGACCAGAGCAATCAGGACAAATTGAAACCATCGGTTTTGATCTTTATGCAGAAATGTTACAAGAGGCAATTCAGGAAATTAAAGGACAAGAAATACCCAAAGTCGATGACACACAAATTGATCTAACCTTAACCGCGTTTATTCCTTCTGATTATATCCCAGATTTAGAACAAAAAATGAGCGCCTATCGTTCCGTTGCCACCGCGAAAACTCGTGATGAATTGCAACAAATAGAAGCCGAATGGTGCGATCGTTATGGTGTCATCCCCAAACCCGCGCAACAATTAATTCGAGTAATGGAATTAAAACAAATCGCGAAAAAACTAGGATTCTCGCGAATTAAACCAGAGAATAAACAACATATTAATTTAGAAACACCAATGGAGGAACCCGCGTGGAATTTACTCAAAACAAAATTACCCGAACATTTACAAACACGATTTGTGTATATGAAAGGAAAAGTAACAATTAGGGGGTTAGCCGCCCTTAGTGCCGATAAACAATTAGAAAGTTTAATCGAATGGTTAGGCAAAATGCAAGGAGCACTCCCTGAAACTACTTTATAATTTAGGAAGGAAAAATTAAGAAAGTAGTGCAGGCATCTTGCCTGCTTTCTGGCATCTATGGCTGAGGAAATCCTCTTCCTTAGTGTCTTAGTGTCTTAGTGTCTTTGTGGTGTATTACTGCTGAGGAATTTCTTAATGCCTTAGTGTCTTTGTGGTGTATTCCTTCTGAGGACTTTCTTAGTGCCTTAGTGTCTTTGTGGTGTATTACTGCTGAGGAATTTCTTAGTGCCTTAGTATCTTTGTGGTGTATTACTGCGGAGGACTTTCTTAGTGCCTTAGTGTCTTTGTGGTGTATTATAGCACCCGCCAAGACGGTTAGGACAAAAAACGCCATCCCATCCTATGAGCTCTGTAGGGGCTCTTTCACCCATATCTGTGCCACCAAACAGACAGGCC
>JBEDKD010000470.1:0-11931 GCA_041172365.1 Cyanobacteriota bacterium | reverse complement strand
AGTGTCTTAGTGTTTTATTAATGAGTAACCACAAAGACACAGAGACACAAAGGAGAGTGGGAACCCTGACAAGGCTTTGGCTTGAGCAAATCTCTCTTTTCTTTCCTTAGTGTCTTAGTGTTTTATTAATGAGTAACCACAAAGACACAGAGACACAAAGGGGAGTGGGAACCCTGACAAGGCTTTGGTTTGAGCAAATCTCTCTTTAGTGTCTTAGTGGTTTATTAATGAGAAGTCGTAATCGCGTTCCTTAAAGACACAAAATAGTTTAACCTAAAATATCAAAGATATACATTAACCTGAATGACACAAAAATCAGAGAATGCCCGTCAATTAGCTTTTCTTATTCTCCGTGATATTTATCGCCGAGATGCTTTTGCTGATGTTGTCCTCGATCGCGTCCTTTCCCAGTCTCACCTGAGCGAATTAGATCGTCGTTTAGTGACAGAATTAGTCTATGGTACTGTCAGAAGAGCGCGATCGTTAGACTTTATTATCGATCAATTAGCCAAAAAGAAAGCATCCCAACAACCACCAGATTTACGGGTAATATTACACATCGGTTTATATCAATTAGAATACCTGAATCAAATCCCCCCATCCGCCGCGGTTAATACTACGGTACAACTTGCTAAAGATAATGGTTTATCAGGTCTTAGCAGTTTTGTCAATGGTTTATTACGTCAATATCTACGTTTAAAAGATGACCCCGATCAAGAAACACAGAAAACTACTCCCTTAAATCAGTTAAAAAATAGGTTTAATACCTCTCTATCAACGATTGAACGATTAGGAATATTATATAGTTTTCCCGATTGGATGATAAAATTATGGTTAGAAGAAATCGGGGAAAGCGAAACGGAAAAACTTTGTGATTGGTTTAATCAATCTCCCACTATTGATTTAAGAATTAATCCTTTAAAGACGACTATTTCCGAGGTGGAAACTGCCTTTAAATCTCAAGGTATTTCCGTGAGTCGTCTTCCTTATTTACCCCAAGCTTTAAGATTAAATGGTACTATCGGTGCGATTCAAAAATTACCCGGATATCAAGAAGGATGGTGGACAATTCAAGACAGTAGTGCTCAATTAGTTACCCATTTATTAGATCCTCAACCGGGGGAATTTATTATAGATGCCTGTGCTGCCCCTGGGGGAAAAACTACTCATATCGCGGAATTAATGCAGGATAGGGGGAGGATTTTGGCCTGTGATAAAACCGCGAGTCGTCTGAAAAAACTGAAGGAAAATTGTCAACGTCTGCAATTAAAATCTATTGAGATTTTAACTGGGGATAGTCGTACTTTAGAACAATTTACTGACAAGTGCGATCGCGTGTTATTAGACGCCCCATGTTCGGGTTTAGGTACTTTACATCGTCGAGTGGATGCGCGATCGCGTCAAACCCCGGAGAATATTCAACAATTAGCTATCCTTCAGGGAGAATTATTAGCACAAACAGCGACATTTGTCAAGCCCGGAGGTTTATTAGTTTATGCAACTTGTACCATTCACCCCTTAGAAAATGACCAAGTTATACAACAATTTTTAGAGAAAAATCCTCACTGGGAAATAGAAAAACCTTCCCTAGAGTTACCCGTATTGCCATCACCGGAAGGATGGATAAAAGTCTGGCCTCATCAAGCAGATATGGACGGTTTTTTTATCGTAAAATTAACCCGTAAATAGGGGGATATAACCGAGAAAAAAATCCAGAAAAATGGTATGAAGGAATGAAAAATCAATAAAGTAGTGCAGGCATCTTGCCTGCTTTCGATCTTAATAACTCCCCGACAAACCAAATAGACATCTCCTAAAAATCGGAGCAATGGCAGGCTAATGCTACCCTACATCGGAGCAATGGCAGGCTAATGCTACCCTACATCGGAGCAATGGCAGGCTAATGCTACCCTACAGTAGTTTATAATATCATAAGTATTATAAATTAGACAGTAACCGGGTTTCTGACTTAGCTTAACTAGCCAATGGAGTTAATTATAACCCCCTTGTTTTTTCTGATAACTTCATTGCCCGTTATTATAACTTCCCTGATCGTGATAACTGCCTTGATCATCATAATTTCGCTCCTCTTGATAACTACTCTTTTTCACAGGATTAGGATTATAAGGAACTACGGAGCCATCTTCCGTCATAATCATACCATAAACAACCTTATTGGGTTGTATAGGTTTCGCCTTAATAATGCCTTTTCTTCCCTCTAATTCTGGCAATTTAGGAAACTTTTCCACAGGCATTCCTTTGACGGCTTCCTTCATAAATTCCCGCCAATTATAAGCCGCGGTGGTACTCGCGCCGAATGTGGGATAATTATCATCATTTCCTAACCAAATTCCGGTGACAACTTGGGGAATATAACCAATAAACCATAAATCTCGCGCTTGCTCAGAAGTCCCGGTTTTTCCCGCGACATCGCGATCGGATAAAGCCGCGGGAGAACCCGTTCCACCTTGCACAACTCCTTGTAACATCCAAGTAGTAATCGCGGCGCTTTTCTTATCTAAAGCTGCTTTGGGTTTAAAAGTAGCATTATAGATAGTTTTACCCTGTTGATTAATGACACGACGAATGCCGTGGGCTTCTGTAAATTGTCCTTCTGCGGCTAAAGTGCCATAGGCATTAGTTAACTCTAATAAATTTACTTCCGAGGAGCCCAACGCGAGGGAATAAATGGGATTTAATTTCGATTTGATTCCCATATCTTGTGCCATTTTTATTGTTGGCTCAAAACCGACTTCCATCAAAACTTTAACCGCGATCACATTGACAGAATTTGCCAAAGCATCGGACATCGATCGCCAACCGCTAAACTTTTTACCGTAATTATTGGGTTGATAACCATCAATAATAATCGGTGCATCTTCATAACTATTGTATGGAGAAAAACCCGCCGCGATCGCGCTGGCATAAACCACACCTTTAAAAGTGGAACCGGGTTGACGGTGAGCTTGAGTAGCGCGATTAAATTCACTTTTCTTAAAATCACTACCTCCCACCATTGCTTTAATTTCACCCGTGCGACTTTCAAGAGAAACTAACGCGGCTTCTTCAAAACCTTGGCCTTTTCCATCTAATTCTACAGCATCTTTAATCACCTTATCCGCGACTTTTTGCCAGTCAAAATTCAAAGTAGTTTCCACCGTTAACCCCCCCGTTTCCAACGCATCCTTAGAAATAACACGAGGTAATTCCTTGAGGATATACTTAGCAAAATGAGGCGCTTTCACTTCTAAACGTTTTGGAGCACTGGGTTTGACGACAACGGCTTCCCCCATTGCCTTTTGCGCTTCTGCCGCGGTAATAATACCAGCCTCCTGCATTTCCTTCAAAACAATATTACGGCGATCCTTGGCATAATTAGGATTAACTAAAGGAGAATATTCCGTTGGTGCAGGAGGTAAACCCGCTAAAGTCGCCATTTCTGCTAAAGTTAATTGATTAACAGGTTTACTAAAATAAACCCAAGCCGCATCCGCGACTCCATAAGCACCCGAACCCAGATAAACGATATTAAGATAACGCTCTAAAATTTGATCTTTATTCAATTCTTGCTCAATTTTTTGAGCCATCAAAGCCTCTCGGACTTTTCGCAAAATACTTCTTTCTTGATTGAGAAAAACAATGCGTGCTACTTGTTGGGTAATGGTACTACCACCTTGAACTAAATCGCGCGCGACAATGTTAGAAAATATAGCACGAAAAATACCTTGATAATCTACCCCTTTATGTTGATAAAAACGACGATCTTCGATCGCGATAAAGGCTTTTTTTAATAAATCGGGCATTTCGCGAAGTTTTAACTTTTCGCGTGTGGTATTTCCCTGTTGTAATAAAATTGTACCATCGGCGGCTTTAATCGTAATACTCCCATCACGATTAAACGCGGAAATATCTGTAACTGGGGGTAAACTTTTTTCAATTTTGTGTATCGTCCACCAGGCATAACCAATACCAGTTCCCGCGGCACTAACAATAACAAATCCTACCCAAAACAAAGGACGTTGATAAATGGCTTTTTTCCCCTCTGGGGGTTTGGGCAATTTCGCGAGTAAAGATTGTAACCATTTTCTCGACTCCGTTTCCTTGGGTTGAATGGGTTGAGAATTTAAGAATATTTGATACAATTTGAAAACTTGTCTTTCTTTGAGAGAGTCGGAAGAATTTATCACCCTTTCATCATGGTAATTTTCCGAACTATGGGATGAGTGATTTTCCCCAGGATTCTCGTCTAAACTATTAGGGGAATCCACCGGATATTTTTCTGAGTTTTTTTCCGTCATGGAAGTAGATGTAATAAACTGATTCGTGTTAGTGTTGTTAAAGTCGGCTTGCCGAAATTAACAAGAGTTAATTCCGATAGGAATGGAAGAGGAAATCATTAGCCAATGTGAGTAAATCTCTTTAAGTTAGTAGGTGTTAAGGAGTAGGTAAAAACCTAAAATCCTACACCTTTACTAAGGGGAGCATCTCACAGTTGCAAAGAAAACTGTAGTGGGTTCGCGTAGCCTGTGCGGACCATCAGAGCGTCTAGCACCCTAGGAATCTAATCCTAGGAATCTAATAGGGAGCGAGACGCTCCCACTGCCAATTTACGTTTAGGAGATGCTCCTTTTACTAACCTTCTTCCTTCTTCCTTCTTCCTTCTTCCTTCTTCCTTCTTCCCTCTTCCCTCTTCCCTCTTCCTTCTCCTTCTTCCTTCTTCCTTCTTCCTTCTTCCCTCTTCCTTCTTCCTTGTTTTTATACTCCCGCGTGGCCTAAAGCTATAGCTGCGACAAGCATACCAAGAACAAGGAAAGGTTGAGCACTGGCTTGATATTTAACATCATTTTCTAAAGGATTGCGTAGGAAGTACATATCCTGAAAAGTAATTTGGGGGATGACAAATAATAATAGGATCGTCGCGTAGAGGTTTTGATGAATCGTGATCAGGTAAAGCCCGATCGCGATTTGGAAGACATCAATCATCAACACACAAATCCACGCGGCTTTATCAACGCCAAACATCACAGGTAAAGACTTTAATCCTAATTGTCGATCTCCTTCCACACTCTTAAAATCATTAACAATGGCAATGCCTAAGCCCGACAAACTATAAAATAGAGTCAAAATGACAATAGTGACATCTAACGTACCAAATAATGCTTGGCCGGCACACCAAGGTAACGCGATATAACTCGCGCCCAAAGCATAATTCCCTAACCAGCCATTTTGTTTTAACTTTAATGGAGGCGCGGAATAGATATAAGCCAGAAAGGTCCCTAATAGAGTTAATACTGTCATTGTGGGGAATTCATGGCCAGCCCAAATATCTAAAAGATACGCGATCGCCAGTCCCGCGGCTAATAAGACAAAAATTTGGGTGACAACTTGAGGAATAGAAATCGCGCCAGAGGGGATGGGGCGATAGGGTTCGTTAATGGCATCAATTTCCTTATCGTAAAAATCATTAAGGGTTTGTGTATAACCCGTCATCAAGGGCCCCGTCATTAACATACAAGCCGCGGAAATTAAGACATTTTCGATAGTCCAAGAAAATTGACCCGAAGAAGCCGCGCCACAGAGAACCCCCCACATTAAAGGAATCCAAGTAATGGGCTTCATTAATTGCAAACGAATTTTCCAGATTGACGTTTCCCCAGAGTTAGCCCCTTTCATCCCTAATAATTGACGAGTTTTCGCGTCGCGATCGTTCGTAGTAGGGGTATCGGCAGTCGTTTCGGGGGAAACTGGAGAAGGTGGTAAGTCAGACATATTAGTTAGCGCGATCGGTATTGCAGTAAATTCCTTGCAGAGGGTGAGCCGAAAAGAAATCCGGTTTCTGCCCTAGTTCTAAATTCTGACTAGGATAGCACCAATCTTCCCGTCGCGTTATCGACCTGATTTTTACGAGATGTCTTATATTAAGCTGTTAGATACCGCTTGGATTATCCCGAAGACCTTGCTAAACTAAAGCACTGTAGAAAAAATCTATTAATCGATCAGAGGTGTACGCGTGCTAGACGAACAAGCAAAAAAGACTCTTCTACGAAAGATCCCTCACGGACTTTATATCTGTGGAGTCAAAGAAGGTGAAGAAGTCAACGCGTTTACCGCGAGTTGGGTGATGCAGTCATCCTTTAAACCACCTTTGGTAGTTAACTGTGTGCGCCAAGATTCCAGATCCCACGCGATGATTAAAGCCAGTGGCGTTTTTGCCCTCAGTTTTCTGGACGCGGGGCAAAAAGAGCTCGCGCAAAAATTCTTTCAACCCCGTCGTCGCATCGAGAATAAATTTGAGGATGTGGAATTTTACACAGGACCCGAAACCGGTTGTCCCATTATTTCCGATACCCTTGGTTATGTGGAATGCCAGGTAGTCGGTGCTATTGAACATGGCGATCATACCGTGTTTGTGGGAGAAGTCATTGGGAGCGCGATCCACCGAGAAGGCGATCCTCTTTTATTAGAAAGTACAGGTTGGAATTACGGCGGGTAAATTCTCCTGGGGTGTTGGGGACACCAATACCACATCAAAAATTTTCCCTCTTCCTTCTTCCCTCTTCCTTCTTCCTTCTTCCCTCAATTAATCATTTAATTGAGGGGATCCGATCGCGCTAGTATCAGGAAGGGGTTCAGGAGTACCATTCCAGTTAAAATCACTGATCCGCACAGTAAAAGTACCAATTTGTTTTTGGGGATTATATCGGAAAATTAAACCATAGGTACGACGACTATATTCTATAGTATAATCCGTACTAATAGGATCAGTTGTATCCAAATTCACAGAGGTTTGAATGCCCGCTCGTAAACCCCCATAAATTTGTTGAAAAAATCCAAATCCTAAGACTTTGCGATCGACATAACGATCGAATAAAAAGGGCGATAATCCCGCGAAAGCCCCTTGACTATAGGATATATTAAAAGCAGTATAATCGAGAAAATTCTTGGAAAAATGACCAAATTGCGCTTGAAAAGCTATTGTACCAACAAGAGAATTTTGATACATTCCATTACTATAAAGATTCGTTGTGCCTTGTATTCCCGCCACAATTCTTACCGCGGGAACCACAGGATTTGGTGTAAATCTTAACCCTTCTGTCGCAGTACGAGGAAGGGGTTTACCTTCCCATAATGTAAAAGATCGACCGATCGCGGCACTCCCTTGAAAACGATATAAACTAATCCGATTATTCGTCCTAACCACTGGTAATAACTGATAATTATCAGTTTCCGAATTAATAAAATTATAACTTAATTGATAATTGAATTGAATTAAAGATTGACCTAAAACAAAGCGTGGGGATGAGAGCAGAGCCCCCGCAATTGTATGCACAGTTTGATTACCTAAACTTCCATTAAAAACCCTTTCTCGATATCCATATTGTCCCGTTAAAACATGATTATAAACTAACTGTTTAAAGATAACACTGCCCCGAAAATCATTTTCATTTAATTGCAAACTTAAGACATTTAATCGTGCCGATAATTCCGATGTCTCAGAGGTTTTAATATCTAATTTACCAATCACACCATAATTATCAGCAAACCAAGGGTTTCCTTGATGACGATTAATACTTCTTTGTAATAAATACTGCGGAATTAAAGTGAATCTGACATTGGGCGTAATTTCCGGTTCTAGGGTACATTGTAAATACAAACCACCGCGATCAGTATAATCATATCCGAAGCCGAAACAAGGACCATTACGGCGATTTCCGTCAATAACTTGTCGATTCGGATAAATCGGAATTTTCGTCCTTTGATCGAAGACAAAACGCGGATCACTGGTGACAATTTCCTGTTGCAGTGGTCCCGTTTGACGAATCGTCGCTTGGCGGGCTCTTATTTCAAACTCTGGCGGTGAAAAAGGATCATTTGTTAATCTTAAATTAGTCGCGATTATGGTATTATCAGGTAATATATCTAGTTTTTCCGCAGCAAAACGTAAACGCGTTACTTCTCCAGCAATTCTGGGAGAGGTTACTTGCCCCGTACCTTGTCCACCTAAGACAACGGTTAAACCTCCTATACTTTTTACTCCTTTTACTGGTTGTTGACGGGCTACGCGATCGCTGATCGGATCGGGTACAATTAAACCTGTCAACAATTGACTCGGTGATAAAACTGTTAAATCTCTTTGATTGGTTTTTAGGTTTAATTCCCCGTTAGCTTTGGCTAAAGATCCTCTATTTTCCTCTAGGTTATATTCTAATACTTGACCGCGGACAACTTGACTCCCTCTTTTTAACGCGACATCCCCTTCCGCAAATACCTGTCTCGTAATTAAATTAATGACAGCGCGATCGGCATCAATTACTGATTGTCTAAACCGAATTAAGACTTTACCAACGGCGGTGACAATTTGACGCTCATTATCAAATTCCTGTCGATCAGCCTTGACTTCAATAATATCCGCAGGTGTGGTTTTAGGTTTAGGTTTTGCTTTTTTTTCCTTCTCCCCAGTTTTCGATTTATCCTGGGGAGATTTATCCTGCGATTTATCCTGGGGAGATTTATCCTGAGATTTATCCTGAGATTTATCATCACTTGAAGAGGGTTTATCGGCGGGTTTGGGAGTATCTTCTCCTGTCTGAGAAGGTTTATCTTCAAATGGCGGTATCTCTTCCCCTTTTTCCGGTTGAGAAGGCGACAAGGGAGCATTAATCCCTTCCCCTTTTTCCGGTTGAGAAGGCGACAAGGGAGCATTAATCTCTTCCCCTTTTTCCGGTTGAGAAGGCGACAAGGGAGGAATCGGAATTTCTACCCCTTGACTCATAGATGGAGAAGTTTTTTCTCTGGCTTGATTCTCTGTCGCGATTTCTTGGGGAGGTAGATGATAAAATTTGCTCGGCGCAGATGTTTGAGGCGCAAATTCTCGGATATTTTCTGGCTTTCTGGGAATAGTGGAAAAAGATATCGACGATCGCGTATCAACCGACTCACTAAACGCCCTCATTGTCAAACCTTGGGCAAAACTGGCTTTAACTTCAATATTGACATTCGTCTCCCCTAATTCCAGGGAATTTCCTAACATTTCTGCTGAGGATGTCGAAGAGCTATTGTCGTTTTTTTGGGTAAATTCCTGATAGGAAGTGGGATGCAAACACTCGCGTTTACAGGAGTCTTTTTTCAGAGGCGGAATGGTGGAGATTGTCGTGACGACAGTCTGACTCTGAGTATCCCTTTGCTTTGTCATCGTGACATCAAGTTGGGGACTTTCCTCAGAAGATAGATTCTCAATAATGGCAGGAGGTTGTGATGGGAATACCGGATAGGGCATAATTTTACTCGACAATTTCCCTCGATCGCGATTTGATGGCTTAACCGATCTAGGGACAGATCACGATTCGGTTATCATTTTTCATAAGATAACCTCGTATAAATACGAGGTTTTTGGTTTTTATTTTTTATTTTTTATGGAAAAGCGGTAGGGGGGTTAACAAGTGCCCTCCTACCCAGGGAAAAAAGGGGCAATTGTTACCTAATATTATTCTAAGTCTCTGCGGTTGGGGTTCCGAGAGGGATCGTTGGACAAAAATCCAAAGACGAATAGGGAGACGAAGAATAAGACAACAACATTAACAACGATCTTCAGGGTAACCATATTTTATCTCTCCAAGGCTAGGAAATGTTAAGTTTTTTGGCTTTCGGCAGTTGCCACAACTTTCTCATCATATCGAAAGATGGTTCTGTTTTTACGCGTTTATTCTTTTACCCAGAGACTTTTTACCCATTGCCAGATTTTGAGTATTTTTTCTTCGAGCCATACCATTGCTCGATCTAACCATTCTAAAATTACTTCTAGGGGGTGTTTGACATATCCGATCGCGGTGGCTTGGGCTTCTAACCAGTTAGGTTTGGCTTCGACTCCTTCAGTTTGGGGGATGGATACCACAATGTGTGGCTTTTGGGTGCTTATCCTCTCTTCCTCTTCTCTCATACTGAGTCGAGTCTCCGTATCTTTTGATACTTCAGTAGGGGTTGTCTCTTTAGTGGGAATCAGCGGTTGAATATAGGTTTTAATCAGTTTACTAAAGGGGTTTTCGGCTTTACTACTGGGTAATAATTTACGCGTATTTTCCTCAGTACCTTGAATTCCTTTGGTATAAAAGTTTACCCACTCATCTTCAGGTGTCTCTTTCACTCCCCAGTGGGAGGGTTCCCCAAATAAGTCGGTTTCGCGTAACCACGGATCGTCGGTTTCACTGTCGGGGATGAGTTGTAATCTTTCCGAGGTATATTCCAGATAGGGGTTATTTTCTTTTCCGGCTAAGGGGTTATTGCCAAAGAAGTACGCGATCGCCCCTTCCATTATTTCCTGTAGTCTTTGAGGGTCGATAGATGTGTTAATTGTTACATCTGTATCCGTATTATTACTGAGATTTAATGGAGATGGTGGGTTTGATAAAAGGGGTAATGTGTTTTTTGATACTTCGCGTAAGGAAGTCAAGGGGAGATCGAGCCAAGTTGTCGCGGTGATGGGAGATGGGGAGAGATAGAGGTTTTCGATTTCCTTGGTAAAAGTTTCTTGACTTTCGAGGAGGGATGCTTCTCCGAATAAGTTTGCCGCTACCGCGATCGGACTGGTTTGCACCCAAGTCATAATCTGCCAAAATACTCTTACGGGCGGTAAGAGATTTTCCGGGTTATTGATGTGGGGAAGCAGGGGAATATCTTTAGTTTTGTGAAAGACTCGTTGACTCCAATAATTTGTGATTTCCCCCAAGATGCGTTGATGGAGTTTTTCTTGTTGTTGGGGGGTTAAGTTATTGATAATTTCGTTGTCTATGGAAGTTAAGACTAATGCGCGATCGTCTATTTGACTCGCGACTCCTCGAATGATAGGGCGTTTCGCGCTAAGAGTTTCACTGGTGTCGCAGTCAGTTGAGGGGATATTATTTTGCGCCCCAGAGACTAATTCGCCCAAGGTATTTTCCGACACCGAAAGGGTTTCGGGTGTTAAGTCGATTTGATTTGGGGAGAGATTTTGTACTACTGTGAGCACTCGCTCAATGGCGCGATCGGTTTCTGGAGTATTTGACGTTTCTTCCTTGACTTCGGGAGCAAGTTGTGGTATGACATTAGCCACCCTTTGTCGGAGTTGTTTTCCGGTAAGTCGAGAAGTTTGCATTAAGAGATAGACAGGGTATAATATTGCCTGTGCCACTGTGACTGTCACATTTTTGACTTGACGAAATGCGCGATCGCACTGCTCTATAATTTTCTGTGTTTGTTTTGACAGAAAATTAAGAGCATGACTTTGGTATCTACCATGAGAAGAGGCCATCTCGATTTGGGTAATTAGCAAATTTTTTCTCTGGGCGGATTATAGCACAACGATGAGTGAAATTCTTGATAAGATTTCTAACGCGATCGAGAAGTTGGCGCGTTTGACACGCGTAGAGGTCCAAGAAAATTGGACTATCTGTGATGAGGAGTGTCATCTTGCCAATTTAAAACGGGATGAATGGGAAAAAGCGTCTCTGAATGAGAAAGGGTATATTATTTGGCCCAAGGGTAGAGAGGTGTTATGGTTTTCTCAGAGTATTGTTGTGCCACAACATTTAGATAATTATCCTTTAGAGGGTTTATCATTAAGATTATGTTTAACTTGGTGGGCGGAAGATGCAGTGATTTATGTGCGCGATCGGGTAGCACATCAAGGAGATTTATTTGATTCCTCTGTACGTCTTTTATTATCATCTTCGGTACAACCCGGAGATCAATTTTCGGTATCTTTACGTTTAGTAAGTCCTCAACATGACATCGGCGCGTTAATGCGCTCTTCCCTCCTCTATGAAATAACCGAAGATAAGGAAGAAGGAAGAAGGAAGAAGGAAGAAGGAAGACAAGATAAGGAAGAAGGAAGACAAGATAAGGAAGAAGGAAGAAGGAAGAAGGAAGAAGGGAGAGAGAAGACTGTAGGGGTAGTGC
>JBEDKD010000469.1:0-18125 GCA_041172365.1 Cyanobacteriota bacterium | reverse complement strand
TCATCAATCTTTCGGCAACCCTAAATCGGGCAAATTTTTCACAATTTTTACCGTTTCTAGGCTCACAGTAATTACCTGTTTAATCAGGCGCACAATATATTGTTCATCCTCAACGCGATTGGGGTTATTTGTAATACCGCTACGTGGATCTGTAGTAACTTGATATTGATCGATTATCCAATCTAAAGCCGAACGATTGCCTAAGCGATATTCAAACACTTCTGGGGGAATCCCTGTGAGGGTAAGAAAGTCGTTATATTTCAGTTGGGTTTTATCTTTAGAAAGGCGCATTTTTTCCACCTGCCAATCAATCGGTAAGTCTTTATTTTCTATGTGTTTTAAGGGATATTCGGGTTGTTTTTCATAGTTAATATGAATTTCTGCGAGTCGTTTTCCGGCTGTGGCAAAGGGATGAAATTGCGGTGCAAAGGGTACGCGGGGAAGTTCTCTTTTTAAGTTAGCCGCGTAGCGTTTTCGGTAGTCGGGATGATGGAGAAGTGAGTAGGTGTAATGAAAGATATCCCATTTGGTAATTGCGTCATCTTGGTAATGGTTGCGAAATTGTTCTAATGCCCAATCGGTGATATTTTCTTGCCGGTTTGTGCCGTCTTCATCGTAAGTGTAAAAGGAGAAACATTGAGTTTTTTCAAAGGCAAAATCTAGGGAAATAATAAATTTTGATACAAAGACTCCAAACTCTTTTCTATTACCAACTCCAGCAAGGCAAATTAGACGATTTTCTTCTTCACACCTCACCGTCGGAAATATCTGTGGAAATCGTCCTCTTCTATGAGTTAAAACTGCATCAAAGTATAAATACTGTCGAGTAAATGGACGGTAAATAGAGTTTCTAATTTTATCTTCCGAAAAGTCTACTGTTATGCCAGAAGCTAGACATTCCTTTAAGCGACTACTCCATTTAATCTTTGTCTCGTCATCGGACACAAAATCGTCAACGGTATCCCCTTTTTTTCTTTCATTTTTCCATTGATAGACCTGTTTATTATAAGTAGTAATCATTCCTTGAATGTTGTCGGAAAGGCCATCATAGCTAAAATTATATGCCCAAACATCTCGATTAGTTGTAACTCCATTACTAAATAACTTAAAAATGCAATCACTGACATCTGCTTTCGCTGATTTTGTTTCCTTGTTTCCTAATGAAATAAACCTCTCAAAATCATCTTCTAAACCCACCGTTAACCAAGTATGATTTTGATCGGGTTTAATTTCTTGCCATTCCACGTTACCAATATGCTCAAGTTTTTCTAAATGTCGGAGTATTTCCTCTTTTGTCCAAGTATCATCTATTCGAGCGTAGTAGATTTTCGCCTTTTTCACGGTGTATCTCCAAACTGTTCAAACAAAGTCTTATTTATAGACATCCCCTCTTGATCCAATCGTGTAAATTTCAATTTCATCAGAATCAAAATCGACCCGAAAAACGATTCTCAACTTGCCAATACGCAGTCGATAAAAACCTTCCCAATTTCCCCTCATATTTTTAATCTCAAGTTCCATAAAGGGAATAATCCCTTGTTCCTCAATAAAAGTCAGGAGTTCATTGAGTTTCTCCCTAATTCTAGTAGAATCTTCAAGATTTGCCTTTTCTAAGAACTTCATCGCGTCCTTACGGAATTTTATGACCATGTTTCACCCACTCTGTCATATCAACGGATTCTTGATTTTCATAGTCTGAGGGTGAACCAAACATTACATCTAGTTCCTCTTGTTCTTTCTCACTTACATAGGGAATCAAAGCCTGTGAGAGTAACAGCCTTTCTTCGCGCAAAACTTCCCGCACACTCTCTTTGATTAAAGCTTTAAGTTCCTGAATTTTCATTAACAGTCTCCTTCCTGAATACTCAAGATATTATAAATCTTACCACCATTTATTCGGCAAGAGATACCCAGATTTGTGTTTTGGCTTGCCAAATTACGATAAACCGTTCGGGGGAGAGGCTATGGAGTGCCAGGGTTTCCCCTTCGGGGTTTGTAAATTCAACTTCATAGGCTCGATCGCGATACTTTTCTACAATAGCACCGCGATCGCCCGCCTGAATTCCTGATTCGGGAATATCAACCAGTATTTCTATCACATCAAACAAATCAGGTTTAATCATTTGCGCCATCGGATTGTCAGGATTTAGTGCATAATCTGTACACTTTCGTGGATCAATCAATAGCTGCTTTGCGACATCTCCTAGCCTCATTATATTGACTCCAGACGTTTTTTGACAAAAATATTAACACTCACTCCTACCTGAATGTCAAAAACATTATAAACTGGTTTCGATGTTCGCTTTCTAATATTACCCCCTAAGTCAAAAACGTATATTTTACTAAATTCTTTCTCCAAAACTTGACGCATTCCGTCAAAAGCCAGGGCATCAACAAAACTATTATTCGTGACAAAAGCCACAACCCCCTCATCGCCTATTCTATCACTTGCCCAGCGAATTGCTTTGACATAGGTATCCGACAGAGCATTTTTATTAGTGGCCTTTGATGCTTTCGCGTAAGTGGCCGCAACACAATCATCAATTCCCGTTTTATCTTTATTGGTATATTTCCGGTTTTTATTGTTATCATTCTCGTTTAACTGACCGACATTATAGGGCGGATTGCCAATAATAACAAAAATATTTGACTCTCTTTGCTTTTGCACTCGCCTCATGTTTTCAGGACTAAATAAATCTAATTGTTGAATGGCTTGATCTTCAAAGGTATCTACTAAACAAATCCCTTCAAAAGATTTATATTCCCCGGAGTGTTCAAAATATTCATGTTCAATATTCATGGAAGCAATGTAATAAGGCAACAACATCACCTCATTACAATGTAACTCATGTTCAAACTTATAAGGTAAAGCGGATTTTTGAATTTGGGTAATTTCTCGTATTACCCGAAGGATAAAATTTCCGGTTCCCACAAAGGGATCAAGAATATGCACACCTTTATCAACTAAGGACTTACCAAACTCCCTTTGTAAAATCTCTTCAACACTTTTTACCATAAAATTGACTATCGGTTGAGGAGTGTAAACAATGCCATGAGTATCGGCAATTTTCACGGAAAACCCTTGAAAGAATTTCTCATAAATCTTATTAAGAAATTCCTGTTTTTGGGAATAATCATTAATGGTGGTCGCGGTTTCCTCGATCGCGCCATAAAACCGATCAAGCTTACTCAGGAAATGACTACGACTAAAGGATTTAGAAGTGAGAGCATTAATTACCTTCTCAATTTCCACCGCGATAATATTGCGTTGGGCAAAATCAGGATTATTAAAAACACTGCGAAAAATGCGCTCTGTCAATAAATGTTGAATCAACATCTCCTCAACCGCGTTTTCGGAAAGGTTAGGATTAATTGACTGACGACAAAGTAGCATAAAATCGGCAAAAGCATCAATAAACTTTTTATTTTTCTTCCCCTGATCGCGGATTAATTCTAATAAGATGCTCGCGTGTTCTTTGACACGAGTACCAAACTCATCAACAGCCTTTTCCCATTGTTCGATCGCGGGGGGTCGATATTCCAAAAACTGACGCACCACATCCACCAACATCTGTGGTTTAGTGATATCGACTTCCATGACTAGCTTGCCATCTTGATAAAGAATAGCGCGATCGGGTTGTTGAAAAATGATATTATCTTTGGGATAACCGACAGCAAATTTTTTCTGAACTTCCTTTTTTAAATCATCATTACTATCTTTTGCCTCCCAATAAGCCCGGGCTAAATTATAATCATCAACCAAAGCCCCATCAATCCGAATCGGCTGTTTTTTGGCTCGCTTAATCGCATATTGTGGTACTAAAGTCCATTGGAATTGGCGAGCGCAAGACTCTAGCAATTGTTGAAATGCCGTTTGCACAGCCCCCTCATGTACAACCCCCAATTTGGCATACTTTTCTAAAGCCTCGTAATAGACTTTAATCGGTTTGTTGGTTGGCTTGAGATTGAGATTAGGCATAGAGAAGAAAAGTTTACGGTTTTCACTTGTCAACTAGAAGCTATTAAACCACGATCAGTGAGCTTATTTATTTAAGAGAGGAAAAATAGGAGGCGCGATCGGGCTTGTTAGCTCTGCGGGGGCTGAAGAAACCGGGTTTCTTAGCTAAACCTTGTCGAGGAGCAAAAACCCCTAAAGAAACCCGGTTTCTCACCTTACCCGCGGCTCCAGTCAGGAAATGCCTCTAAAATTTCATTATCTCTCATTCCTTCAGCAAACATACCAACAACAGTAGCAACGGGAATGCGTAAATCACGAAGACAAGGAACTCCCCCCATTTTGTTCGGATTTACTGTAATTCTGGTAAATCTCATGGTTAATCGCTCTCCTTAATTACTGGGCAATTACTTTATCAGAAACTACGGTTAAAGGTTGTGGAAGAGGTCTTCCTTGTAGCTGGTATTCTTCAATTAAAAGTTCTAAAACTTCCTCTCCATGCCTTAGTGCTTCTGTGTATGTTTCTCCGTGAGTATGGGAGTAGGGACCAAACTCAGGGAAACTGACCACATATTTTTGATCTTCCTCGGACCATTGGATAAAAATACTATAACGGTGATTCATTCTTACTGTTCCTCCTTATCTAAATTTTCTAAGTCTCTCAGGGCATTTCTGACATCACGCTCCTGATAGTGATCAGTTATTCTTAGGCACAAAGAAAAAACCTTAATTTTCATATTTTGATGATGCAGTTTTGCCATATCTAACAAATATATTAACACTCACTCTTACCTAAATGTCAAAAACATTATAAACAGGTGGTGATGTTCGCTTTCTTATTGCCCCTTGAAGAGAGGAAAAATAGGATACACGATCGCGCAGTGGATAAAAGCAACCGCGAGATAAGCTCAGAGGAGTGGAGGGCCACTGTTGAACCATGAGACATCTCCATAAACTAAAGTAGGGTAGCATTAGCCTGCCATTGCTCCCATTTTTACCCAATATCTATTGGCTCAACCAATCAATTGATCAAAATAGTCCCATCCGTGCCTTAAAATCATAAAGATAGTTAATGGTGGTCAAAAGGTCTCAAAAAAGTAATGAGTAAATACGGAAAGCCAACAGTTGTGATCACGGGAGCCTCATCAGGGGTGGGTTTATATGCCGCGAAAGCCCTTGCTGAGAGAAAATGGTATGTCGTTATGGCGTGTCGGGACTTAGCCAAGACGGAAAAAGCCGCCGAAATGGTAGGAATACCCAAAGACAGTTATACGATTATGCACATTGACTTAGGCTCCCTAGAAAGTGTCCGTCAGTTTGTCAAAAACTTCAGAGCCAGCGACAATACTCTGGATGCTTTGCTGTGCAACGCGGCCATTTATATGCCTTTGTTAAAGGAGCCTTTACGCAGCCCTGAAGGTTATGAATTAACCGTTACCACAAATCACTTGGGACATTTCCTCTTATGTAATCTCTTTCTTGAGGATCTGAAACAATCATTGTATCTCGATCGCCGCGTGGTGATTTTGGGAACTGTGACTCACAACCCCGATGAATTAGGCGGGAAAATTCCTCCACGTCCTGATTTAGGAAACTTTGAGGGTTTTGCCGAGGGTTTCAAAGCTCCTATTTCCATGATTGATGGTAAGAAATTTGAACCTGTCAAAGCTTACAAAGACAGTAAGGTTTGTAATGTTTTGACTATGCGTGAATTGCATCACCGTTATCACGAATCTACGGGCATTACTTTTAGCTCTCTTTATCCGGGGTGTGTGGCCGATACGCCACTTTTCCGCAACCATTATCCTCTATTCCAAAAACTTTTCCCCTTATTCCAGAAAAATATCACGGGGGGCTATGTTTCTCAGGAATTAGCGGGCGATCGCGTTGCAGCCGTAGTAGCCGATCCTGAATATAAACAATCCGGTGCCTATTGGAGTTGGGGAAATCGTCAGAAGAAAGATCGTACATCTTTTGTGCAAAGGGTTTCTCCCCAAGCCCGTGATGATGAAAAAGCCGCGCGGATGTGGGACTTAAGCGAGAAATTAGTTGGACTCGCGTAACACTATCGCGTTTAAAAGACAACTTCCCATCGCGCCTTTCCCTTTAACTAAGATATTGGGGAAGGCGCGATCGTTTTTTCATACCAATAAACCCTTGATTTTCTGAGCAAATCTAAGAGAATTTTCTCATCGGTGTTGATCGCGTTTATCGCGGTTAAAAAAGAGCGCGCTCTGGCATTTTAATAACTTTAGGTTGAACCTCCGCGAGAAGGTTGCCATAAACATTTCTATCAAAACTAAGGAGCATTTTTAAATCCTGAAAATTAGTTAATAAATACTTGAGAAAAACTCGCCCAAAAACTCTGTGCCTTTGTGCCTTTGTGGTTCATAAAAAGAAAACGATCGCTCCTTATTGCCCCGATCAATCAATAATCAAAAAACAGAGAAAAACCGGGTTGATAATCCTGAAAGGAAACCCAACCTAATAAGCCTCATCGAAAAAATGTATCACTCAGGCCAATGACAAGGTACAATGCCCTCTGGTAAATAAAATATAACAAGGAGCACGGCAGTGCCGTGTCCCTACTGAGTAACGCCCATCACAGGCCCTCAACCTGTCTTACCTATTCAATCTGCCAGAAAATATGGATTTTGCTACTCTTGCAGCCCAGCTTAATGCTGGTACCATCTTACCAGAGGGTATCGTCATTATCACCCTCCTGGTTGTTCTCATGGGTGACTTGATAGTAGGGCGTAATTCCTCTAAATGGACTCCCTACGTCGCGATCGCGGGACTTCTTGGTGCGATCGTGGCCTTATTCTATCAATGGGATAACGTAAACACCCTGGGATTTTTGGGCAGTTTTAACAGCGATCCCCTCAGTGTGGTATTACGGGGGATTATCGCCCTCTCCACCGCGGTGACAATTTTAATGTCAGTCCGCTATGTGCAGCAAACCGGGACAGCCCTCGCGGAATTTATCGCGATTTTACTCACCGCGACATTAGGAGGAATGTTCCTCTGTGGGGCAAATGAACTCGTAATGGTGTTCATCTCCCTAGAAACCCTGAGTATTTCTTCCTATCTCCTCACGGGATACATGAAGCGCGATCCCCGCTCCAATGAAGCCGCGTTAAAATATCTCCTCATTGGTGCCGCGTCTTCGGGGGTATTTCTTTACGGTGTTTCCCTGCTTTATGGGTTATCCGGTGGCGAAACCAACCTCAGCGCGATCGCGGCAGTATTAGAAAAAGGAAATGGGCAATCTTTAGGCTTAGTCATCGCGCTAGTATTCGCGATCGCGGGTATTGCCTTTAAAATCTCCGCGGTGCCCTTCCACCAATGGACACCCGACGTATATGAAGGCTCACCGACACCCGTCGTCGCGTTTCTCTCCGTCGGCTCCAAATCCGCGGGTTTTGGCCTAGCTATTCGCCTCCTCATCACCGTTTTCCCCATTGTTTCCCAACAATGGCACTTTGTCTTTACCGCCCTTGCCATTCTTTCCCTCATCTTGGGTAACATCGTCGCCCTCGCGCAAACCAGCATGAAACGTCTGCTGGCTTATTCATCCATTGCCCAAGCCGGGTTTGTGATGATCGGTTTACTTGCCGGGACCCAAGCAGGTTACTCCAGTATGGTATTTTACCTATTGGTATATCTGTTTATGAACTTAGGCGGATTTGCCTGTATAATTCTCTTCTCCCTGCGGACTGGTACAGATCAAATTAGCGAATACTCCGGCCTTTATCAAAAAGATCCGCTGTTAACTCTTGCTCTTAGTATTTGTCTCCTTTCCTTAGGAGGAATCCCACCTTTAGCGGGTTTCTTTGGCAAAATTTATTTATTCTGGGCAGGTTGGCAAGCGGGACTTTATGGTTTAGTGCTTCTGGGATTAATTACCAGTGTAATTTCGATTTATTATTACATTCGCGTAGTCAAAATGATGGTGGTAAAAGAACCCCAAGAAATGTCTGACGCGGTGAAAAATTATCCCAAAATCAGTTGGACTTTACCCGGAATGCGGCCTTTACAAGTCAGTGTAATTTTGACACTAATCGCGACGACTTTAGCCGGGATTTTATCGAATCCTTTGTTGAATTTAGCGAATAGTTCAATTACTCGCACCGCGATGTTTAAATTTGCCGTGACTCAGGTACAACCTCTGGCGAAGGTTTCTGCAAAGAAAATTCCTTCTTTCACGAAACGTCGTTAAGTTGCTCTGATTTTTTCTTATAGGTTGGGTTGCATAAATCAACCCAACCTACAATTTTATCAACCTTCACAACAATTCTAATGTCTGGAGCATAGCTTGTTTTTGTTCCTCATCATAACCCCATTTTTGCAGAAATTCCTGATAATTTCCCTCCTTTGTTGTCAAACTTTGCCGCATTTGTTCAACACGGGAATTAATACTACTCAATTGCAGACTCTTGATTAAATTCAGAGAACGCGATCGGACCCTTTGGGAACCTTCTGCCATTTCCAGAGCATTCTTGCGAGTATGATAAATCACCATCGCGCTAGACATAACCAGATTTTTCACTAATAATTCAGATATAATTTCAGGAGAAGATTTTAACCCCTTCAAAACACCCTCAGAAGGATGATCCGCCAAAGTCTCTTCATGGGTAAGATAAGTAACAAAAAATCCCCTCGCGCCATTTTGGGTTTTCACCAGAGCCGCGATCCTCTCTTCTATCTCAGACTCAGAGAGATTACCCTCCATCATTTGTGGTAAAAGGGATTGAGTCAACGCGATCGCGTCTTCAAAAGAAATATCATCAGGGACAATAAAAACCGAAGAAACCGTCATAAACTTAAGCCAATTTGGTATAATCTCAATAGAATTTATTATAGAGTAATCCTCAGATAGTTTATAGGCAAAGAAACCGGGTTTCGATCCCCTCATGGGTACTTATCTTCCTTCCTTAACCGAAAAAAGAAAGAAAAATCCCCCTTAGTGCCTTAGTGCCTTAGTGGTTAATATTAATCCCCTCTCTCTAAACTGCACTGCATCTAAATCACATATTCCGAAATTGTGAAAGAGATGGGCAGTTTGTAGGGGCGGGTTCACCGAAATCTGTGACACCAAACAGATATGCTGGAAAACCCGCCCCATACCCACCCGAATCGGGTTTGGGGCGGGTTTTTTGAAGTTATTTGTTGGTGGGAGAAATTTGGGTAAACCCGCCCCTACTAAGTTGTTTAAATGCAGTACAGCTTAGTAGAAGCCTATACTAAAATAGAATCCCCCTTAGTGCCTTAGTGCCTTAGTGGTTCATTTTATTCCCTCTCTTATCACCAATAGTATTACCATTTCCTTATTTTCTGGCATAATATGGCAATTATTTCATCAAAAAAAACATCCGACAATTCCGAAAAACCCAAAAAAACGACCATCCATGAATCAATTTTAGAAGCAGAAGAGCTACCGGAAGAAGTTAATAACCCCCAGCAAGAGGAAAAAATACGTCCTCAACGTCTTACCGATTATATCGGACAAAAAGAATTAAAACTACTCCTTGAAATCGCGATCGCGGCGGCCCAATCACGAAAGGAACCCCTGGATCATTTATTATTATATGGTCCCCCCGGTTTAGGGAAAACCACTCTATCTTTAATTTTAGCCCATGAAATGGGAGTAAATTGTCAAATTACCAGCGCACCCGCCTTAGAAAAACCCCGTGATATCGTGGGGTTATTAGTTACCTTAAAAAAAGGGGATATTCTCTTTATTGATGAGATTCATCGTCTCTCGAAAATTAGTGAAGAAATACTGTATCCCGCGATGGAAGATTTTCGGATTGATCTTACCATAGGTCAAGGTACAAGTGCTAAAACTCGTAGTATTCCCCTGAAACCGTTTACTTTAGTCGGTGCGACAACCCGTGTCGGATCATTAACTTCTCCCTTACGCGATCGCTTCGGATTAATTCAACGATTAAGGTTTTATGAAATCGACGAATTAGCTCAAATTGTCCAGCGAAGTTCTCATATTTTAAAGACATCAGTAACAGAGGATGGAGCCGAAGAAATTGCCCGTCGCTCCCGAGGGACTCCACGCATAGCAAATCGGTTATTAAAACGAGTTAGAGATTATAGTGAAGTGAAACAATTAAAACCGATTAATCAAGAAATTGCCGCGACAGCATTGGAATTATTTAAAGTCGATCCTTTAGGATTAGATTGGACCGATCGAAAATTACTTTCTGTGATTATTGATACCTTTAAAGGAGGTCCCGTAGGATTAGACGCGATCGCGGCGGCGACAGGAGAAGATAGCCAAACCATAGAAGAAGTATATGAACCCTATTTAATGCAAATAGGATTATTACAACGCACCCATAGAGGACGTACTATTACCGATCAAGCTTATCAACATTTAGGCTATAATCAAAATCAGTAAATTTGTCATAATTGCGTTAACAAAACCGATTGATCAGAGCTCCCTATGACGCGCTAAAAAGGCGGCTTGGTAATCTTCCATTATATTATTTAGTCTATGGAAACGGGTGCGGAGGGACTCGAACCCCCGACAAACTGCTTAGAAGGCAGCTACTCTATCCGGCTGAGTTACGCACCCACAGAAAAAGAGAAAATTTTTCGGACTCAGAGCTTGACAAGGGCTACCGATTATGTTATAGGAGTATTTTCCTAAAACAGGAAAGAAGGCAAGAAACCATGTCAACCATAGAGGATAACATAGAGAAGAAAAATAGACAATAACAGATATAATACTATAGTCTGTGAATAATTGCAATCAAACTGAGTGGTCAACGCCCAAAACGCGATCGCCACGAAGAAAGCAGCGATGCCCGTAGGGACACGGTAGTGCCGTGTCATACAGGTAAAAACTCCGAATCAAGATTACAATACAGTCAACCCGGCCCATGACAGGAGTCTAGTCACAGTGTCATGTTTATTCTGAAACGGCAGGATGTTGAAATAACAAACTTTCAACACCCAAAACGGGATCAGCCGATTCCGATTCTCAATTATCAGGGGCAGACCTTTCGCCTAATCAGCGCCTTCAGCAGCAAACAAGCCGAAGAGGCGAGGACTTTGTGGCGCGATTTAACAGACAATCGAGGAAAAGCCTGTGTCTTACTAGAGGAGCCAGACCGTTTTAGTGTCTGGGGCAAAGTCCGCTTGGATCAACTGGTCTCCGAAGATGCAAGTATAGATACCAAATCACCCTTCTTTATCCAAGCTTGTCTGTTACTACTCCAAGCGGTGTACTTCGATGTCGAAGACCTCCTCGGAGCTAGACAAGCAGCATCATTTCAGAAAGACATTGCGAAAGTCTTTCAACAAGGGAAATTTCCCCAAGCGGACTCTGCTGATAACATCAAAAATTTGCTCACAGTTGATCCCCTCCACGGTTTGAAAATACCACCTTGGCAGGAGCAACATATAAATACCTTGTTGCAAGAATTGCATCGTTTAGGAAAAGCCTACTTTGGCAATACCACCTTTGCCGAAGGCATCTCCGATGTCTTACAAGATATGCAAGCCCCTGAACGAACATCCTTTCTGGATTGGCTGAAAAAATCACAACATGGGAAATTGTGGAGTTGAGCTTAACAAATCTTTGACAATTGCCCCCCAATTGACAGAGAAAGAATGCCCTGTATTAGGGCATAATTGGGGAGGTATCTTGGAGAATACCCGCCAAGTCCCGCCCATTCTTTTTGCCATTACCTTGCTAGTTATGCCCCCAAAAAGTCCTATGACCACCTCTTCAGAAAAGTCATCTAGTCCTCCAACCTTCCTATCAGCTCAAACGGTTGTGATTGTAGGAATTGTGTGGGCTGTCTTAGCCCTGTTATTTTTCCTACTGTTTAGTGTCCCCCAATCCGCGAATGAAGAATTACCCCTGTGGTACAGGTTAGGTACTTACATTTTTGAACTGGTTGCCTATCTGGGAGCTTCAACAATTTGTTTACGAAACTGGCAAAGTCCTCAGATGGTAAGCGGGCGAAATGTATGGCTGGGATTGGGTTTGGGGATGCTCTTCTATTTTATCGGCGGGGTTCTCTTTGGCATTTGGGAACTCTATTTTAAGTTAGATCCCGATGTTTCCCCCGCGGATCTTTTTTATATTAGTAGCTATGTCGTACTCATTTGGGGTATGGTACTGGCGGTTACGTCAAAACGTCTAAATTTGGAGCCGATTCAGTGGGCCCTTTTAGCCGGCATTGCCGCGTTGGGTATTACGATCGCGGTCTGGATCGCGGCTCCGACGGAATGGCGTGTCAATCTCGGTCTAGCGCGCCCATCAACGGAGCAAGTAGCCCCGGGCAACAAAGCCGCGAAAGCAGAAGCCAAAACCGCGCCCGCGATTAAAGAATCATCATCGGCGCCCCAAGAAGAGGAAGAAGAAGAAGAAAAGTCTAATGCCCCAGCTTGGGTGTTAACGCTCAACGATCAACTAGAACCCTATGCTAAAGGGGTAAACTTGTTTTATATCGTCGGAGACGTTTTCCTGCTGATTATTGCGACCGCGTTACTACTCGCCTTTTGGGGTGGACGCTTTTCTCAGTCTTGGCGGATGATTGCCGCGGCGACTTTTTCCCTCTACATCGCGGATATGTACTTCAAATGGCGTGATAGCCAAGCTGAAGAAATGGCTTACCAAAGTGGCAATTTACCAGAAGTATTTTTTGTCTTCAGTGCCATTCTCTTTGGCATTGGGGCTGTCTTAGAATTTGATATCTCCACGCGATCGCGTCAAAGCAGACGTAGCAGACGCGGTAGTAGTAGTTCCTAAAATACCCGCCCCTGATGAGTCCTGTAGGGTGTGGGCTCGAAATAGTTAATTCAATTGGTGGTCCTGAGACCATCACCTTATAGAATGAGGGAGAGATGAGAGGTTAAAGCAAGAATTTTTGGAGAAAATCTTCTTGCATTAGCCCATATCTCTCCCTTTAAAATGTAAAATGTAAAATCCCTAGTTCCACCCCTGGAGCTGCATACGTTCTCTGGCTTGGAAGGCATGACGCCCACAAAACTCTCTGATTCCGACAAACTAGAAATCATTAGTCTGTATCGACAGACGGATGAAAACACTATTACCCTCGCCAAGCGGTATGGGGTGAGTAGTTCCACTGTGAGACGCATCCTCCAAAGTAGTTTGTCCTCTGAGGAGTATGAAAAACTTGTTCAACAAAAGCAAAAGCGTTCTTTCCAGACTCCCCCACCCACGACAAAAACCACAATAGTAGAGGAATTAGAGGAAATCGAAGAAGTCAAGGAAGTTGAAGAAGTCAAGAAAGTCAATAAAGTAGACGAAGAGGAATCTCCCAGAGAATCCCAGAGGGAGGAATTAAACTCTTCGGAGTCCATTCTGGGCGTGCGACTAACTCGCACTCGTAGGCGCTCGTCTTCCAGTAGAGAATCTCTCAACTCACCTTCCCCCTCAAATTCTGCAAAGTCTTTAGAATCGGATTTCACTTCGAGAGAGTTACCAGCCCCCACCGATATGAATCTCCAAGAAGAAGACTACGATTCTTCAAATAGTGGTTTAGCCGAAATGATGGGAGCTAAAATTCTCCTCGAAGGAGAAGATTTTGAGGATTTTGACTCTGAGGAGGAAGAAGACTCTGAAGAAGAAGAAGACTCTGAAGCAGATGAAGACGAAGAGGATTATGAGCCGAGGGATTATGAGGAAGATGATTCTTTCTTTGGGTTTGATCTGGCTTCTACAGGGTTTCAGCTCAGAGGCAACACATTAGTCATTTTACCTCTGCATGAAGCGTCCCTCCCCAGAACTTGTTATTTAGTGGTTGATCGGAGTGCCGAATTAATTACCCGTCCCCTTAAAGCCTTTGGGGAATTAGGGCAAATTCCCCCAGAAGAAATTTGGGAGAAAACATTACCTATTTTTGATAATCATCGCGTGGCGCGTCGCTTCTGTGCTCGTAATCAGCGAGTTTGTAAAGTACCAGATAGTCGCGTCCTTCAAAAAGTCACGCCCTATCTACAAGCCAAAGGGATTACTCGTTTACTAATTGATGGTCAAGTTTATTCCCTTTAAGCCTTTTCCACCCGGTTTCTTCTCAAAACCGGGTTTTTATCTATTTGGCTGTTCTGGATTCATCAGAAAAACTAATACCGTTAATAATTTTTTTTGAACCCCGGTCAATTTGATCACAGAAAAAGGACAACCGGTGCTATAAAAATTAAAATAATTGATAATATTTAGCCAAATAGACAGAGCAAGCCAATGTCAATACAATATAAAGAAAAAACAAAAGTTGTTGCTTTTCCTATTGTGAATGAAACAGCGCGTTTAAACGCCCTCTATCGCTATAACATTCTTGATACAGGCTCAGAAGTTGCCTTCGATCGCGTGACTACCCTCGCGGCGCATTTATTCAATGTCCCTTTTGCCCAGTTAACATTTATTGACCAAGATCGAGTATGGGTGAAATCTTGTTATGGAGGGATGCACATTGAGCAGGTAAAGCGATCGCGCTCTCTTTGTTCTCACCTTCTGAGCTTAAAACACCCGGTTCAAATTCCCGAAACGCTTCTCAATCTTCAATTTGCCAATATGTCAGTGATGACAGGAATTGTGGGAATTCGCTTTTTTGCCAGTGCTCCCATTACCACTCCAGAAGGCTACAATATTGGCGTGTTATCAATTTTTGACCAGGTTTCCCAACAACTTCCCGATGAAAAACTGAGTATCCTCTCGGAATTAGCCTCGGTTATCATGGATGAATTAGAACTGCGAATCACGACGGTAAAAGGCGGAAAAGAAGAGCAAAAATTAAAGAGAAAAGACTCAATAGCCCAGTCTTCCTACAAGCAAAATCTGAGGAGATTTAAGGTGGAAAAAAAGAAAGTAAAATCCGATGATAAAGTCCCCCCCCGATGTCAAACGGTAGAACAGTTATTGCAACAATATGAAAAAGGAGAGAGAGACTTTTCTGGTATTGATTTAAGTGGAAAAGACTTGGGGGGAGAAACCTTAGAAAATGCCAATCTCAGTGAAGCTTATCTCAATGGAGCCAATTTTCGCGGGACGACGTTACGATCCGTTAACCTCAGTGGGGCAAATTTACGAGGCGCGACCTTTAATGGCGCGGACTTAAGAAAAGCAAATCTTTCCTTTGCGGATGTCCGCGGTACCGATCTCAGTGGTGCGGATCTACGGGGGGCAAACCTTACCTTTGTCCTCTTAAATGAAGCCAATATTACAGGCGCGATCCTCTGTGGCGCGATCATGCCCGATGGCTCTACGCGTGAATAAGTGGATTACCGAAAAGAGCCACCCATCGGTTTTACTTTAAGATTTGCCAATTTTCTTTAGATTTTCTTTAGATTTCATGTTAACTTTCTTGTAGGTAACTCAAGAAAGGCAAATTTTTGTATCAATTACTACTTGAACTTCCACGAAAATTTACCTAATGTAGGAGATCAAGGGTCAAAATCAGAGATTAGTACAAATGCCAGATTGTCTTCCCTGAAAGATTGGCCAAGTGGCCAATGCTTTTACCCGGTGTCAGATGAGATACCTATAAATGTAGGAGTTATTTTTTACAGGAGAAAACTCGGCTATGATTACTACGAACTTACCCACCAGCCCATCCCCAGTTTTTGATCATGAAGTTTCTGACAATGGGGAAGTTATTTCCAGCATCGCGATGGATACAGAGATTATGAGAAATGAACAACTCGCGATCGCGTCGAAACCACCTCAAAACAAAGTATCTTCTCTGGCAGTCAGTTGGGCAAAAAAATATTACAGTACAGTCACAGCCCACGATAAATTTCCTCAACTGGCTCCTCCTCAAAAATCAGAGATTGAAGAAGAAGAAAACCGTGCCAAAATCGCGGATAAGTTGCTTGATACTCTGAAAGTAGCCTGTGATATGGCTTGGAGTAAAGTAGAAAATCTTTTAGCAGGAGATATTCAACGCCATTCCATCAGTCCTGATTTAATTAGACCTTCTGACATTATTGCGGATAGTCGTAGACTTTATCAACAGGCGATTAATGCCTATGCAGAAGAAGAACCCCCAACTCGTTTATCGGTATTAATGGGGAGACAAATCATAGAGATTAGACGGAAATACTCAGAAGCCGATCCTCTAGTGCTAGGATTTGTGACAATGCAGTTTCATTATATCTCTCATATCTTGTTAGGGACTCTTGCTTCTCGTCAGCGATCCCATTTTGTCCCCTATCTAAAAATCATTGACGACTATTTACATATTCCCTTTGGAGACATTCACGAAGCCGCGGCGAATCACGATCCGAAATCTATTTCTTTAAAAGCAGTACAACACTTATTATCTTGCACAACGCCCATTGCACGTTCTGTGTATGAGCGCGTGTCTGCCCAACATCTAGGTTATCGCAGCACCACAGGAGAATTGACAAATGAAATGGTGAAAATGTCGAGCATTCGTGATGTAGAGATTTTCCAAAGCTACCTATGCTTATGTGCCCTAGAAGGCAGTATTCGCCCGATACAAGAGGAATTATTTCCCATTGCTGTAATGTTATATCCTCGCCTTCATGTCAGTTGGAAATTAGTCCAAGATATGCTTTTGGTGCTCTTTTGGGAAATGCACGATCGCTTACCCAGTGAAGATTTGATGGTATTTTTACCCTATTTGCGAACCCTGACGGAAATGTTTTCAGATGAAGTGTTTAGCAACTAGAGAAAAAAGTCTAAAATTTCGCCAACCAAGTCAAAATAGTCAAGTAAAATCAACCCCTTGCCATTAGATCCTTCTGGGTGCATCATTCAATCAAACAAAATTTCGGGAAAAAAGGGAGATGATCTCATGGTAAATCAGCATCTAAATTGATAATAGTCGTACAGCTTCACCAAAGGGGAATTGTTCCAAATCCAAGCCCCCAGGTGTCACTACCCACAAAACAGGAAGAAAGGGAGTTTCCGAGGGAAATCTTCCATAACCATCAGTCAGATAAACACATACACCTGTAGTTTCCCCATTGCGATTTTCTGCTACTTTGTCAAAAAAGGGTACAAAAGAAGTGCCGCCTCCACCAACAGGGGGAGGAATTTTCGCGTTAGATTCGAGAGTGTAAGGTCCATAAGCTTCCGCGTCAACATAATAAAGTTGACAGATTAAATGGGGATAAGAATTTAAGATTCCCAAGACTTCACTAAGAAACATCCGCATTTGTTGATCGCCGATGGAGCCACTGGTATCTACTGCGACAAAAACTTGAACTGACTCTCCTTCTAAGGCTTCTAAATAGAGTTTTCTACCAATAAAACGGCGATCGAATCCACTAAAATCAGTAGGTGTTTGCACTAAATAACGCCATAAATAAGAACGCCAATCTAATTGTGCTTTAGTTAAAGCCCCTAATTCACGTCGCAAACCCGCGGGAATCGAACCTTGACTATTACTTGAACGGGCAATAACGATCGCTTGTTGCATGGCATTTCGCCAATGAGTTTCTAAGGATGCTCGTTTTGCGGCTCCTAAACTACCACTAGAATTATTAGCATCATCTAGGGCATCACAGGGAGTTTCTTCTAATAAGTCTAGGCAATTAAAAGAGAGGTGGGGACAATCTTTTAAGAAAATTTCATAAATTTCTTCTACACTTAAATTTTCTAATTGGGGGTCGCGTATTCCTCCCTCTGGTAGTTCAAAATTTCCTTGTTCAGCAATCATACCATTAACAACTATATCCGCGGCAATATTCCATATTATAGAGTCTCGTTGTCCGCGTCGTAAAACATGAAGTAAAGCCGCGTGTAAGACTTCATGTAATAATAAACCGTCTAATTCCGTGGGAGAGAGAGAGCGGACAAATTCAGGATTAACAAATATATTTTTGCCATCGGTTGCCGCTGTTGGCAGAACTTCTGTACTTTGAAAATGAGTAAATAATGCCAATGTAGCAAAAAAAGGTGATTTGACTTGTAAGCGCAACAGGGATGCACTTATTGTTTTTTCTAATTCCGGTGTTAATTTCATATTAATGGGTAATGGGTGATTGGTAATGGGTAATGGGAATAGGGAATAGGGAATAGGGAATAGGAGCATCCCATAGGAAATTTTTCTTGATCCCTGTAGTTTCTTAGTTAAAGCTTCGTGCCTTAGTGCCTTAGTGGTTCATTATTTCTTCCTTCTTCCTTCTTCCTTCTTCCTTCTTCCTTCTTCCTTCT
>JBEDKD010000468.1:0-6716 GCA_041172365.1 Cyanobacteriota bacterium | reverse complement strand
CTCTTCCTTCTTCCCTCTTCCTCCCCCTCTTCCCCCTCTTCCTTCTTCCTTCTTCCTTCTTCCCTCTTCCTTAAATAAAACCATGAGTGAAAATTGTTGGAAAGAGATAGGAGTGATCGGCGATCGCACTTGTCTCGAACTGAAAAAATATATCCATTGTCGTAATTGTCCCATTTATGCAGTAAATGGAAGAAGCTTATTAGAGCGAGATGTTCCCCAAGGATATCTGGATGAATGGACAAATCTATTACGATCAACAGAACCAACGACAATTACTGTCGCTCCTAGTGGTACAATATCCGTAGGAATTTTTCGACTCGCGGGAGAATGGTTAGCACTTAAGGCAAACTTATTTAAAGAAGTGACATCTGTTTCAGTCATTCATACCTTACCCCATCGCAGTAATAATATCTTTATGGGTTTAGTCAGTATTCGTGGAGAAATTTTAATGTGTATTTCTCTGAAAGAATTACTGGGTTTAGAATCAGAAAAAAAACATCATCAAAATGTTAGTCCGGTTGTCTATAAACGCATGGTAGTAATAGAAAGGGACGGCAGCCGATGGGTTTTTCCCGTTGATGAAATTTATGGCATTCATCGCATTCACCCTGATGAATTAGGGAATGTGCCTTCTACGGTTTCTAAAGTTCCCGAAACTTATAGTCAAGGGATTATTACTTGGCAAAAGCAAAGTGTTTGTTATCTGGAGGATGAATTTATTTTTTATAGTTTGAAAAAAAAGGTTTTATAAAGTGAGAAACCGGGTTTCTGGGATAGCTAAAACAGATAGTTTTACCGAGGCAAAGAAACCCGGTTTCTGGGATAGCTGAAACAGATAGGTTTACCGAGGCAAAGAAACCCGGTTTCTGGGAGCCGTGATATTTATAACTTAAATACGACTGCGATAGTTAATGGCACAACAAAAAGTCCAATTACCCATCACGATAAAAATATGAGCAATCAAGAAATGAGTAATTTTTCCATGCTAGAGTTATTCCGCATGGAAGCCGAATCCCAAGTTTCTATCTTAAATGAGAATCTTTTAGCCCTAGAAAATAACCCTAATCCTGCCACAGCCCTTGAATCTTTAATGCGGGCTTCCCATTCCCTTAAAGGCGCGGGGAGAATTGTCGGACTCGATGCTGTTGTTACTATTGCTCATGTGATGGAAGATTGTTTTGTCGCGGCTCAATCTGGCTCGATCGCGCTCGATTCTCCCGCGAAGATTGATATATTATTACAAGGGGTTGATCTCCTTAATTCGATTAGTTTATTATCGGAAAATCAATTAGAATCTTGGTTAAAGGAAAATCAAGGAAATTTAGATAATTTAGTGAACGCGATCGGAACTATTATCAAAAAGGAACCCTTAGCAAATCTCTCCTCAACATCAGAATCATCTCCCGACATTTCACCAATTATAACTATCGAAACAATTTCGGAAAATCAAACTATTGCAGAAACATTATTTTCCGAAGAATTACTATCGGATTTTCTCATTTCTGAACCGAATATAAATACAGATTTAACACCAGATTTGTCGATGGTAAAACATTTACAAAAAGAAATCAAAAAATCTGGCAATATCTTAAAAAACTCTTTGCTTGAAGTAGAACAAAATTCCGAGACTGAAATTGCTATACCAACATTAATTCAAGCAGCCCATATTATCAAAGGTTCTGGGAAAATCGTCCAATTAGAAAGCATTATAAAACTCGCATTTGCCATCGAAGAAACCCTTAAAAAAATACAAGGAGATCGCGCTCTTTTAAATAATGTTCGCGTCAATCATCTCCTGGGATGTGTCAATTTTTTGCTCCAAGTTGTGGAAATTTCCGAACAGGATCTCCCAAGTTGGCTACTGAAGCATAGAGAGCAGATTAATCAACTGATCACCAATCTCTTGAGTAACATAGACTCCGTGAGCGATAATTCGATAAAAATCACAGAGATACACGACAGACAAGGAGCAGAAAAAATTGAAATCTCACCTCAAAAAAATGAATCAAAGCCAGAGGAATCTCTCTCAAAAATAGCCCCTCAAACCAGCGCGATCGCGCATCAACCGTCCCCACCCATAACTCCGGTTATTTCATCTCCCCAAAAATCCCCAGAAGCAGCAAAAACCCCAGAAAGAATTGTGAAAGTAAGCGCAGATAATCTCAATCGTTTAATGGGATTAGCCGGAGAATCATTAGTAGAAGTCAACTGGTTACAACCCTTTGCTGATTCCCTATTCAAATTAAGACATCATCAAGTCGAACTCTATAAATTATTAGAAAACTTGCAAGAATCCTTAGACGATGTTTCTCTTAGTCACAAATCAAAAAATTATCTCGATAGTGCGCGTAAACAAGCGAATAAATGTCATTATTTTTTAACCGAGCGTCTCAATGATTTAGAAGTTTTTGCCCGTCGCTCTGCTAATTTATCCGATCGTTTATATCGGGAAGTAATTGCCAGTCACATGAGGCCATTTGCCGATGGAGTGCAAGCTTTTCCGCGTATGGTGCGAGATTTATCAAGACAAATGGGTAAGCAAGTGAAATTAGAAATCCTTGGTAAATCCACTCAAGTCGATCGCGATATTTTAGAAAAATTAGAAGCACCATTAACCCATATTTTACGGAATGCAGTTGATCATGGCATAGAATTACCAGAGGAGCGTATTGCCCTAGGAAAACCCCCAGAAGGAATAATTCGATTAGAAGCAATTCATCGCGGGGGAATGTTATCTCTAACTATCACAGATGATGGCAGAGGCGTTGATTTAGAAAAGTTACGTCAAAAAATTGTTAATCAGGGAATGGTAAACCCTGATATGGCATCAAAATTAACCGAACCCGAATTAATGGAATTTTTGTTTTTACCGGGTTTTTCTACTGCCCAAAAAGTAACAGAAATTTCCGGTAGAGGAGTCGGTTTAGATGTCGTCCAAAGTATGATTCAAGAAGTCGGTGGCATTTTACGCGCTGTTTCCACTCTGGGAAAAGGGATGACTTTTCATTTACAATTACCCCTGACTTTATCTGTAATTCGTACTTTATTAGTTGAGATATCCGGGGAACCTTATGCTTTTCCTCTTACCCGCATTGATCGCATTTTAATGATTGCTCACGGCGAAATAAACGTCGCCGAAAATCGTCAATATTTTTCCCTTGATGCTCAAAAAAATATTGGTTTAGTTCCCGCGTATCAAGTTTTAGAATTACCCCCCCCTCAAGTCGAATCCGAATTATTACCTGTAATTATTATTAGCGATCGCGTCAATAGTTATGGTTTAGCCGTGGATAAATTTTTGGGAGAAAGGGCCCTTGTTGTCCGGCCATTAGATCCTTCTTTAGGGAAAGTTATGGATATTAATGCCGCGGCATTAATGGAAGACGGCTCACCCGTTTTAATTATTGATGTTGAAGATATAGTGCGCTCCATTGATAAGCTTTTATCTGTGGGATACCTAAATAAAGTTGGCCAAACCACCCACGCGATCGGACCGAATAAAAAACGAATTTTAGTTGTAGATGATTCAATTACTGTGCGAGAAATGGAACGTAAATTATTAGAAAATAATGGTTATTATGTCGATGTTGCTGTCAATGGAATTGAAGCTTTTAATGCCATTAAAATGAATTATTTTGATTTAGTAATTACCGATATTGATATGCCCAGAATGAATGGTATAGACTTGGTAATTCAAATCAAAAATCATCCTCAATATCAATCAATTCCTGTGATTATTGTTTCTTACAAAGACAGACAAGAAGACAAAATTAGAGGGTTAGAAGTAGGTGCAGATTATTATTTAACCAAAAGTAGTTTCGATGATGATAGTCTCTTAAACGCGGTACTTGATTTAATTGGGCCCTAACCACAATACCTTCGCGATTTCTTTGTAGGTTGGGTTGAAGAGCACAAAACCCAACGCGCTCCTCAACCCAACAACCATAAAAATCCTTTTTTAGGTTGGGCGAAGGTATGAAACCAGAAACCGGGTTTATTTCTATCCCCAAGGCAGAAACCGGGTTTATTTTTGATGCTAAAATGCTATAATTCTCAAAATTACCCGAAACGGTGACTTTTTTTATGTCACCCCCTGACAACCAGCATTAAGGAAGACAAAAACGATGAAAATTGCCATTGTCAATGACATGATCATCGCGGTGGAAGCGCTGCGACGCATTTTAATCACAATTCCTAATTATGAAATTGCTTGGATCGCGCGTGATGGCGCAGAAGCCGTGAAAAAATGTGCAGAAAATACACCCGATTTAATCTTAATGGATTTAGTGATGCCCGTTATGGATGGGGTGGAAGCAACTCGCCAAATTATGCAAAAATCTCCCTGTGCCATTTTAATTGTCACCTCTACCGTAACTGGAAATGCCTCTAAAGTATTTGACGCGATGGGTTATGGTGCTTTAGATGCTGTCAATACTCCTATTTTAGGGATGGGAAAACCCTCCGAAGGGGGTTCAGATTTATTAGCAAAAATTTCTATTATTTCTCGACTAATTGGCAAAAATACTACACTAAAATCTTCCTTTAATGTACCTCAAAAATCGACGCTTCCCCCTCTAATTGCCATAGGCTCTTCTACGGGAGGTCCGAAAGCATTAGGAGTAATTTTATCTGAATTATCTGCTAACTTTACAGGTGCTATTGTCATTGCACAGCACGTCGATTTAGAATTTGCTCCGGGTTTAGCAGAATGGTTAAATACTCAAACTAAATTACCTGTAAAATTAATCAAGGAACGTATGAAACCCGAAGCCGGACAAATTCTCATGGCCGCGACAAATGATCATCTTGTCTTAGATCGTAATTTAAACTTTAAATATACCAAAGAACCCCGTGATTATCCCTATCGTCCTTCTGTTGATGTTTTCTTTAAGAGTTTAGCAGATTATTGGCCTAATAAAGGCATTGGTGTTATATTAACAGGAATGGGACGTGATGGTGGTGAAGGTTTAAAAGCATTACAATCCCAAAAATGGCATACTATCGCTCAAAATCAAGCTACTTGTGTTGTTTATGGAATGCCTAAAGCCGCAGTTGAATTAGGCGCGGCTAAGGAAATTTTACCCCTTGACACGATCGCGTCTTCTTTAATAAAAAACCTGGCTACATTGTCCTAAAAAATTTTTGTGTCTATCCTATAAACATAAAAATATCAATGCAAAATCACGAGCAAGGAGCGATCGCGTTGTTACAAGAACACGAAATAAAAGTTCTCTTAATCGACGATCAACCAATGATCGCAGAGGCAGTGCGTCGGATGCTTTCTGAAGAAGAAGGGATTACTTTTTATTATTGTGAAGATCCCGCGTCTGCCATACCAAAAGCCCTAGAAATTGAACCTACCGTCATACTCCAAGACTTAGTAATGCCCGATATAGATGGTTTGTTATTATTAAGATTTTTTCGGGCTAATCCCCTCACTCATGACATTCCCATGATTGTGCTTTCTAGTAAAGAAGAACCCAAAATGAAAGCCGATGCCTTTGCAATGGGAGCCAATGATTACCTCGTCAAATTACCCGATCGTGTAGAATTAATCGCCCGTATTCGCTATCATTCCCAAGGTTATATTAACCTTTTACAACGAAATGAAGCCTATCGGATGATGGAGAATTATATCAAACGATTGGAAGAAGAACAAGCGCGATCGGAAAGTTTATTATTAAATATTTTACCCAAAACCATTGCCGATCAACTAAAAAAAGCCAAAAGTATTATCGCGGAAAGTTTTTCCGATGTCAGTGTTCTTTTTGCAGATATTGTCGGATTTACCCAACTTTCCGCCTCAATTTCCCCCATAGAATTAGTCCATTTACTCAATAATATATTCTCCCGATTTGACAATTTAGTAGAACGATATGGATTAGAAAAAATCAAGACAATTGGCGATGCTTATATGGTGGTTTCAGGACTCCCATCTCCCCGCGTTGATCATGGGGAAGCTATTGCAGAAATGGCTTTAGATATGCAATCAGAAATGGCAGATTTTCGGTTAGAAAGTAGTCTCAATGTTAGTATTCGCATAGGAATTCATTCAGGACCAGTAGTCGCGGGAATTATTGGCACGAAAAAATTTATTTATGACTTATGGGGTGATACAGTAAATACCGCAAGTCGAATGGAATCTCACGGAATTACTGATCAAATTCAATTAACAGAAGATACTTATAAAATGTTGAAAGATAAATATCGCTTAGAATCACGAGGAAGTATTTATATCAAAGGAAAAGGAGATATGATGACTTATTTCTTAAAAGGGAGAAAATAGGTAAGTTTAACATAGCATAAGGAAGATGCAAGAAAATCAAGGGTTTGTGCAATTAAGAAAGTCAATGGGGTGCAAAGGGTAGCACTATATAACTTCATGGGGTTGCGCGTCCAAGCAATAGGGAGTTCCTATTCTTCTCCAGTGATCACATAATCAAAGCAAGCGCGATCGTTTTTACCTCGAAAGTAGGGGAGAAAAATAGTTATTATTTCCCACCTTTATTGGTACACAATACTTAACAGAAAAAAACGTGATGGGGGGGAGAGTTATAGCAACTGCCAAGGCTATTAGGACAGATTTTGTAGGGGCTCTTTCACCCGAATTTATCCCACAAACAAATAACCTCCAAAAACCCGCCCCACCCCACTAATAATGTCCATCAACAGGCCTCAACCACCAATTACATAGAATTAATTGGGAATTGGTGGGT
>JBEDKD010000467.1:0-3333 GCA_041172365.1 Cyanobacteriota bacterium | reverse complement strand
GGGGAATGGGTAAAGTCTTCTTCCTTCTTCCTTCTTCCTTCTTCCTTCCTCCTTCTTCCTTGTGTCAATTATCATTGTAGTCGAAAGCTCCAGGCTCGCGCTCGTCGAGGGGCCAATCAGAATTTTTGCCACCAATAATCAATTGTTCAATGGTAACAAATTCCTTACTAAGTTGCTGAAAGGCATTAATTAAAATATCGAGCGCGATCGCGTCACTGGTGCCCAAATCAAACCAACAACGAGCCCATAAACCCTGATACTGCACATCGCTCATATTGTGCATTAAAGCCATCATAGTATCGTCAGCTATTTCTTGATCATAATCCATATAACTGATATCAATACCTGTTTCTTGAACTTGCATATTTTCCGCATTAAATCCCCCTAATTTACCTAAATAAAACCAAGAGTCAAACACTTCCTCTATATACTGTTGTTCTCCCCGCGAAGGCACGACAGCAAACTTTAACCATATCCAGACATCAAAAGGATTAAATTCTCGAAATAGGACTTCCATTACTTTTAATTCTCTTAGCTATACAACCAATCATTATATCAAAAATCCGGTAACTTAAATCAATACCTGCGCTATTTTTTGTCCCTTGGGGTGAGGGATACTTAACCCCTTGAAGATGTTGGGTTTCGCGATGCTCAACCCAACCTACAGATATTAAATCAATCGCCATTTTTTGTCCCTTGGGGTGAGGGATATTTAACTCTTTGAAGATGTTGGGTTTCGCGATGCTCAACCCAACCTACGAATCTAGGCATTTTTCCTCAAAGGCGAAGCTGGGCGGTTTTACGATATCTCTTGCTTCTAATTAAGATATGGCGGGCACGGGGGCACCGCCCCTACGTTAAATTATAAAGAAGGGATGCGATCAGGGCCCCATTCTCCGGCGATATTCGTCAGAGAAGTTCTGAGTTTTCGACAATCTTCTATCGTTAATTTATTATTGATACGGGTATCATTGCGACACATTTCAAATGACATATCTTTGACGAGATTTTTGGGTAATTGATTTGATTTGGCTGTGGCAATTTGAAAGGATTTTTGGGCTTGTTGAAACAAAGTTTGAGCTTGCATCAAACGGTTGTTATCTTTATTCTTTTCTCCCTTTTCTTGTAAATTTCGGCCTTTGTTGACTAAAATTTGGGCTTTCAGAAAAGAAATTTCTGGATTATTAGGGGTTTCGCCTAACGCTTTATCGACATATTGTAAGGCTTGATCATATTGCTTTAAATCTCGATAACCGATCGCGATCCCTCGATTCGACAAATAATTAGGTTTAGCTTTGTCTTTTAAACGACTAATAGCTTCATTAGGATCGGAAAAGGGTAAATTCGTCGCGAGGAGTAAATCCATATAACCCTTAAGTAAATTTAATTCGGGATCATTGGCATCAATTTTTTCCGCGTTGTCTAAATATTGGAATACTTCTCGTAATTTACCTAAAGCTTTTGTACCTCCTGTCACCGATCCCTCTTTGGCGAGAAAATAACTCCCCTCTAAAAATATACTCACGGCAATATAAATATTTCCACGGAGGGAGTCGGTTTGACTTAATGTTTCTGCGACTTTACGGGTTTTTGTGGCATAACTATTTAACCCGGATAAATCATTTGTCATGTAAGATAGAGATGCCAACATTGCATAAACTAAGGGTTCATTTGATTCCGTAGAAACGGCTTGAGTGAGAAAATCTTTCGCGAGTTTATAATTGCCATCCTGAAACATTGCTTTAAACGCGGCTTCCGTTTTTGGCCCGATATTATGGGGTTTTTGGGTGCGGAAAGGGTCCCCCGCGATCGCGGGACTTAAGGATAAATTAAGCGCGAGGGTGGTGAAACTGAGGAAAGACGCGATCGCCTTTTGAGACTTACGAAAAGGAAGAGATAGGAAAGCCGAAGAAAATTTTGACATAGTTGAACCTCTGTCAGAGATAAAGTATATTAAAACACAGTCGATTGACTAAACTCTTATACGGGAACTTTGATGCTATATCTGAGAAATTTAGTATATCACCCCGCGGCTTGTCCAACCGCGATTCTCCAAAAGATTAACTTAGAGCTCGCACCTCAACAAATGGGGTTAATTGTCGGCCGCAGTGGTTCTGGAAAAAGCACCCTCTTAGAAATTTTAGCAGGTTTGGCGACAAAAACCAGTGGAAATATCTGTTGGCGGGAACAAGAATTAACATCGGAAGAGCTACAACAGTTAGGAGGATTAGTATTTCAATTTCCTGAAAGACATTTTTGTGGGGGTTCCATTCTCGAAGAATTAAGATTAGGACATCCTGAAATTAGTGCCGAACAAATTAAGGACGCGATCGCGGAAGTAGGATTAGGGCATTTAGCTTTAAACACCTCTCCCCACGCGTTAAGTGGAGGACAACAAAGACGTTTAGCTTTGGCTGTACAATTAATTCGTCAACCTTATTTATTATTATTAGATGAACCCACGGCCGGATTAGATTGGTCCATGCGACGACAATTGGTAAATTTATTAAAGAAATTGAAAGAGCATTGGACTTTATTAGTTGTTACCCATGACGCGAGTGATTTATTAAGTATTGCCGATCGCGGTTGGACTTTAGATCATGGTGTTTTACAGGGGATTGATCTGGTAAAATTAGAGGCAAACGCGATATAAGGATTTATCGAATGAATGAGACAATAAAGGTAAATTTGCCCGTAATGACGGCGGAATGGCAGCAGACTTTGAGTTGGGAACCGACGGCGGAACAACAACTGTTATTTCAGCATTTTTATGATTTAATTATTGAGACGAATCGCACGTTAAATTTAACCAGAATTACTGATCCTTTGGAGTTTTGGGAAAAACATTTATGGGATTCTTTGCGGGGTATGAAGTCTTTTTTTCTTCCCTCTGAGCTTTCTAATTCTTCTGTTTTAAACGCGATTGATATTGGTACGGGAGGGGGTTTTCCGGGTATTCCGATCGCGATCGGGTTTCCCCAGTGTCGGGTAACATTAATTGATTCTACGCGTAAAAAGATCGCGTTTGTCGAACAGGTTATTAAAGAGTTAAAATTAGACAACGCGATCGGGCTCAACGCGAGGGCAGAAGAAATCAATCATAAACCGCCTCATCAAGGCTCTTATGATATCGCGTTTTTAAGAGCAATTACCGCGGCGACAACTTGTGCAAAATACGCGTTTCCCTTCTTAAAAAAAGGGGGTTTAGCCATTCTTTATCGTGGACATTGGCAAACAGAAGAAGAAAAAGAATTAAAAGTAATATTAAAACAATTAGGAGGTAAAATAGAATTAATTGACGCGTTTACCACACCTTTAAGTGAAGGGGTACGT
>JBEDKD010000466.1:0-5789 GCA_041172365.1 Cyanobacteriota bacterium | reverse complement strand
TAAATATAGGGTTGTGACGAGAATGTACTTAGGATACATTGCACTTGTCTTTTTTTCAAGGTTCTTTGATCGGTTGACAATACCCGGACGATCGCGCCTTTTTTTCCCATTTTTCCTAACCTTGTCATCATCGGGCAAGAAATGGTTATTGTGGATGGAGTATTATTGTGAAAAAGATCAAAAATGTTTTATACTAAATTGTCTTCTTTTATACGACTGATTTAATGACTCTTGTTATTGCGGGCGATCGCAGTGGTGTGGGAAAAACGACTATCACTCTCGCGATTCTATCCTTCTTAATCCGTGAAGGCTTTAAGGTACAATCTTTTAAGGTTGGCCCTGATTATATTGACCCCATGTTTCATCGTTATGTTACTGGCCGCCCTTGTCGTAATTTAGACTCGGTTTTGACTTCTGAATCTTATATAAAATCCTGTTTTTCTCGTCATATTCAAGATGTCGAATTTGCTATTATTGAAGGTGTTATGGGTTTGTTTGATGGGGTTCGATTCCCAACGGATGCTCCCCCCCTAACCCCCTTCAAAAGGGGGGAGCCTATTACCGATTCGCTTTATGATAATTCTTATGCTTCCACGGCTTATATTGCTCGGTTACTCGATTTGTCGGTATTATTGGTGATAGATTGTAGTCGTTTATCGGGTTCGGTTGCCGCGATCGCGCATGGTTTTCGCTCTTTTGATCCTGAGTTAAAAATCGCGGGCTTAATATTAAATCGAGTGGGGAGCGATCGCCATTTAGAATTGTTGACTAATGCTTTACAACCCTTAAATTTACCGATTTTTGGAGTGTTACGTCGTCAAGATAATATTACTATTCCTGATCGTCATTTAGGGTTAGTTCCTACGGATGAATTACCCCATCTTAATCCTTTAATTGACCAATTAGCTGATTTAGCTCGGACTTGTTTTCATTGGGATTTACTTTTACCTCTCTTAAGGACTCAATTTTTCGGGAATGAAGGAACCACAAAGGACACAGAGAACACAGAGGAAGAGCGGAAAAAAGATGAATTTATATTACCATCTAAAGGTGTTTTTGTCAAGGGGGAAAAACAGAAAAAAAGGTTAAGGATTGGGGTGGCACGCGATCGCGCTTTTAGTTTTTATTATCAGGATAATTTGGATTTACTCGAAGACTTAGGTGCGGAGTTAATTTTCTGGAGTCCGTTGCAAGATAAAGGTTTACCTGATGATATTAATGGGTTATATTTTGGGGGAGGGTTTCCTGAAGTGTTCGCGAAGGAATTAAGCGAAAATTACGGCGTTTTACGGGATGTAAAAAATGCCATATTATCGGATATTCCTACTTATGCTGAATGTGGGGGGTTGATGTATTTATGTGAATCTATTATTGATTTTAATGGTAATTATTGGCAAATGGTGGGAGTTTTACCGACAACAACGGTAATGAGTAAACAATTAACTTTAGGATATAAGCGGGGAATCGTTTTACAAGAAAGTCCTTTATTTGCCGCGGGATCTGAGGTTTATGGCCATGAATTTCATCGATCGCGTCTCACAAATGAACCCCTATCACCTCTTTATCATCTCTGGAGATATGACGATAAAATAGGGGAAGGAATCGGGGAAGGATGGGGTTTATCTCAACTTCACGCGTCTTATTTGCATCTGCACTGGGGGGCTTATCCTGAAATTCCGGGGAGATTTCTCCAAAATTGCGATCGCGTTCAGAAATAGGTAACTTTTATGTTAGAGTGAAATGTTTATGATTGTAAAGGAGTCTCCCAATGGCATTAAGTGAAGCAGAAGCTCGCTCGGTAAGTGAGATAAAAGCTCGTGCTCAAAAAGTCGATGATTTGCGCTCGTTAGGAATTGAACCTTATCCGAGTCAAGCCTATGCGCGATCGCATACGACAAAGCAAATTATCGAATTATTTAGTCAACCGGAAAATGCCCTGGAAAATTCGCAAAGTGACCCCCAAGAAAGGGTATTTCAAATATGTGGACGTATTACTTCAAAGCGTGATAGTGGTAGTATTTGTTTTATTGATTTAAAAGATGCTACGGAAAAAATACAACTAAAAATCGAGAAGAAATTAGTTACTGGTGAAACGGGTTTAAGTTTTAAACAAATTCAAAAGTTACTCGATCAAGGGGATTTTATTGGCGCGATCGGAATTGCCTGTCGTACCCAACGGGGTGAGCTTTCCCTCCAAGTCAAAGAATTAACGCTTTTATCAAAAGCAACTATTCCCTTTCCTGATTTATATTATGGAGTCAATGAGCCAGAAATTTGTCGCCGTCATCGTGAGATGGATCTCGCGGGAAATCCCGCGTCTCTTCAGCGGTTTCAGTTACGCAGTCGCATAATTCAAAGTATTCGTAATTATTTGTTTAATCGCGACTTTTTTGAGATTGAAACTCCGGTTTTGCAAGCGATTTATGGTGGTGCGGCGGCCCGTCCTTTTATTACCCATCATAATGCCCTAGATGTGGATTTATATTTACGAATTGCTCCTGAATTATTCCTGAAAAGGGCTGTTTGTGGAGGTTTTGAACGGGTGTTTGAATTAGGGCGAGTTTTTCGTAATGAAGGGGTTGATAGTACCCATAACCCGGAATTTACTTCTTTAGAGGTATATCAGTCATATTCTGATTATTTTGATATTTTAGGGGTGGTGGAAGATGTCTTTTGTCAGGGGGCTAAGGTGGTATTTGGGGATGTTTTAGAAATGGAATATCAGGGGGTTGAGATTAGTTTAGAACGCTCCTATGATTATAGTGAAAAATATCCGGGTTTCACGGGGAAACATTGGCAAGTTAAGACAATGGTGGAAGCGGTTAAAGATGACACTGGATTAGATTTTGACACTCTGACTTTGGCAGACGCGATCGCGTCTTCTGAGAAATTAGGTTTACATCTTTCTCAGTTAGAAAAACAGAGTTTAGGATATGTGCTTTATGCCGTATTTGACAAATTAATTGCTCCGAAATTAATTCAACCGACATTTATTATTGATTTCCCTGTCGAAGTCAGTCCCTTAGCGAAAGGGCATCGTAATAAACCTGGTTTTGTCGAACGGTTTGAGTTATTTATTAACGGCACAGAATATTCTAATGGGTTTTCAGAGTTAAATGATCCCAAGGAACAAAGAAGACGTTTTGAGGAACAATTAGCCCAGAAAAATGCCGGAGATGATGAAGCACATCCGATGGATGAAGAGTTTATTCAAGCCCTATCATTAGGAATGCCTACTTGTGCCGGAATGGGGATAGGAATTGATCGTTTAGTGATGCTTTTAACTAATACTCAAAGTATTCGCGATGTAGTTATGTTCCCCACCATGCGGCCTATTAAAGATAGTTAACAGGCTCAGAAACCCGGTTTCTTAGAACAATACCTTCGCCATTTTTGTAGGTTGGGTTGAGCGATACTTAACCCAAGGCATTTCTTGGGTTTGCCGCGTCAACCCAACAACCCTAAAAATCGTTTTTTAGGTTTGGCGAAGGTATTGTTAGAAAAGACATAGCTCTTTCCATTATACCTTATAGGGGACTCTCCCGACACCAAAAAAAAACAGAAAAAAAAAGCCGCGATCGCGCTTTACTTATTTTCCTTTCAGGGTAGAATAAACACCATTGTCTATCGTCAGCCCAGGATACTTGTGACCTCGAACACACTACCGATTAACTCGACTGTCGAAACTGATGTCTCTCAAGGCAGAGGCGAACTCCCCTTTACATTACAACAAGTAAGAGCCGCGATCCCTCCCGAATGCTTTGTCCCTTCTACCTCGCGATCGCTATTTTATTTCTTTTTGGATACATCCATTATTGCCAGTCTCTATGCAGTGGCCTATACCCTAGACTCTTGGTTTTTCTGGCCTATTTTTTGGGTGATGCAAGGAACCATGTTTTGGGCTTTATTTGTAGTCGGCCATGACTGCGGACATGGTTCATTTTCTAAGTATAAATGGCTGAATAATCTCATCGGTCATTTATCTCATACCCCTATTTTAGTACCTTTTCACGGTTGGCGCATTAGTCACCGAACCCATCACCAAAATACAGGGAATATTGACACCGATGAAAGTTGGTATCCCGTCACCGAAAGCACATATCGGAATATGACAGGGTTGGAGAAATTTCTCCGTTTCGGGTTATTTTTACTCATTGTTTATCCCCTTTACTTATTTAACGGTTCCCCGGAGCGGGAAAAGTCTTCCCATTTTGATCCCAATAGTCCTATCTTTAAACCCTCAGAAAAATGGGATGTTATTACCAGTAGCATCTGTTATTTTAGCATGATTGGTTTATTGGCAGTTCTCACCTATCAATGGGGTGTAATGTGGTTTATTAAATACTATTTCATGCCTTATCTAGTCTTTCTGGTTTGGCTGGATTTAGTAACTTATTTACACCATACTGAGGCGGATATTCCCTGGTATCGTGGCAAAGATTGGTATTTCTTAAAAGGCGCGTTATCTACCATCGATCGCGATTATGGATTCATTAATGAAATCCATCATAATATCGGAACTCACGTTTTGCATCATATCTTTTTGAGCATTCCCCACTATCACTTAAAAACAGCTACGGAAGCGATTAAACCGATTTTAGGTGATTATTATCGTAAATCTGATGTCCCCATTATTAAGGCATTTTGGCAGTCCTTTAAGACTTGTCATTTTGTCCCTGATACGGGCGGAAAAGTTTATTATCAGCCCGAAAGTTCTTTGGACAAAAGCAATAATTAATTGCTAATACCAGAGTCATTATATGGGTTCATCCTCCCCAAGTAAAATAGCTTAAGCAGTGGGTGAGGTGGAGATTTATCTTAATTTTCTTTGAGATCACAATAGTCGCCACCTCACCCACCCTACAACACTATTGCCCATTCCCTATTCCCCATTCCCCATTCCCTATTCCCCATTCCCTATTCCCCATTACCTATTACCCATGACTTTTATATTGACTAATGATGATGGTATTGATGCACCCGGAATAAAAGCACTTTTTCAGGCGGTTAAAAATCTCAATATTAATGAAAATATAGTTATTGTTGCTCCCCAAGAAGAATTATCAGGATGTGGCCATAAAGTTACGACTAATGAGCCGATTCATGTGGAAAAACGTAGTGAATTTGAGTACGCGATCGGGGGGACTCCCGCGGATTGTGTTCGTCTTGCCTTAACCCATTTTTCCCCAGCTCCTAAATTTGTGCTTTCTGGGATTAATGCGGGGGGAAATTTAGGGGTAGATGTTTATCTTTCTGGTACGATCGCGGCTGTCAGAGAAGCGACTATGCACGGAATAAGCGCGATCGGGTTTTCTCATTGGATTAAAAAACCCCTTCAAATTGATTGGGATTTAGCCACGCAATGGACTACTCGGATTTTAGCAGAATTAATCAAAATCCCTCCAACACCGGGGACATTTTGGAATGTTAATTTAACTCATTTACAAGCCGATTTACCGGAGCCAGAGATTATTTTTTGTCAACCATCAACCCAACCATTACCCGTGAAATATCGGATTGAAGGTGACAAATTTTATTATATCGGAGAATATGGGAAGCGCGATCGGACTCCGGGTACTGATGTTGATGTTTGTTTTTCAGGAAATATCGCGATCAGTCAAATTTCTCTCTAAAGGAAGAGGGAAGAAGGAAGAGGGTTAACAATTGATAATTGACAATTAACAATGAATAATTATCAACTGTCAACTGTCAATTGTTAATTATTAATTACCCATTACCCATTACCCATTACCCATTACCCATTACCCAATGACTTTTCTCTCTCTAAC
>JBEDKD010000465.1:0-3737 GCA_041172365.1 Cyanobacteriota bacterium | reverse complement strand
TGGGGCGGGTTTTTGGAGGTTATTTGTTCGTGGGAGAAATTCGGGTTAACCCGCCCCTACAGAGATAATAGGGTGGGGATGGGGCGTTTTTTTGTCCTAACCGTCTTGGCGGGTGCTATATCATAAATTATCAAATTACATCTGCGTTTAGGAGCGTTTAGGAGCGGTTTCAAAAAAAAAACGATCGCGCCTCTTTTCATCTCAGTTCAAACAAAAAATTAGCCCGTAGATTCCCCCTGAGTACAGACTCCCAGGAAACCCACGGGCTACAAAAATCAAACAAATAGTCCTTAGAAAAGACCCAAAGTTAGAGACTTATCAATAGGGAAAGTCGCACCAACACCTAACCAAATCGTCACAAAAGTGCCGAAGAGGAAAACCGCGGTCGCAACAGGACGACGGAAAGGATTTTGGAATTTGTTGACACTTTCGATAAAAGGAATCAACATCAATCCCAGAGGAATCGATGCCATCCCAGCAATTCCCAATAACTTATTAGGAAGAACACGCAAAATTTGGAACGATGCCCAGAGATACCATTCTGGCAAAATTTCCAAGGGAGTCGCAAAAGGATTCGACGGTTCCCCAATCATCGCGGGGTCCAGAACTGCTAAACCCACACAAAGCGCGATCGTTCCTAAAATTACCGTGGGGAAAATATAAATCAAATCATTAGGCCAAGCGGGTTCACCATAATAGTTATGACCCATGCCTTTAGCAATTTTAGCGCGAAGGGCGGGATCGCTCAGATCCGGTTTTTTCTGGATAGACATCTTAAAAGGTTCTCCTGAATGAGGCAGTCTTTAAAAAGCCTTCAGCCTTCAATGGGAAGGCAAGGGGCTTCCAACGTAACTTAAACTTACAACGGGCCAGAGATGCCTTGCTTACGAATCATTAAGAAATGCAGTAACATAAACACTGCAATTAACCAAGGCAACACAAAGGTATGTAAGCTATAGAAACGAGTAAGAGTTCCTTGACCGACACTGGTGCCGCCACGAATTAACTCAACCATTAAAGAGCCCACAACGGGAATCGCTTCAGGAACACCAGACACGATTTTCACAGCCCAGTAACCAAGCTGATCCCAAGGCAGAGAATAGCCCGTAACACCGAAAGAAACGGTAATCGTTGCCATAATGACCCCAGTCACCCAAGTTAACTCGCGGGGCTTTTTGAAGCCACCCGTCAAGTAAACCCGGAAGATGTGCAGAATCATCATTAACACCATCATACTGGCTGACCAGCGGTGGATGGAGCGAATCAGCCAACCGAAGTTGACTTCATTCATAATGTACTGGATGGAATTAAAAGCTTCTGTTACCGTAGGACGGTAATAGAATGTCATGGCAAATCCCGTCGCGAACTGAATCAGGAAGCAAACGAGGGTGATCCCGCCCAAGCAATAGAAAATATTGACGTGGGGAGGGACAAATTTACTGGTGATGTCCTCATCAATGGCTTGAACGTCAAGGCGTTCATCAAACCACTTGTAGGCTTTGGATTCGGTGATCTGCTTAGAAAACATGAAGCCAGAATTCCTAAAAGAATATTGCGGTTGTTTACTGTTTGGCCTTTGGCCAGGTTTCTCTCGATTTTTGTCTGTGTTGCCTTTTTGAGTGAGTCAGGAGTTTTTGGGTTAATGACTAAACATTCACCCCAAAATGCTCCGCTTCTCTCAAGGGCAGCACTTGACGCGGATTAGACATCTTTCAAAAATATGGTCTAAGGCCAGGCAGGATGCCTACCCTACCATACTTTTTGGAGATGTCTATTTAGAGCCGTCCCATCTTTCTATTCCCTTTAAGCTTATTGGGTTCCTTAAGGGTATGTTTGGGATGGGGTTGTGACTATGTTGCCGATAAATGTTTATTTTACCAATAAGGGGGTCCTAAGAAAACCCTGTCTTACGGTAAGTGGAAGTTTTGCTGTTTATCAACCGGCTCCACTTCACCTTTGCTTCACAAAATGTAACATATTTTTATCAAGGGATGGTTCCAGGGAAATCTTTATGGGGTGTCTTCCCGCCTGGGGGCCCACACCTTTGTCTGTTTTTCCTGTCCTAATCCTGATAATGAAAATGAAAAAACGCTTTTTTCAAATTGCTCTTTTACTGCTCCTACCTGTTGTCTTAGTCTTGGGTGGGTTGTCTTCTCCGGCTTGGGCTCTCACGCAGGAACAACAACTTTTAAATGAAGCTTGGCGTATTGTTAATCATGCCTACTTAGACGATACCTTTAATCATCAAAATTGGTGGGCGATTCGGGAAAAGGCGATTCGTAAACCTCTTAACTCCCGTGAGGAGACTTATACTACGATTAAAGAAATGTTGGCCCATCTGGATGATCCTTTTACCCGTTTGATGCGTCCTGACCAATATCACAGTTTACAGGTTAATACTTCGGGTGAGTTGACGGGGGTAGGGTTACAAATTGCCCTTGATCCTGATACGGGCGTTTTGACGGTGATCGCGCCTTTGGAGGGTTCTCCCGCGGATAAGGTGGGGATTCGCCCTCGCGATCGCGTCCTCAAAATTGATGGTTTTTCTACTCAAAATCTCTCTTTAGATGACGCGGCTGCGAGAATGCGCGGCCCCAGGGGTACTGTTGTTACTCTCACTCTTTTGCGTGATGGCACTGGAATAGAAGAAGATGTTCAATTGGTGCGCGATCGTATTGCTTTAAATCCTGTCTGGGCAGACTTACGCGAGACATCCGATAATCATCATGTCGGTTATATTCGCTTATCTCAATTTAGCGCGAATGCCACTAAAGAAGTCGCCCAAGCCATTACCCGTCTGGAAAAACAGGGGGCTGATTCCTATATTTTGGATTTACGCAATAATCCGGGGGGACTTTTACAAGCGGGGATTGATATTGCGCGTTTGTGGTTAGATTCCGGTACGATTGTTTATACGGTTAATCGTCAAGGGGTTATCGGTAGTTTTGACGCGTCTGGACCGGCGATGACTCATGCTCCCTTAGTGGTATTAGTTAATAAGGGGACGGCTAGTGCTAGTGAAATTCTCGCGGGTGCTCTTCAAGATAATCGACGAGCTCTATTGGTGGGTGAAAAAACTTTTGGTAAAGGTTTAATTCAATCTCTTTTTGATTTATCCGATGGTTCGGGTTTAGCGGTGACTGTCGCGAAGTATGAAACGCCCAATCATACGGATATTAATAAGTTAGGGATTATGCCCGATGAAGTGATTTCCCTGGATTCGATTAGTCGTTTTCAAGTGGGTACAGAGGCGGATACTCAATATCAAGGAGCTTTACAGGTTTTAAGTAAAGGCGCGATCGTCGCGGTGAATTCTGCTGAGAAGGTGAAGGAGCCTGCTCAATAATTCTGCACATTTCTTCATAGAGAATTGCTCTGAGAAGATTTGCTGAATGTGTTCCCAAGGACCCTTACTAATAGACATCTCCAACAACCATTGCGGCGCAGGCTAAACCTGCGATTGACATGATTTTTGAGAGATGTCTAATCCTGGGAAAGAGTCTTTTTTTCGGGTTAATTTTTCTCAGACTTGGCGGCATCCGTTACCTTAAATTCATCCCCATCCCTGTCTCCTTGATTTTAATGTTCACTTTCGGCATTATCAATCGACATCTGGTAGAAATCGGCTCAATGGCAGGCAAGATGCCTACCCTACAGTAGTTGAAAAATCGGCTCAATGGCAGGCAAGATGCCTACCCTACAGTAGTTGAAAAATCGGCTCAATGGCAGGCAAGATG
>JBEDKD010000464.1:0-11094 GCA_041172365.1 Cyanobacteriota bacterium | reverse complement strand
CCCCTTTGTGTCTTGGTGTCTTTGTGGTTAATTTTTTGGGCATATTATCCTTGATGAAGACAGAGGTAAAAGTATCACCACCTAGGCACGAAAGATACTGGAGAAAGAATATCATCCCCCAGAGTCGAGAAAATTCCCCCTTTGTGTCTTAGTGTCTTTGTGGTTAATTTTCTGGGCATATCACCCTCGAAGAAGACATAAGTAAAAGTCTCACCACCAAGGCACAAAGACACTAAGGAAAGAAAAGAGAGAGCCTGATAAATGATATTAAAATAACAAGGTTTCTAATTTTTTTAATGCTTCCTCTAAGTCATCATTAATCACTTGAAAATCAAACTCATGGGCGGCTTCGATTTCTTCCTGGGCTCGTTTTAAACGACGGTTGATCGCGTCTTCGGAATCTTGCCCTCTGCCACGCAAACGATTTTCTAATTCTGCGGAAGAAGGGGGTAATATAAAAATGCGTAACGCGTCAGGGAAAGAGTCACGAATTTGTCGCGCCCCTTCCACTTCAATTTCTAATAAGACTAATTTCCCTTCATTGATTCTATTTTGCACTTGTTTTTTGGGAGTACCATAACAATTACCCGCAAATTCAGCCCATTCTAAAAACTCTCCCGTGGTAATCATTTCTTCAAACTGAGCACGACTGACAAAATAATAATGTTGTCCGTTGATTTCTCCTGGGCGAGGCGATCGCGTAGTGGCAGAGACGGACAAATAAATATCAGGATAACGGGATAAAAGTTCCTTGACTAAAGTACCTTTTCCCACACCACTTGGACCAGTTAAAACAATCAATTTACCTGTATTTAGCATAGTCAATTTCCTGATAAGAATAGACAAGGAATTATTTAATCATCCCGTGTGAGATTATCTTTACCCATCGCAAAACGGTGCGCGACGGTTTCCGGTTGAATTGCTGATAGAATCACATGACTAGAATCTGTAATAATTACAGCCCTAGTGCGACGCCCATAGGTAGCATCAACCAATTGCCCGCGATCGCGAGCATCATTGATAATACGTTTAATAGGTGCTGACTCTGGGCTGACGATCGCGATCACCCGGTTAGCCGAAACAATATTACCAAAGCCGATATTAATTAATTGTACATCCATAATGAATCAATAAAACAAATTAGTTAAATTTTCTGTCTTCTATCACGATACAATAAAAAGGTCATTATCTTTCTCATACAAGAGGTAGTTTATTATGCAACCTGTTGATTTTACTACTTTAACCGCGGCTTGTCATGAAATTCGTGCGACTTGGCTTCCCGCTCGTCTTGAACAAGTTTATCAGCGCGATCGTTTTACAATTTCCCTGGGTTTACGAACCCTTAAAAAAAGAGGTTGGTTAGATATTTGTTGGCATTCCCAAGCCGCTCGTCTTTGTATCGGAGATCCGCCTCCCCGTGTTGCTGATACCTTTACTTTTAGTCAACAATTACGACATCAATTAGGAGGATTTGCCTTAGTCGCGATCGCGGAAGTCAGCCCTTGGGAGAGAGTTTTTGACTTACAATTTGCCAAACGTCCGGGGGATAATATTATTTGGCATCTTTATATAGAAATTATGGGTAAATATAGTAATGTTATTCTGGCAACTCAAGACAATCAAATTGTTACCTGTGCTCATCAAGTCAATCTTCAACAATCAAGTGTTCGCCCTATTCTTACGGGACAACCTTATGAACTTCCCCCCTCATTAACCGATCCTATTCCTAGTGTAAATGAATCTCAAGAGCGTTGGCAACAAAGAGTTAGTTTAGTGCCAGGAGCCTTACGGAAAAATTTACTGAAAAGTTATCGAGGTTTAAGTTCGGCTCTAGTATTATCAATGATAGAAGCAGCCAATTTAGATCCTCAACAATCTACAGATACTCTCACCTCTTCAGATTGGGATAAATTATATCAACATTGGCAACGATGGTTAAATGCCTTAGAAAAGGCTGATTTTTCTCCTCATTTTACCCCCCAAGGTTATAGTGTTATTAATTGGCAAAATGGCTCTTTGTCAAAGGGGGAAAAGGGAGATCCTCCCGTGTCTATTCAAGATTTACTTAACCGTTATTATACCTCTTTAGTCAATCAACAAGTATTTAGCCAACTGCGCCATCAATTAACGCAAAAATTGTCTAATATTATCGCAAAATTGACAGTAAAACGTAATACCTTTCAAGATAAATTACAACAAAGCGATCGCGCTGAGGTATATAAATGCCAAGCGGACTTATTAATGGCGAATCTCCATGAATGGAAAGTAGGAATGAAAAGTATTATCCTCGCGGACTTTGAAACGAATGAACCCGTAACGATTCCCCTCGATCCCGAAAAAAATGCCATTTTTAATGCCCAAAGTTTCTATAAACAACATCAAAAACTAAAACGCGCTCGCCTCGCGGTGGAACCTTTATTAAAGGAAGTGGAAACAGAAATTTATTATCTGGAGCAAGTCGCGACAATATTATCACAATTAGAATCCTATCAAACCGTGGAAGACTTCAAAACTTTAACGGAAATTAGAGAAGAATTAATCCAGCAAAAGTATATCGAAGATCCGAACTATCGTCCTGATAAAACGAATCAAGTAACCGAATTTTATCATTATGAAAGTCCCAGTGGTTTTGAGTTATTAATTGGGAGAAATAATCGTCAAAATGATTTACTAAGTTTTCGGATCGCGGGAGATTATGATTTATGGTTTCATACCCAAGAAATACCCGGATGTCACGCGTTATTACGTCTGAAACCGGGGACAGTTCCCGAAGATAATGATTTAGAATTTGCCGCGAATTTAACGGCTTATTATAGTCAAGCACGTCATAGTGAGCAAGTGCCTGTGGTTTATACAGAGCCGAAGTATGTGTATAAACCCAAGGGAGCAAAACCAGGTATGGTGGTTTATAAACAAGAGCGTATTATTTGGGGAAAACCCCAGCAAGCTTTTCCTTAAAATCAGCTAAATTTGCTCAAAATTTCCATTATAGTAGGGTAGGCTAACCCTGCCTTTTCCTTATAATAGGGTAGGCTAACCCTGCCTTTTCATTATAATAGGGTAGGCATCCTGCCTGCCTTTCCATTATAGTAGGGTAGGCATCCTGCCTGCCTTTCTACTGATTTTTTCCAGATGTCTATCGAAGGAATGGAAATTAAATAACTTGAGTATTTGCTTGTTAATTTCGTAGAGGGGATCGAAAGCAGGCTAGAAGCCTGCACTACTTTTCAACTTAAACAGGAGCAATTCTCACAGAAATACCAGTAACACGGGTAATTTCTGTGGCAAACTCCTGTAACTGATCGTGACTTAAACACTTAAACATTCGCACGGGATAACCGCGATCCTCGGGACTATGATTACCTCTTCCCTCTAATTGACGAGTTAAAGGCTTCGGGCGAGTAGGAGTATTTAATTGAATTTCCACGGGTGATAACAATTGCATCCAACGGATATATTCAGTTTTTACCGTATCTTGCCAACGGGATAAAATCATCGTTTGAATGCCAAACTCCCCCGGATATTCCCGTCGAAAGTCTAACATTCCCTCTAACATTTTGGTCAAATCTATTCCAGCAACGGGACGATTAACTCCCTGTAATTGTTGAGGGGAAACCCCGTCTAATTTTACCGAAACTTTATCCGCGATCTTTAAAGCTTCTCGCACTTCAGGATCATCTAATAAAGTCGCGTTAGTTAAAACAGCAACAGGGCATTTAGTCCGTTGTTTCACCGCGGAGATAATTTCCCCTAAATTAATCGCCTGTGTAGGTTCACCACTACCACTGAGGGTGATAATATCGACATCCCAAGGGGCAAAATGTTCTAAATCCGCGAGGATTTGAGCCGTGGGAATAAAAAGAGCACGATCGCGGTTTTTTTGTTCAATTTCGCCCAATTGACAATAGACACAATTAAAGGAACAAGTCGAAACCGGTCCAATGGGATCAATCCCCAGCGATCGACCATAACGCCAAGACTTTACCGGGCCATAAACAGAAGAAAAAGAAGCTGTTTTTGTTGTAGTAGTCATAGCACTTAAACAGTTAAAATTTGGCGGAATAATCATAATATAACCGTAGGTTGGGTTGAGTGCTGAGTTTTTCCCAAAAACCGCGATTTTGTTGCTCAACCCAACCTACTCACTCCCACATAGTATAACATAAAATAGAAGATATTCCCAACCCTATTGACAAAGATTGATAAGAGAGATAGCCTAGAATAAAAAAAAATCAAACCCTTATAATTCAAAAAATTTTGTAGGGGCGAAGCATTCCGGCTATCAATCCCTACTTATAACCAATAGGCTACCTGCCGGAATGCTTCGCCCCTACGGATATATTTGCAAATTCGCGATGCTCCCTCCTACCTTAACAAGCAGGGCTGTTTAATTCTCCGATAAAAATTATGTTAATTCTTCCCTAACCCCTCGATCTCATGTGAGGTAGAAGACTTATTACTATTAAATCTGTGGGATTTTTAATACTATTAATTACTCCCCATTTCCAACAAGGGAATGGGGCAAGGGGGTTAGGTCTTAAGATTGATAATGGGGAATGAAACAGCTAAATGAGTACCATTATTTGTGATACTGTTGGTACGGTGGTGAGTGCTTTAATTGGGAATTAGTTCGCGATCGCTCTTACTTTCCGTTCCATTATTACCACTTTGCAATTGGAGGATTTGCTCAAGATGAAATTTTCAAAAACTCTTTTAACTGTAGCGCTAACGATCGCGTCTGTAGGTATTACCGTCACAGCCAAAGCTGACACCGTAAAAGCTCGGTGTGATGTTTATCCCAAAGGGGAAGATCGCGCCACCTCTTCAGGTCCCTGTACCTTTTCCCAACGACAGGGAGTAGTTGGTATTCAATTACAGAATGGCAAACGCTATGATTTAATCCCAGTGGGCAATCAACCCGGAAACTATAAAGATCAGAATAATCGTGCCGCCTATCGGCAAGCCGGATTAGGCGAAAAAGGACAGATTTATCGCCTCACGAATGAATCAATTTATGTGTACTGGGATATGGGTTCCAACCATAATCAGACAAACAAACCAGCACCCAGTCGCCCTTCAACCGTTCCCGTCACCAAAATGACCCGACGAAATAACAACCAAATCGCGGTTCGGATTACAGAAGGCGAGTTCAACTTCTCAGGCGTTCTCACCCGCACATCTGGCAATACCTTTATTGGTTCAGACGGACGGGTTCGGGTTATCTACGATCGCGATTCTGCACGGGTGACGATAATCAACGTAGCCACTGGAAAAGAGTTCTACAACTATAAATACACCGACGTGAATGAAGGGAGTTTGTAAGGCAATAACGGCCTCAGACGTAGAACTGCTTGACTCCCCTAAAAAGCTCAGTTCCACTCTGTCTGTTATTTAATAAACCTCCGGCAAAACCACTTAAAATGTCATTCTGATCACCGTTTTCCTCAGAATGATATTTCTGATTTACTTACTGTGATAAAAACTTTTTTATCACATAAAAAAAAGAGACTGCCAATCAGTATAACCCTAATTTCTAATAGTAGGGACACGGCACTGCCGTGTCCCTACCGATACCCCGTGCTATATGTAGCTACACTTTTCGGAATAGGTATAACACCCGCGGCCGTTGCCACTCGAATGAGATATTATATAGAAAGAAGGAGAAAATTATGAATATTAATCAACCCAATGAACCCAGAAAAGATGATGCCGTTTTAGGGGGGAAAAACACGCCTAGAAATGCCGCGGTTTTAGGAGGCATTCAAGGAGTGAAAGCCCGTTTGAATGATGCCAATCCCCTAGAGGTAAAAATCGCGGCATTGAAAGACGCGTTAAACTATGGAGAAGAGGGTGTAGATATTGTCATTAAAGCTTGGCGAGAAAATCCCTTAATCGAGATGAAATTTGCCGCGTATCAACTTTTAAAAGAGCGAAAAGAACCTCAAATCAAAAGACTTTTGAGTGATGCGCCTAAGCTATTTAATTATGATGTGATTACAGTGAACAACCAAGGCTTAGAAATCAGTCGCCAAAAACACTTCGCGTACAGTTTCAAAGAAGATATAGGAAACGGAGTCACCCTCGATATGGTTTATATTTCTGGTGGTACATTTACAATGGGTGCGCCCACAACTGAAGCCGAAAGCTCTGATAACGAAAAACCGCAACATCAGGTGACAATTCAACCATTTTTTATGGGTAAATATGCCACGACACAAACACAGTGGAAAGCCGTCACGAAATTGCCTAAAATTAAACGTGACTTAGATCCAGATCCTTCTTACTTTAAAGGTGACAACCGACCTGTAGAGAACGTTTCCTGGTACGATTCCCTTGAATTTTGTGCCCGATTATCTCAAAAAACAGGACGCAATTATCGCTTACCCAGTGAGGCAGAGTGGGAATACGCGTGTCGCGCGGGTACGATTACTCCCTTTCACTTTGGGGAAACAATTACCACTGATTTAGCTAACTATAACGGCAACGAAACCTACGCGATCGCGCCGAAAGGTAAATATCGAGAAAAAACGACAGAGGTAGGCAGTTTTCCACCCAACGCGTTTGGGCTTTACGATATGCACGGTAATGTGTATGAGTGGTGTGCTGATCCTTGGCACGGTAACTATCAAGAAGCGCCTACCGATGGTAGTGTCTGGGATGAAGAAAATAATGATAATCGTTATCAAAACCCGGTTAATTTTTTAGTCAACCTGGGAAATGATGACAGATCACGGCTGTTGCGCGGTGGTTCGTGGCTCAATGCTCCGCGACGTTGCCGTTTGGCCCTTCGCCTCAATAGTGCGCCGGACACCCGCTTCAGCCTCTTCGGTTTTCGTGTTGTCTGTGGGGCTCCGTGGACTTAATAGCACTTGACATTATTGCCATTTTGTGCTATAAAATTCTTGATTTTTCACTCCCAAGTCCCCTTCCTGAGTCGATTTTTTGGACAAATCACCTGTATCAAGAAAGTCAAGTAAGTTATATAGAAATTCTGCTAATTTTTCCGATATTTTACCTATGTTAATAACCCGAAAACAAATAGCTTTTTACCTCGAAGATATAGAAACACCCATTGGACGGAGTATTAGCTTAATTTTAACCGGATTAATTTTACTTTCTTCTGCCTGTTTTGTCGCCGAAACTTACCCTTTACCGAAGGATATTCGCCAGGAAATAGAAGCCCTTGATACCGCGATCGTCATTATTTTTTCCTTAGAATATTTAGTCAGATTTGTCTGTGCAGAAAACAAACTAAAATTTGTTTTTAGCTTATTTTCCATCATTGATTTACTGGCGATTTTACCCTTTTTTCTGGTAACTGTTAATATTAGTTTTCTCCGGTTGTTACGCTGGTTTCGCTTTTTACGATTGATCCGATTTTTGGAATTAAAAATTTCCATTTTTCGTATTACGAGCGAAGATGGTGTTATTTTTGCCCGAATTATTTTCACCCTATTAACAATTATTTTTATTTTTTCTGGATTAATTTACCAAGTAGAACATCCCGTCAATGCCCAAAACTTTAATACTTTTTTAGATGCGGTCTATTTTTCCGTAGTAACGATGACAACAGTAGGGTTTGGAGATGTTACGCCCCTGTCACAGGCGGGTAAATTTCTGACAATTGTAATGATATTAACAGGGATCGCGTTAATTCCTTGGCAATTAGGGGATTTAATTAAACAATTAGTAAAAACATCCCATCAAGTCGATTTTTTGTGTAAAGAATGTGGGTTATCAATCCACGATCAAAAAGCTAACTATTGTCAAAATTGTGGAACTAAATTAGAGGATTGATAACCACAAAAAAACCAGACAAGAAACCGGGTTTCTCACAGTTATCGTTGTTTAACATGAAGATTGTTGAAGAAACCGGGTTTCTACCACAAGAAACCCGGTTTTTCACAGTTATCTGTTGTTTAACATGAAGATTGTTGAAGAAACCCGGTTTCTACCACACCAAACCAAGAAACCGAAGAAACCGGGTTTCGTGTCAAGAATGATATATAATATTTATACAGGTTTAAAATAAAAGAAAAAATAATTTATGGCAAGACAAAGCGGCACTCATCCCATTGTATTTTTTTTGATTTTTATCGCACTTTCATGCGGTGGTTATTGGTACTTTTTTAAGCGAGAAACGACACCCTCTGTTAATACCACGATCGCGACACCCACACCCAATGGGGGACTTCCATCCGCGCCTATTCCAAGTGTTGTTTCCCCTAATGTGGTGTCTTTTACAGTTCCGGTTTCGGTTCCCCCAGGTACTATTATTAAAATTAATGGTGCTACCAGCATGGTGACAATTAATCAAAACCTCAAGCAGAGTTTTGAAAAGAAGTATTCAGGGACGAAAATCGACACAAAAGCTCAGGGATCTGACAAAGGAATCCAAGATTTATTAATCGGAAATATTGATTTAGCCGCCCTTTCTCGACCTTTAACTGCCCAAGAAAAAACTCAAGGTTTAGTTGAACACGCGATCGCGACAGATCAAATAGCTGTAGTTGTGGGTAAAATGAATCCTTTTAAGGGTAGTTTAACTCGCGATCAAATCGTGGGAATTTTTACGGGAAAAATCACGAATTGGTCGGCGGTTGGCGGTGCTTCGATGCCCATTCAAGTGATTAATCGCCCAGCCATTAGTGGGACTCATCAAAATTTTAGAGAATTAGTTTTGAATAAGCAAAACTTTGGCAAAACTCCCAATATTAAAACCTTGGATAAAGATACCACAACACTGTTATTAAGAGCATTAGGAAATAATGGGATCGGTTATGCCACATTTGCTCAAGTTGTCAATCAGCAAACGGTACGGACAATTCCTATTGATGGTATCATGCCCGGAACGCAAAATTATCCCTTTAAACGTCAACTTTATTATGTCTATAAAAAACCGCCTAATACCGCGGTCAAAATTTTTTTAGGTGACACAAAATCCCCGGAAGGACAAAAAGCTATATTAGGTGGTAATTAGGTCGAAACCCGGTATCTCCTCACATTAATTCTAACGCGATCGCGCTACCGGGACATTCGCCTCATTATCAAAGGCAAAAAATAGAACCACAAAGGCACAGAGTACACAGAGGAAAGAAAACAGAGAGAAAATTAATAGAGAAAACGAAATCGGATAGGTTTATAGTTAGGAAAAATAACCCCAACCTGTTCCTCATGGTTGTTGTTAATTTTATTTCCCGTTCGGACTCTGTGTAAAAATGGGATAATCCTCGATCAAATTGAGGACAATATATCTTAATTAATGGTTAAATAAAACGACCAAAACCACGATATTAACTTTCTCTTTCTTTTCTTTTCTCTGTGTCCTTTGTGTCCTTTGTGGTTCATAAAAACAAGCTATAATAGCACCATTTTCTCACAAAATTAGCAGTTAAATATCATTATTTTTGTGAATTAGTATCAGAAAAATTGTTTATTGACTCTAGCAATAGGAGCAGGGTTTGGCGGATATACACAATTGTAAACCTCTTGATAAACCTGCCCTATTGTGACAAGATAAGACTAATAAGGAGTAGAAAAAATTTGCTCTAAGGCTTCCTTTAACTTGGGATATTCAAACTTAAACCCAGAAGTTAATGTCCTTTTCGGTAACACTTCTTGCCCTTCCAATACCACTTTGGAGGCATCTCCTAACATTAATTCTAACGCGATCGCGGGTACTGGCAACCACGCGGGTCGATTTAATACTTCTCCTAAAACATGAGAAAATTCTGCCATTTTCACCGGATTCGGCGCGGTAGCATTATATACCCCTTCCATAGATGTTTCACTTAAGGCATAAATAATTAAATTGACAGCATCATCGCGATGTATCCAAGAAAACCATTGTTTACCGCTACCGATTGGTCCCCCCGCGAATAATTTAAACGCGGGTAAAATCTTCCGTATCGCGCCTCCGATGGCTAAAACAATTCCTAAACGGAAAATAATTAAACGAGTGCCCACAGTCTTAACAGGTTCGGCCGCACTTTCCCATGTTTTACAGACATCGGCCAAAAAATCATCCCCAGGGCGACTACTTTCCTCAAAAGTAACGGTTTCACTGGTTCCATAATAACCGATCGCGGAGCCACTCACAAAAACCGAAGGTTTGGGGTTAGCTTTGACAATAGCCTCCACTAACTTTTCCGTTGTCACTTGGCGACTTTCCATAATTTCCCGTTTCCGTGCCGGGGTCCATCGTTCCTCCGCGATGGGAGTTCCCGCGAGGTTTACCACTCCATCACAACCGCAGATCGCGTCTTGCCAAGGCCCCGAAACCGTGGGAGTATAGACCAGAATCTCTAAATTGGGATAAGCTGATTGGGGAAATACCCGTTGAGCTTTGACTAAATCGCGGGTAAATACCAAAATTTGATGTCCCTCTGCATGGAGTCGTTCCACTAAACGACTCCCGACAAATCCCGTCGCGCCTGTAATTGCTATTTTCATTGAATCATCACCTTGTTCTCCAGTCAAAATTATAGGGTATTGAGATTGGACAACCTCGAAATAAACAAAGACAGAAAGCGCGATCGAGAGTAAGCTAAAAAGTATCGGATAAGTTTTATGGATATGCGAGTATTTGTCTTAATCTTCAATCCGGGGACGGAAAACGAGGGTATTCATACCCTCCAATATCGCGATGGCTCCTTCATTCGCAATAAAGTCATCATGTTTGAATCAGAAGATGATGCCACTCGTTACGCGTTGATGTTGGAAGCCCAAGACTTTCCCGTGCCTAATGTTGAAGGCATTGATGATGATGAAATCAAGGACTTCTGCAATGACACGGACTATGATTGGGAATTGATCCCCTCTGGCGCTTTGGTCCTCCCTCCCGAAAATAATGTTGAGGATCTCGATTGGGCCCTGGACAATCCTGAGAAAATTCTTCAAGAGGAGTCCGAAATGTCGGTAAGTGAATTGGAGCAGATGCGCCGTCGCTTAGAAGGCTTATTGTAAGCGGATTATTTTTTTGTGGGATACAAAATTTATAGCAATCCTATTTCAATTGTAATATTTTTGTAGGGGCAATCCCCCCGTGGTTGCCCCCCCCGGCTCCCCGGTCCCGTGAAGGGGTCGGCACGCTGG
>JBEDKD010000463.1:0-7283 GCA_041172365.1 Cyanobacteriota bacterium | reverse complement strand
GTCCCCAGTCCCCATTACCCATTAGAAAACTTACGCGTAAAGGGAAGAGCGAGTAACAGTTTCTAATGCTTCTGCTAAACTACGAACTGCGGCTACCATCGCGACTTCATTATTGAGACGGTTAATGGCAGAGCCTACGCCTACGCCTTTGGCTCCTGCCGCGATCGCGAGGGGTGCTGTAACATTAGAAATACCCGACGCGCAGAGTACGGGTACGGAAACGGCGCGAGAAATTTCATAAGCCGCGGCTAATGTAGGGGCTGCTTTTTCGATTAACCCTAAAGTCCCCGCGTGCATCGGAGCGGCACTAACACCACCTTCGGTTTGAATAATATCAGCACCCGCGTTTACCAAGTCGATCGCTAATTGGACTTGTTGATCGAGTTCTAAAATATGGGGAACTGTTACAGATAAAGTAATATTAGGTAACAGCGCGCGCGTTTGATAGGTTAATTCTAGGACTTCGGGGGCCTCAAAACGACGGCCTTGGGCATAGAAAGCGTCAAAATTACCGATTTCAATTAAATCAGCACCCGCGTTGACTGCCTCGACAAATTTTTCCGGCTCCACCGCGGAAACACAGATGGGCAAATTTGTTAATTTCCGTGCCATTTCGACTAAGGTGGGTTCCGCCGCGATGTCTACAAATGTCGCACCACCGCGATCGGCCGCTTTTACTGTCGCGGAGACACGCGCCGCGTCAAAGTTGGTTAAACCGCTGATAATTTTGAGGGCTCTACCTGTATCAAATGCCCGTTGTAACTTGGAGTTGATAGTCATGGTTGCTTTTCTAACGCAATAATTTCTGTGCTTTATTCTGACATGAGGTGTGACGTTGGGCTAGTAGGGATACGGCAGTGCCGTCTCCCTGGGATACGGCTGGGATACGGCAGTGCCGTCTCCCTACTGTCTGTCTTATCTCTAATTATAATTTTTAATCCCAATGTGTAATATATCCCCAGGATATTGCCCTTCTTACTCCTAATCTAGCCTACAAAAAACTATCGCGGTACGCGAAAACGTTAGGACTTTCTTAATTGCACAAACCCATTCATTTTATTGCATCTTCCTTCTTCCCTCTTCCTTCTTCCTTCTTCCTTCTTCCTTCTTCCTTCTTCCCTCTTCCTTATGAATTTTCGTGATTTTTTAGCATTTTTGGGGACTCCCCAAAGTTATTATCCGCAACTTTCTCCTATTACGGGGGGGGTGACGGCTTCTATTCTTTTTTGGCAGTTATTTCAATGGCAGTCTCAACTTAATTCGCCTCACCTTTGGGTGAGAAAAACTCTTGATGAGATTATTTTCTCTACGGGTTTAACTTCCTCTGAGTTGGAATTTGCCCGCGGAGAATTGAAGACGCGATCGCTCCTTGAGGAAAACATTACTACTAATACTAATATAATCGAGTTTCGCGTTAATGTCAATAGGTTAGAACAATTACTAGAGCAAAAATTATCTAATCATCCCTTATCTAATTCTAATAGAGAACTCAATAACCGACCAACCCGCGCACCCATCAAAACAGATAAATATTTCGGCTCTCCAAGAAGCGCGATCGCGGTATCTGTCACCCCCCATTATCAATTTAGTGGACCCTGGGAGTCAAGAGAACAATTTGAGGAGTTTCAAAGAGCCTTATTAGAGTATGCCAAAAGCCAAGGTTATGAAAATTCCTCAGCCTGGGTATTTAAAATTATTGATAGTATTACCAAAGGGATAGTTTCACCTTATTGGGATGACTTTATCGCAGGTAAACCCTTGGGGGAAAGTCAAAAAATTAAACGAGATTGGGAAATAGAAAAAGGCGTGCCTTATCCCGCGTTTGAAGAAGAGCGTATTCAATATTATATACACAAAGGGGAACCCTTAGAGGCCGCCGTATCTAAAGCCAGAGCCGACTTAAGAAATCCCATTTTAGGGAAAGATTTATGGGAAGGATTTTTAAGGAAATGTGACAGAATTGCCGATGACGCGATGAAAGCGAAAACTCTGGGAGTCGAAACCCCTTATTTACCGTCATCTTTTCGCGATAAACCGACTGTAACGAAAGAAAGTGTAATGAAAAAATTAGACGCGGTTTCTCCCCAATTCTCTTTATTACCGGGTAATGAAGAATTACCCCAACTGGAGGAGGAAAAATCAGATAAGGAGATCAAAATTCCCAGTTTAGAATCATTACAAGCTTTGTATAAAACACCCTTAGGGCGCAGGTTAGTTGAAAAGCAAATTGAAGAAAATCCCGACTGGGGTTATGAAGTTTTAAATGGGGAAATTGTGGAAATGATGCCATTTTAAAATGGGTAATGGGTAATGGGTAATGGGTAATGGGTAATGGGTAATGGGTAAGAGGTAATTGGTAATATCAAGTCCGATTAAATACATATAATTTGCGTAGGGGCGGGTTCGCCAATATCTTAAACGAGAAGCCATAATTTCAGTAAACCCGCCCCGACTCTATATTTTATGATATATCGCGTGTCTAAATGAATTGTGAAATCCTGTAGGGGCAATCCCCCTGTGGTTGCCCCGCTCCCCCCCCAATCCAGCGCGTGCAGGGGGCTAGGAGGGGTAGGCACGGGGGCACTACCCCTACTCATTTAGGTTTACTATAAGAAGTAATAGATATCTGGGAAAAATCGGATCAATGGCAGGCTAATGCTACCCTACTATAATGTAATGAACCGGAAAAAAAGGATATTGTCATCGGAGTATAAATTTATGGAAAAAATAGCAAATATTGATCCTTTAGGAAAAGAAAGAAATATGTTATCAGATGGAGAAAGGGAAAAAAAAACTTATCAACGAGTGTTGCAAGAAAAAGAAAAGGGTTATCAATTATTAGTCGAATTGTGTCTATTAGGCGAATATAATTATGCCCAACAATTAGCGCAGAAAAATCCCCATTGGGGTTATTGTATTCTTGAGGGAGAAGTCATCGAAAAATTTTCGGACGAATGAGCCTATCACGCGATCGCGAACCCCCCTCAATAGTTTATAATATTATTAATCTCCTATTTGTGCTGATCACGACTTGACATGAATAAAGACATCGACACACCACCAAACCCCTCATCTGATGCCAATTCTCTCTCCGTTTCCCAACCCAATAACCCGGAAATCGAGAGTCAAAAAATTTATCGTACCCTTCGTAGGGGACAACAAAAAATGGCCGACTGGAAGGGGGGCAAATTAGCCGTTTCTGCGGTTCCGGGCGCGGGCAAATCAACGGGAATGGCCGCCACAGCCGCCTTGACTATTTATCGTTATAAATTACACAGTCGTAATCAATTAGTAATTGTTACTTTTACCCGTTCTGCCGCGGCGAATATTAAAAATAAAATCCGTGAAAATCTGGATAAATTAAATTTACCACAAACCGGGTTTATTGTCCATACTTTACACGGTTTAGCTTTACAAATAGCCGCCCGTCATCCTGAGTTATCTGGCTTAAATTTAGAAACATCAACTTTAGTGACTCTTACTCAAAGTCATCAGTTAATTCGTATTTGTGTCGAACAATGGATTATTAATAATCCCATTCATTATCAACGGATATTAGAAGGGCGAGGATTTGATAAGGAAGAAACCGAAAGGTTACGTCGTCATTCAGTTTTACGCACCGAAGTTTTACCCAATTTAGCGATGGTTGTTATTCACGAAGCCAAGTCTTCCGGTTTATTTCCTCAAGATTTATGGGAAATTAGTAAAACTATTACAGGTGATAAGTATCATATTCTCACGATCGCGGCGGGACTTTATGAGAATTATGAAAGACTATTAAAATCCCGTAATTTTATAGATTATGACGATATGATATTAGGCGCGTTAAGAGTCTTAAAAAATCCCACAATTAAAACCCTATGGCAAAAGCAAATATTTGCCGTATTTGAAGATGAAGCCCAAGACTCATCCCCCCTACAAACAGAACTTTTAGAAATTCTCGCAACAGATGTTAATAACCCAGAAAACACCCAAAATATTATTCGAGTAGGCGATCCTAATCAAGCCATTAACTCCACATTTACTCCCGCCGATCCCATTTATTTTAGAAAGTTTTGTCAAGACTGTCTCCAACAAGAAAAAATGGCGACAATGGCAGAAGCCGGCCGCAGTACCCCCATTATTATTGATGCCGCAAATTTTATGTTAGAATGGGTGAATCGTGATTTTTGGAAAGATAAAACTAGGGTAGATTTATTGATAGAAACACCCTTGGAATATCAAACCATTCAACCTGTGGCAAAAGACGATCCTCAACCTAATGCTAACCCCGCACCAGAAGGGTTAGGCTTAGAAATTTATGAGCCCGATGATATTTATCATTCTGTGAAATTAATTGTGGCAAGAGTGCAGGAGTTATTTAGCAAAAATTCCGAAGCTAATGCCGCGATTTTAGTCAGGAATAATAACCACGGAAAATTTATTGCTGAATATCTCAATAATGAGGAAAATTGTCAACTTAAAGAGGGTTTAGATAAGTCTGGTGTTATGATTTATGAAGTCAGAGAAATGGAGCGTTATTCTCAAGTACCCAAAGAAATTTTAACGATTTTACAATTTCTTGAGCGTCCCCATTCTCCCGATTTTCTTAAAGCCGCGTTAACTGTCGCGAGTCAACGTGATGTTATTCCTAAACAATTAGATTTTAACGCGATCGCGACTCAAAGCGAGAAATTTTTATATCCAGTCCCTCTCGATCCGCCCCAGTCGGAAAACGAGAAAAAATGTCGTTATTGGTGTTGTGAATTATTAAAAGCCAGACTGGAATTACCGATATATAGACTCATTGCCTTTATCGGATTAAAACTGAAATATGATCAAACCGAATTAGCCACCACCGATAAATTAGCCGATCATTTAGTCAAACAAACAAAGGGGAGTCATTCCCTCAATAACATCATAACAAATTTAAGTGAAATTGTCAACACCGAAAGATTTTCAGCGGTTAATATAGAAGAGGACAGGAATGAAGAACTTTATACCAAAAAAAGTCAATTAACCATTATTACCATGCACAAAGCCAAAGGATTAGATTGGGATTATGTATTTTTACCATTTTTACAAGCTAAGATAATTCCGGGTGAGTCATGGGTATTACAAAATCAGAAATTTTTAGGAGACTTTAGCTTCGAGGAAGTCGCGAGGGCTCAAATTCGATCGCGTTTACATCAAAAAAATAACATCCCCGATGTCAAGACAGCTTGGGAACACGCGAAAGCATTAAAAACCGCAGAAGAATATCGCTTATTATATGTTGCGATGACAAGAGCAAAAAAATTATTATGGATGTCTGCGGAAAAGAATGGCCCTTTTTCTTGGAATAATTTAAACCAATTAGAATATCAAAAACCCTGTCCTCTTATCCCAGCATTAAAACAGCAATTTCCCGATCATTTTATGAAATAAGAAAAAAATATTGTAGGTTGTGATAAGGGGAGCAAAACACAAGACGCGATCGCGTGGCTTGCTGGGTAAAAACGGGAGGGGACATCAGGACCCCAAATCAAAAGGGATAGGGATGTTATAATGATGAAAAAAATTGCGGTTGAGCCGATGAATAAATTATTAAAACTGCCTAATTTAATTGGGATTAGTGCGAGTATTTTGTTACTAATCATGTCTTTACAAAAAGTGTGGTTATTACCCTTAACTTTTCTGGAGGCGATCGCGGTAATTTTCTCAGCTTGGAGTGTGTGGTTATTATCACAAAATCATATTTTAGGGTGGTGGTTAGGTTTAATCGGAGTTATCACCTATGGGATAGTTTTTTATCAAGTTAAACTCTATGGAGAAGTAGGTATTCAAATTTTTTATTTTATCACGAGTGTTCAAGCTATTTGGATTTGGCGGAAAGGGGGTGAAAATCAAACCGAAAAACCAGTAACTCGAATAGCCACATCTAGGTTTATATTCAGTATTATTACGGGATTATTAGGCGTTTATCTACTGCGTTTACTTTTAATTTTTCTCAATGGAGCCGCTCCATTTTGGGATGCTGTGACTACAATCGGTAGTGTTATAGCTCAATTATATTTAATGGAGCGTTATGTGCAGAGCTGGTATTTATGGATTTTAGTGGATACAATTTATGTACCCCTTTACATTTCCAGAGGATTATATTTTACCAGTTTTCTGTATGCTATCTTTTGGTTAATGGCAGTGAAAGGGTTAATCTATTTCCGAAATCTTGAAAGGGAACAAAAACTATGACATTAGGTGTAACTATTGGTAAATTTTATCCGTTTCATTTAGGACATAATTATCTGATTAACGAAGCGAAGAAACAGGTAGATCATTTAATCGTAATTGTTTGTTATAAAAACACACAACTGATTTCGGGAAAAGTCCGATCACAGTGGATTCGATATTTACATCCCGATGTAGAAATTATTGAAACAATTGATGATTTACCAGAAGAACCCGAACCCTGGGCAAAAAGAACATTAGAAATATTAAGGAGTAAACCCGATATCGCATTTACATCAGAAACCTATGGTCAACCTTGGGCTAAATTCATGGGTTGTCAGCAGAAAATAATTGATTTACATCGGATAAAATTTCCTATTTCAGGAACAGAATTGCGTGCAAATTTAGAACAAAATTGGCAAATGTTGACACCACCTGCTCAAGCCTATTTTGCTAAACGTATTTGTATTTTAGGAGTAGAATCTAGTGGAACAACTACTTTAGCTCAAGCTTTATCTCAATATTATCAAACAGTTTGGATACCCGAATATGGCCGGTGCTATTGGGAAGGAAGAAGATTTACTCCCTATCCCGAAAAATGGGAGAGTTATGAGTTTGTCCAAATTGCCCAAGGACAAATCGCTTGGGAAGATGCTTTATCTCTGAAAGCTAATCGTTTAGTAATTTGTGATACTGATGCTTTAGCTACTTATATTTGGCATCGTCGTTATTTAGGTTTCGATAGTCCAGAAGTTGAGGCAATTTCAGATTCTCGTGATTATAATCTTTATATTTTGACTGAACCTGATTTCGGTTTTGTTCAAGATGGGACAAGAGAAAGTGAATCTTGGCGATTGACTATGCACCAATGGTTTATTGATATTTTAGAACAAAAGAAAAAAAATTATATCACTGTGGGTGGTGCTCATGAGGTGCGAATTTCTCAAGCAAAATCTGTGATTGACTCCCTCTTACATTTTCCACCATTTTAATTAACTTTTGCCTGATCGCGAATTCAAATATAGCGCGTCTAAATGAATTGTGAAATCTTGTAGGGGCAATCCAGAAGTGGTTGCCCCGCTCCCCCCCCCACCCCC
>JBEDKD010000462.1:0-6599 GCA_041172365.1 Cyanobacteriota bacterium | reverse complement strand
TTCCTTATAGCACCCGCCAAGACGCTTAGGACAAAAAAACGCCCCATCCCCACCCACCTATTCCCAATTAATTCCATGTAATTCGTGGTTGGGGCCTGTTGATGGACATTATTAGTGGGGTAGGGCGGGTTTTTGGAGGTTATTTGTTCGTGGGAGAAATTCGGGTTAACCCGCCCCTACAGAGATAATAGGGTGGGGATGGGGCGTTTTTTTGTCCTAACCGTCTTGGCGGGTGCTATAACATTCTCTCTCTTTTCTTTCCTTTGTGTCCTCTGTGCCTTTGTGGTTCATTCTTATTACAAAAAAACCAGGTCTTTCAACCTGGTTTCCTCTCAAGAAATTAGCCAAAATTAACCGAGTAATGCCTTCGCTTTCGCTAACACATTCTCAACGGTAAAACCAAACTTCTCGAAACAAACATCTCCGGGGGCAGAAGCACCAAAACGATCAATCGTCACAGTATCGCCTTCATCGCCCACATAGCGACTCCAACCAAAACTAGAACCCGCTTCTACCGCTAAACGCTTCTTAACTGCTTTCGGTAATACAGACTCTTTATAAGCTGCATCTTGTTCGTTAAATAACTCTAAGCAAGGAATAGAAACAACACGCACTTTCTTACCCGCGGCACGCAGTTGTTCCGCGGCTTTGACGCAAAGTTGCACTTCCGAACCAGTACCAATCAAAATAATGTCAGGAGTACCTTCGCTGTCGGACAATACATAACCACCCTTGCTGACGATATCAATGGAAGAACCTTCTAAATTAGCCAGGTTTTGCCGAGACATCGCGAGCACCGTGGGACGTTTGCGGTTTTCGATCGCGACCTTATAAGCCCCAGATGTTTCATTTCCATCCGCGGGACGCATCACTAACATATTCGGAATCACACGCAGAGACGCGATCGTTTCTACGGGTTGGTGAGTCGGACCGTCTTCCCCTAAACCGATGGAGTCGTGAGTCATCACATAAAGGATGCCAATTTCTGCCAATGCCGCGATCCGCATAGCCGCGCGCATATAATCAGCAAACACCAAGAAGGTTGCACAATAGGGAATTAAACCGGAATTATGGAGGGCAATACCATTACAGATCGCGCCCATGCCATGTTCCCGTACACCAAAACGCAGGTTACGGTTTTGATATTGATTTTTTTGGAAGTTACCCTCTCCCTTAATTTCCGTTAAGTTCGAGTGGGTTAAGTCCGCGGAACCACCAATCAATTGAGGCAGAACTTTCGCCAACGCGTTGATACAATTTTCCGAATGTTTACGGGTAGCCACCGCGCTATCCGCAGGGGTGTAGCTAGGTAATGCCTTATCCCATCCTTCGGGAAGTTTGCCACTGAGGAATTGCTCAAACAGCGCGGCTTCTGTGGGATACTTGGCCTGATAACTCGCGAGGGTTTCTTGCCATTCGGCTTCGGCACTGGCTCCACGAGTCACGGCTTGGCGGAAGTGGTTAAGAGCATCATCGGGAACGACGAAGGGTTCATAAGTCCAACCCAGGTTTTCGCGAGTTAATGCGACTTCCGCAGGTCCTAGGGCCGCACCGTGAACCCCCGCGGAGTTTTGCTTATTGGGGGAACCATAGCCGATGATGGTAGTAACTTTAATTAAGGTAGGTTTATCCGTAACGGCTTTAGCTTCTTCGATCGCCTTAGCAATTGCTTCTAAATCGGTATTACCGTTTTCCACATGGAGAACGTGCCAACCATAGGCTTCAAAGCGCTTACCGACATCTTCCGTAAAAGAAATATCCGTAGAACCATCAATAGATATATGGTTATCATCATAAAGCGCGATTAATTTACCCAGACCTAAGTGCCCAGCTAAGGAACAGGCTTCACCGGAAACCCCTTCCATGTTGCAACCATCGCCTAAAATGACATAGGTATAATGGTCAACAATTTTGGCATCGGGTTTGTTGAAACGGGCGGCCAGGTGGGCTTCGGCCATCGCTAAACCAACTCCATTGGCAATACCTTGACCTAGGGGACCGGTGGTAACTTCTACCCCAGGGGTTTCAAAGTTTTCGGGGTGCCCCGGAGTCATGGAACCCCATTGACGGAAATTCTTAATTTGGTCAATGGTGACGTAATCGGAGCCCGTCAGGTACATGAGCGCGTATTGCAACATACAACCATGCCCCGCGGATAAGACAAAACGATCGCGGTTAAACCATTTAGGGTTTTTGGGGTTAAAGCGCATAAAGCGATCCCACAGCACAAAGGCCATAGGAGCCGCGCCCATAGGTAAGCCTGGGTGTCCAGAGTTAGCTTTCTGTACCGCGTCGATCGCGAGAAAACGAATAGAGTTTATACAAAGTTCTTGGAGGGATTGGGTTGCAACTGCCATAATTGTGTTTATATGCCAAATTGTGTGAGAGATTTCTGGACTTAGGGAGACCCCTGGGGGTGTCTGAGTCCATACTGAAACTGCCCTGGGGCTATTACCCATAATCATCCCACTACTTGGACAATGAAGCAATATTTTTTCCCACATCTTAGAATTGGCAAGTCGGAAGTGATGGGGGTTGTGTTCCACCTTAATTTGTCAACTTAAGCCTGAGAAACCTGGTTTATCAATAGACATCTCCTCAAACTACTGTAGGGTAGGCATCCTGCCTGCCTTTTACCTTATTTTTAGGAGATGTCTATTTAACCCATCTTTTAATATTGTGATATTGGCATCGTAAATGATGCGTGATTAGGTGGGAAGGGTTGCAGACAAGATGCCTGTTTTTGGGTTTATTATCTTTCCACTGTCTCTGTTTCTCTCTTCTCAATATTACTAACAAGTTCTAAACATGAACCCGCGATCGCGCCGATTCCGAAAGTTATTCCTAAGAGCACTCCGATGGGCATTTCTATGGTTTCTCTCCCCACAAATTTCAAGGACACTAGAGTCGCGTTCTGCACAGAAAGCAGCGCGATCGTGCTCACCCCAATCCCCAAAATTAAACAAGTCAATAAAGGTAATAGTCTTTTCATATAGATTCCTCAAATTTTCACATAGAGCCGTCTCTTTAGGATAGACTTTTTTGAATGAACCACAAAGGACACAGAGGACACAAAGGAAGAGACGGGGCAACCACTTCTGGATTGCCCCTACAAGATTTCACAATTCATTTAGACACGCGATATAAGCATCTAATTTGTCAAGCTTTAACGTCTTGGCATCATCAACAAACACTGATTAGCAACAGTTGAAGAAAAAGGTATCCCTTCATCTTTAGCCGCTTGTGTACAGAGTTTTTTCACATCACTGTTTTTACCATCTATTATTTGAAATTTCAGAAAACTTGAATCAGATGCTTTGAAAAGCAAGATTTTATCACTCCCAGGAATCGTCCCTTCCCATTGATATTCTCCTTGTGTTTTTCTAGTACAATTCAAATTCCATGCTTCACAAATTTTAGGTGAATTAGCAGGAAGTAAATATTCTGCTCGAACCGGAAAAGCAACGGATAACCCTAAAATAGCCGAAAATGCCAGGATTTTTTTCATGGTTTATCTCCTCTGAAAAAATAAAATATACCACAATTTGTTTTTGATATTTTATCTTAAACCTCTCATTTGAATGGGTCAATATTTTCACGGATAAGACCTAGCTAAATCCCTTGCTGGTACCAATACAGCAAGGATTTTATCATCCACTGTTTGAGAATATTCTCCATTATCATCATAGGGAGAATTTCAGATATAGTGTTGACCTTTCAGAGGTACAAATTGTGGCACAGGCATCTTGCCTGTGACGGGCTCTCGTACCACATTTACATCTCATTTAAAAATGCTATATCCCAAATAATTGACCATATTATATCATAACTTAATTTTTTTAGCAAATAAAATTAGCAATATATTGATGGTGTGCCTTTGGGAAAGTGTTTAATTTCGCGATTAAGGAAGAGAAATGAAATAACTTGACTATTGGCTTGGTATTTTCGCCTATATGTACCCTAAAGCATGGACTATGCACTACTTTGTTAATTTTTCATTCCTAAAGTGTTGGTAAACTGTCGGGGTTCCCCATAAAAGAATGAACCAGAGCGGATGTTTTTTCCCTGGTATCGACGAAAATCCTTAACTTTTTTCAGGTATTGGATGAGGCTGTTGATATTATTAATCAATAAGATAATGCGCGGTGGATCTCTAGTTGACTTGAGAGTGATCGCTTTTTCTTTTGCCGATTTAATAAGAGGGTGAAACAGCCGGCTTTATCTACTGGCTAACCTGAGTTTCATCCGATGATGAAAAAAAACTTATTAGGGTTCGATTTCAACCTGATTTTATGTCAAGGTTGCAATAATTGTTTCACCGTTTTTATTAATTCCTTTGGCTCAAATGGTTTAGCAATATAAGCATCCGCACCTTGTCTTAACCCCCAATAACGATCAAATTCTTCTCCCTTAATAGAGCAAAAAACGACTGGTAAATTACTGGTTGCGGGATTCATTTTCACCCGTCGACAAACCTCAAAACCATTAACATCAGGCATGACAATATCTAAGATAATTAAATCAGGAGTTTGGGTTTCTATTGTCTCTAAGGCCTCAGCCCCACCTGACGCTTGGCTCACAGTAAAACCATTTCTCTTGAGAAGATCCACGATCATCTCTCGCTGTGAGTGCTGGTCATCTACTACTAGAATTGTACTCATCTTACACCTCCTTGGAGACTGCCGTAGTCTTGGAAAGGTTCACAGTAGTGTAAGGGGTATTTTGGGGTAGGATGGGCACGGGACTACTTCCCGTACATCTCCGCCCTAAATCGAAAATTGATTCCATATTCGTAGTCATCCTCAAAAATAACTCAAATGTGCAAGTTTTTCCGAGGAACTTGCAAACCTATTCCCTAGCGAGGCCTTCCGAGAGTGGTGATATAAAGAACCGCCTCATCAGAGGGAATACCTAAGACTTCGTTGACTTGATCATCAAAGAATCCCGCGATCCCGCTTACCCCTAAACGGAGATGAATGGCCGCGAGGTTTAGACGTTGCCCTAGGTGTCCCGCGTCCAGATGCAGATATCTATAAGCGCGATCGCCATATTTACTGATCGCCTTTTTCAAGTCTGCTGTATGGAATAACACCGCGGCTGCATCTCGTCCCAAGTCTTGGCCTAGGCATAAAAAATGCAATTGTTGGCGAAAACTCTTAAAGCGAATTTGCCGAAGTTCTTGGGCTTTGGGAGCATAATAATAACACCCGTCTTCTAAGCCCTCGACATCGGAAACCGCGATAAAGGTTTCAATTAAACTCAGATCGAAATAGTCTGGCCAACCATCTAAACCCTGGTCAACATAATGCTGAGATTGATAGGTAAAGTCAAGTAGGGCATTGAGTTCTCCTAGAGTTAGACTCGCGCCACTATAGGCACGCGTGGAACGTCGCGTTAGTATGGTATTTTCTAACCCTTCTAAATTTGCCCCCCAAAAGATAGAAGTGCTCATTGTGGAAACTTTGCTACAGAAGGGAAAATTATATTTGTCTTCTAGTTGATCTTCTTCTTCGGGACTCCACTGAGGCGGCCCCTTGGGTTCGGATTCAATTTCTGTCGCGTGATGGAGATAGCCGAGAAGTTCTCCATCAGGGATATAAGGATATTCGGTTTGGGTTTTTCCGGCTAAGGCGCTCCTGGCTTTAGGTAAATTTTGTTCTAATTCTAGTAAGTCTGCTAACGCGATTAGGGTAATGCCTCCTTCTTGTTCTCCATCGAGATACAGTAATTCATTTACAGCGCGATCGGCAAAGCCTCCTATGAGGTGGGAGCGATAGTCATTGAGGGAACAAGCTAATTCTATATTGCCTAGTAAATGACCTGTATCGAGGAAAATACGTCGATAGGCTCGATCTTCATAGCGCCACGCGGAGCGGAAAAACACTGAGGTGATCCCCAGACAGAGTTTAACACCCTCTAACGCGGGATGAAAGAAACAAGCTTTTTGCAGAGCATTCCATACTTCATTGTCCCAAAATTGAAGTAATGAATGGGTGCGGGGTTGGTAATTATACAGACCCGCGGGTAAGAGACTTGTTCCCCGCGAAATGAGATATACTTCCCCCGGATAAAGACCACCCGCGGATGGGGCTGTTCGGAGATAATGAAATCCGCTAAAAGTGGGGATCTTTGCCGTTAAGCCATAACTACACATCAGTAAACGAGATAACCTCTGCCACATCTTTACATCTTTGTCAAGGCTTAAGTCCTCAGATGCCTTCTTGAGATAGGGTTTGAGGTCAAATGAAACCCCTATTTTGTACTCTTTGAAGGGGAAGGGCTGCTGTTGCCAGTCTAATTGTTTGTTTTTGGCGGCAATGGTTTGGGGGTCGTACTTTGTGCGATCGTGGTAATGTTGGGCAATGGATAAAGATGCTTCTGTCATAGTTATTATCTTTTATTGTTATTTATATCAATAGCTTAGTAAGTGATGACTAAAAAGATCTGAACATCGACCACCATCAATCTCTTATTATTGACTGGAAATCTCCATTGTGCAAGCCTGTCATAAACGCCCGGAACCCTCGGTCGGGGACCATCAGTGGGTAAAACCGGCTTTCCCCACTGATGGAAGCCTATTTTTACCCATCCTCCAATCC
>JBEDKD010000461.1:0-4552 GCA_041172365.1 Cyanobacteriota bacterium | reverse complement strand
ATATTATTGTGTAAATTAAACCTCTTTTTTTCTAATTCTAATTTACCAGATTCAATTTTAGAAAAATCTAAAATGTCATTAATAATGGTAAGCAAAATTTCACTACTAGAGTGAATGATTTCGATAAAATGTTGTTGTTCCTCGCTTAAATCAGTATTTAACAGCAAATTAATCATGCCGAGAATACCATTCATAGGTGTGCGTATTTCATGGCTGATAATGGCTAAAAATTCGCTTTTCGCTTGGTTGGCAACTTCCGCGGCTTGTTTAGCTTGTTCCAGAGCGATATTTTTTTCACATAAGAGTAAATTTTGACGTTTTTCTTGTTCTAAAATTTCCCTCTCTATTTCTTTATGCCAAGTCATATCAATTCCGACAATAACCGCGGCTTGAGATTGACTATATTTAGAAGCAAAAAACAGATAATTGAGCCGTTTCTCGTTAAATTGTAAATCCACTTCAAAAAACGATTCTGAAGCCTCGCTATCAAAAAAAAATTGTAACTTTTCGCGAACCCTCGATCGCGGTTGGAGAAAACCGAGAGTTTCCCCGACAAATCTCTCAGGAGGTAAATTAAAACTGTGAGCTAAATATCGGTTAACTCCCAAATATTTTAAATTAGCATCGATCCACGCAACACCAGCAGGAACAGCATCTAAAACAGCGCGGAGTTGATCGGTGGTTTTTCTTAGTTCCGCTTGGGCCAGTTTGCGATCAGTAATATCGTGAATGATAGAATAAAGGAGCCGTCGTCCATGTATATTAATGAAACTGGAATAAACTTCGACATCTCGAAATTCACCACTGGCAAGTTGGTGACAAAATTGGAGATACTCATGTTGATTAGTCAAAGTTTCACCCATTGCATTCGCGAGGAGTTCCGGCGCGAGAGTGTTTATTTGACTCATCTTCATTTGCTTGAGTTGGGCGAGGGGATAACCATAAAATTTCGCGGCCGCGGGGTTGGCATCAACGATCGCGCCAGTTTGGGCATCAATCAGCAATTGAATCGCCTGATTTTGTTCAAACATCTGGCGATAGCGTTGTTCACTTTGGAGCAGCTCTGCCTGGGCTCGGGTTTGGAAGGTAATGTCTCGATAACTCCAGACTCGCCCAACAATCTGATCTCCAATACGCGTGGGCTGACTATGACGCTCGAAAATTCGTCCGTCTTTTAATTCCAGAAGATCATAACAAGTCGCGTCTGGTTTCTGATAAATTTTCCAGACTTCGTGAATAAAAGTATCGGGATCTTTTAATTGGGACGCGATAAACGCGAGTCGTTCGTTTCTGTCATTAGACGCGAGGATCTCTTGGGGTAATCCCCACATTTGGACGTATTTTTGGTTAAAACAGGCAATATTTAACTGTTGATCGATTACGATAATACCAGATTCGGTCGCGTCTAAGGCCGCTCTTAACATAGAGAGCGATCGCTCTAAGGCTTCTTCTCTTGCTTTGTCATTCGTCATAAGTGGCACTCTGATTCCAAAACATTTCAAATTGTTACTTTAATGTTATCAAAATTTACTTTTTGTTAAGAAATATTGCGGTTTATGTTGAATTGTGATGACTGGTGATCACAATCACTTGTTATTGTTATAACCCATCACAGTTATTTCTTGTCTCTATCACTGAGTAAGGGAGATCAAACTCAATCAAACAGGACGTTAGGATCATAAATTTTGACCAGTTCGATCGCCGATCTTTATTTTCTCCTCCGGTAAAGTAAGTATAAATACCCAAGAGAGGATAAAAAAATGACTAAACGATCACTGGCGGCATCTAAATCTGGGCAAGAAAAAGCCAAAAAAGCCTTTGAGCGCAAGGGATGGACCCAAGAATATCTAGCAGGAGAAGTTGGGTTAGAAACGCGTCAATCAATCTGGAAATTCTTCTCAGGTCGTCCCATTGAGCGTCATATTTTCATCGACATTTGTCACAGTTTGGATTTAGATTGGGAAGAAATTGCTTATCCCAGTGCAGATAGTTTGGCAACAGAAACCGACACCATAGCTCCGAATGACGTCAGTGCCGTCGATATTGATAGCCTCGTCGCAGAAGCGCGATCGCGTTTAACTGAGCCCATTTTAGCACAATGTAGCACCATTAACTTATTAGAAAGCGGTCATCCCGTTCCCTTAGAGAATATCTATGTTAACCAGAAAATTCATCTCCAACTAAGAGGTCAAAGTTGGCTAGACATTTCGGACTTAAACGGGGGTGTTTCGGCTAGTAAATCACCAGAATTAATGACTTTTGATCGTTTAGACGTTTCGCTGATAAATTCTTTGTCACCACCCAAAAATCCGGCCATTGCAGCAGTAGAAACTTACCCAAAACTTCTAATTTTAGGCAAACCGGGCAGTGGAAAAACAACCCTATTAAAATATCTCTCACTACGGGCAATGCGCCAACAATTACAGTCGTTACGCATTCCTTTGTTCATATCGCTCCGCATTTTTGCCCAAGAATGCAAGAAAATCGAAGAGTTAAATTTGTTCACTTATCTGCACAATAAATATCATGAGTTAGGAGTGAGTAGCACCCAACTAGAACTTTTACTCAAACAGGGGAAATTTTTAATTTTACTGGATGGCTTAGATGAAGTCAAAACAATAGACACGCGATCGCGAGTTATCCAAGAAATCACCAGTTTTTCCGAAACTTATTATCAAAATCAGGTAATTATTACCTGTCGTCTAGGGGCATTAAATTATCATATTTCGGGGTTTACTGCTATCGAATTAGCCGATTTTACTGAAGAAGACATTGAAAATTTCGCCCAGAAATGGTTTTTAGTCGCGGCGGGTAATAATCCTGAAATTGGGCAAAAAAAAGCCACTCAATTTATGGAAAAATTAGCCTTACCACAAAATCAATCCCTGCGAGAATTAGGCATCACTCCTATTTTGTTAAATTTGTTAGTTAGTGTGTTTCAAACTCTGAATGTTTTTCCGAGTAAACGCTCTAAACTCTATGAAGTTGGATTAGCTATTCTCTTAGTACGTTGGGATGAATCGCGTTTAATTCAACGAGATGAAGTTTATCGAAATTTGTCAGTAACGCAGAAAATTAAGTTATTGAGTCAGATCGCGTTCTCTACTTTTGAATCGGGGAATTATTTCTTTGAAGAGAGCGAAGTCATTGGATATATTTCGGATTATTTAGCTAATTTGACAGAAGGGAAATTAGAACCAGAAATGCTGCGACAAGAAAGTGAGGCGATCCTCAAATCAATAGAAATGCAGCATGGGTTATTAGTGGAACGAGCCCAGGGCATTTATTCCTTTTCCCATCTCACTTTTCAGGAATATTTAACGGCACGATATTTGGCAAATATTCCCGATTCAGGAATGTTGAATGATTCCTTGATGCGGGTAAGTGTGTATGTGCATAATCAACAATGGAGGGAAGTTTTTTTGTTGCTGGTTGATCTCTTGCAAAATGCAGAAACTTTGCTGAGGGCTATGAAATATCAAGTTGATCTTTTGTTAAGTAATGATAAGAAATTAACAGAAATCATGATCGCGATCAAGAAGAAATGTCATAACCTGAATGTTCCTTATAAAAAAGCTGCCTTACGAGGGTTTTATTTAACATTATTATTAGATGGTGATCTCAATTTCCCTATAGCTTTAGATGACCGTTTGGGGGGAGATTTAGCCCATCAATTAAAGATTGATTTATCTTTAATTCGTCTATTATCACGCGTGATAAATTTTCTGCAAAAACCTGAACGTCAACAAGTGTTATCACTAAGCTTTGCCTTAGATATTGATAACATATTTAGCAAAAATACCATCTTGCAGAAAGCGTTTCAACTTCTGAAAGCTGAATTACCAGAACCAGAAGACGGTCAAGATATTCTTTTGGAATGGTGGAAACGTGAAGGTGAAAAATGGAAAGATAAGTTGATTGATTTGATGGTCGAATATCGAAAAATCCCGGTAAATTATAAGTTAGATTCCTCACAAAAAACTCTTCTCAAACAATACTATCAGGGAAATTTATTACTGGTAAATTGTTGGCAAACAGAGTGTCGTTGTAGTCCGATAGTTCGCCGAAAATTAGAGGAGACATTGTTAGATCCGGCTGTGAGGTTTTAGCCCAGAAACCGGGTTTCTTTGGTGGGACTTTTCCCTCAAACCAGATATCTCTCCAAACCCGGTTTCTCAGAGAAACCGTATCGCGCTCACCCACAAACCAAAGAAACCGGGTTTCTTCTTAGAGACTGTTGGGGAAAACCAGATATAGCAGTCGCCCGGATAGTTAGGACAATTTGGCATCGCGGTTGCGCGGGGAGTTTATAAATAATTGGGCTGGGTATATTTATTTGTGGGCGAAAGATCCCCACCCCCAATTAGGGTTTCTAGGGGCGGGTTAACCCGAATTTATCCCACGAACAAATAACCTCCAAAAACCCGCCCCACCCCACTAATAATGTCCATCAACAGGCCCCAACCACGAATTACATGGAATTAATTGGGAATAGGTGGGTGGGGATGGGGCGTTTTTTTGTCCTAAGCGTCTTGGCGGGTGCTATAAGGAA
>JBEDKD010000460.1:0-18881 GCA_041172365.1 Cyanobacteriota bacterium | reverse complement strand
GTAATAGGTAATAGGTAATAGGTAATAGGTAATAGGTAATAGGTAATAGGTAATAGGTAATAGGTAATGGGTAATAGGTAATAGGTAATAAGTAACCCTCTTCCCTCTTCCCTCTTCCTTCTTCCCTCTTCCTTCTTCCCTCTTCTCTTCCTTCTTCCCTCTTCCTACTTCCTTCTTCCTTCTTCCCACTTCCCACTACCTCATCCTTTCTCAATTAAGTCCAAGGAGATCCGGTGATGCTGCCAAATTTCAGCAGAATACTTGAAAATATTTCTGATGTCATCACGGTAGTACATGATGCCGTTATCTCCTATCAAAATGCTTCCATTCAAAAACAATTGGGATATAAACCAGAAGAATTAATCGAGCAAAGTATTTTTCAGTGGATTCATCCTAATGATATTCCTAAATTAGAGATAATTTTTGCCCAAATTATTGAAAATCCTAGTTTAACCCCTTCCCTGGAAATTCGATGGCTTCATAAACAAGGATCTTGGCATCTTTATGAAAGCACTTTCCAAAGTTTTTTTGATGATCAGGGTAAAATTTTTATTGTTCTCACTTCCCGTGATTTATCCGAACGTCAACAGCAACAGGTTAATCTGAAACAACGCGCTCGTCTTTCTAATTTAGCCGGAGAAATTGGTATCGCGTTAGGAAAAAGCAATAGTTTACCGCAAATTCTTAACCATTGTACTAGGGCAATGCTCGAACATTTGGAGATGACTTTTGCCGGGATTTGGATTTTAAATCGGGCTACTCGTTTGTTGGAATTACAAGCCTTTGCCGGAGAACAACCCCCGACGGCTGATTTTGCCGATCGCGTTCCTTTAGGAATTATGATGGTAGGCTTTATTGGTCAATATAAAGTGCCTTATATTAGTAAAGTCGCGACATCAATGAATACAAGATTAACGGAAGATGTCAGCAAAGAAATGGATAAAGTTGTGGGCATCGCGGGTTATCCATTAATGGTAGAAAATAATTTGGTCGGAGTTTTGGCCCTATGTAGTAATGAACCCATTACCGAAGAAATACGGGAGTTATTGGGATGGGTGGTGAACGCGATCGCGATCGGGATAGATCGAGCCCGTTATTCGACTAACCGTGAAGCTTTATTATTAAGATTAACTAAACAAATTCGTAATTCCCTAGATGTCAATACCATTTTAGAAACCGCGGTGCAAGAAATCCAAAATTTATTACAAGTAGATCGCTGTTTATTTTCCTGGTATCGTGGGGGAAAAAATAAGTCACATTCATCGTCATATTTATCAAATCAATCGGGGAACAGAGGACGTTTTTGGCAAGTAGTAAAAGAAGCGAAAAATGAGAAGCTACCATCCTTAGTGGGGAATTATGTAATCGGCAAAGCCAGGGCGTTTACCGAAAAACTGTTAAATTTAGAAATGCTGAAATTAGATGATGTTAATACCTTGACAGAACCCCTGATGCGTGATTTTTTAAAGAATGCCGGTTTTACTTCAATTTTAGCAACACCATTACAAACAATTTCCGGTGAAATTGGTGTGGTTTGTTGTGGAATGGTGGTTAATGAAAATAATCCGAAATCTCATATTTGGCGTGATAATGAGATAGAATTATTAAAGGCTGTTACTGATCAATTAGCGATCGCGCTCGATCAAGCCGAACTCTATAGCCAATCTCAAAAAAGTGCGGAAATAGCTCAAGCCAAAGCCCAAGAACTTACCGATACTTTACACCAATTACAAACAACCCAAACTCAATTAGTCCAAACGGAAAAAATGTCCAGTCTGGGCCAAATGGTCGCGGGAATTGCCCATGAAATTAATAATCCCCTTTCCTTTATATCCGGCAATATTGCCTACGCGATCGAATATACCACAACCGTTTTACATCTCTTGAAATTGTATCAAGACGCGTACCCGAATCCCATCGAAGAAATCGAACGCATTTATGAAGAAATTGATATTAATTTTATCACAGAAGATTTAGCGAAATTGATGGTTTCCATGAAAGTAGGGACGGAAAGAATTGATCAAATAGTGAAATCTTTACGCAATTTTTCCCGTGTAGATGAAGCAGAGAAAAAACCCGTTGATATTCACGAAGGATTAGATAATACACTTCTTTTGTTACAACATCGTTTCAAATCTCATGGAAAAAAAGCACCAATCACATTGATTAAAGACTATGGGAAAATCCCCTTAGTCGAATGTTATGCCGGACAATTAAATCAAGTATTTATGAATATATTAAGTAACGCGATCGATGCCTTAGAAAATCATCCAGAACCGCAAATTATTAAAATTACAACCCGGATAGGAAGCGAAGCAGAAAACAATTGGACCGAAGAAGAAACAGAAAATACAAATGACTTGAATGCCCCCCAATATATGATTATTCGTATCTCCGATAATGGCCCAGGAATGCCAGAAGAAGTCAAAAATCACTCCTTTGATCCCTTCTTTACCACCAAACCCGTAGGTAAAGGTACCGGTTTGGGTCTTTCCATTGCCCATCATATCGTTGTGGAAAAACATCGCGGTATCCTTAAATGTATCTCAGAAGTCGGACAGGGCACAGAATTTTCCATTAAAATTCCCCTTCAATTCTCAGGAACTTAGTTTAACCGCCTGTTCTACCCCCTCGACATGATATTTGAGGTCAGTCAAAATAGGAGAAATGTTGTAAAATTAAAGGAGAAAAACCTAATCACATCCGTGACTCCAGAGCACAAAGTCCTGTTGATGTTGGGATGGGACATCATTGTTAATAAAAATTAAGTTTTTCGGAAATCTCTGTTCAAGTAAGAAAAATTAAATAATTATCGGGAATTTCAGGTTAAAGAGGTTGACAATTGATGAAAAAAATCATGCCGGAACAGACTTTCATCACTGTTAAGAGTTGCCTCTTACCTCTCCCCCGCGGTACGTTTTTTTGAAAGAAGTCCAAAATCTTGAAAAAAAACGCATAATTTGTCATAATACCAAGATAACAGATATGAAAAAAAACGGGGAAATTAATCAATGAATGAGATTCTTTTAGAAAAATTTATCCACTTAATTTCCCAATATACAGGCTTGCAAATTCGCCCACAAGATCGCAAATTTTTTTCGCAAAAATTGGGGGTAAGAATGAAGTCACTTAAGATATCCTATCCCGAAAAATATTATGAACTATTAGACTATCCTTCTCCAGAAAGTCAGAAAGAGTGGCGAGAACTGATTTTACATTTAACGGTGACAGAAAGTTATTTTTGGCGAGACAAAGGTCAGTTAGAAATTTTACATAATATCATATTGCCAGAATTAATTGAAACCAAAAAAATCGCGTGTCAGACATTAGGAATACCGAAATCACTGCGCCTCTGGAGTGCCGGTTGTTCCACGGGAGAAGAACCCTATTCTTTAGCTATGTTAGTAAAAGAACTTTTACCCGACTGGCAGGAATGGAATTTGTTAATTTTAGGAACGGATATCAATGAAGAAGTGATGGAAAAAGCCCGACGAGGTATATATAGTGATTGGTCTTTTCGCCAAGTTGATTCTCATATAAAAAATCAGCATTTTATTCAGAAAAACAATGAATGGTATATTAATGATGATTTGCGTAATATGGTGAAATTTCGCCGAAATAATTTAATTCAAGATGAGTTTCCTAATTTTACTGATGAAATTTATAACATGGATTTAATTATTTGTCGCAATGTGTTTGTTTATTTTGATACTATTTCCATTGCTAAAGTCCTGAAAAAATTTTATCATACCTTGAGAGTAGGGGGATATTTAATAACTGGTCATGCCGAACTTCATGGTCAACATATTGAGTATTTTCAAACTAAAATTTTTCCTGAATCTGTTGTTTATCAACGCAGAGAATGTGATTTCTGTGAAATATCTCACGTCAGAAAATCCCTTTCTACTTTAGATGAAATGGACTTATTTGCTCCCCGTCTATTGGATTCTCCATTAGACTCAATCAAAGCAGAAAATAACCTCTTTGCTATCCCTCATTCTAAAAATAGTAATTCTGGCAATGATTTCACCTCAGAACCGAAAATAAATCATCCGACGATGATGACTTATTCTTCTGATAAAATACCTCAAAAGAAGGAAGTAATCTTATGGGAAGAAGCCCAAGATTTATTTGAAAATAAAGCCTATAATGAAGTGCTAAAGAAACTAGAGGACTTACTAAAATTATTTCCTCATCATTTTGAAGCCTATTATCTGAAGGCCCAAGTCTATGCAAATCTCGGTGAATATAATCAGGCAAATGAATGTTGTCAGCAAGCAATTAAACTCAACCCTTTATCAGAAATGCCCTATTATTTATTGGCCCATATTGCCGAAGAAAAAGGAGAATTAGAAGAGGCGAAAAATTTATTAAAGCGCATTATCTATCTCGATCCGACGGCCCTTTCCGCCTATTTTAAATTAGGCGATATTTATGAACGCGAGGAGGATATCAAGCGATCGCAAAAGATGTATAGAATCGCGTGGGATATCGTGCAGAAATTACCCCCCGATAGTTTTCTCGGGTATCCAAGTCATCTGAAGGTACGGGAAATGTTAAACTATCTAGAAAAAGTTTTACAAAAATAATTTGAAGTGAGCAACAATTATGGAAAAGATACCTTATCTGATTTTTAAACAACATGATTCCTTTTATGGAGTGGAAGCTTTGGCTGTACAAGAAATTTTCTTGCTACCGGAATTAACTCCCATCGCGGAATCTCCCGATGAGATTGTCGGCGCGATCAATGTACGGGGAGAATTTTTATCTGTCATGGATCTTAATCTCCGTTTCGGATATCAATCTGATGACTATAGGATTACAGATAGTGTAATTACCATTTCGGCGGAAGATTCTCACATTGGGATCATAGTTAATGAAGTTAAAGAAGTGTTAATGATTGAGGAAAACACGATCAAATCCCCCCTTTCCTATAAACGAGAATTGCCGACTAAATCCCATCATTTTATTCGAGGTATTTTGCAAATAGATGACGGTTTAGTAATGATTCTCGATCCGAAAATTTTAATTAAATATTCTCAAGAAGAAGAAGATTTGAGCAAAACTTCGCGGCGGGCGCGATCGGAAAATTCTCAAAATTTTTCTGATTTCGAGGAGATGGATCTGTTAGAAGAAAAAGTCACGATTCCTAAGAAATTTTTAGAACATCCAGTTTTCTGTCCCCATGCCACCCCGGAAGAAAAAATCATTTTTCGGGAGAGGGCTACAAATTTAAGAAAACAGGAAGAAAATCAAGATTTTCTTCGCAGTAAAATTCCCCTCGCGGTAATAGCATTAAATGGTGAATTTTTGGGTTTCAATCTTGATTTAGTAAGGGAATTTACGGACGTTCGTAAAGTGACAGCTATTCCTTGTACTCCCCCCCATATTGTCGGAAATATGAATTTACGAGGAGAAATTTTAACCTTAGTTGATATTCGGAATGCTCTGAATATGCCGATGGGGAATATGGAATCTTTAGGAAAAGCGATTGTGGTGGAAGTGTCGGATATTGTCGCGGGAATTGTAGTGGATGAAGTCTTAGATGTCATGTACTTAAATCCTTTAGATATCAGCCCCGTCCCTACAGCAATTCATTATACCAATGATGAGTATCTCCGAGGAACTGCACCCTATGGGGATAAAATGATGAGTATTCTTGATCTTCAGAAAATGATGACTAAAGGTGCTCTCATCGTTGATGAAGAAGTTTAAAGTAAAATACAAGTCTAAATCATTCATAAGGATTTGTAGGGGTAGCGCCCCCGTGCCTACCCCTGATCAAGATCGGGCAACCACGGGGGGATTGCCCCTACCTGAATTGTACAAATCATTTAGACGCACTATAAAAGGTAAAGGTTAATTGTCAAAATGTGATAAGTAATTTCACTTAATAATCAGTCCTTACTGATTGATTTAGGAGTCTAACTCTTATCAACTATAAACCATTTAAACAATAGAGAGGAGAACGCGATCATGGTCCGTCAAATAAAATTGAGAACCCGAATGTTATTGGGATATACCACACCCGCGGTATTTTATGTGATTATCGGAACAATGGCCTATACAATTACCGAGCAAGTTTTTAAAACTTTTGAAGAAGTGGAAAAGGTGCAAAATGTTATCATTGAAATGAATAATATGTCTCTCTCTGCTCAGGAAATGGTGCGGAGTAGTCGGGGTTATCTGATTAATAAAAATGAAACATTTTTTACTGAATATCAGGAAGGTTTCAAATCGGCTCGTCAATCCGCTGATCTTGTTGCCAAAGAAGTTAAAGTTGATGAGCAAAAACAACGGGTTACACGTATGCTCGATCTCGTTAATGAATATTATGAGGGTTCTAATGAGTTATTTCGCTTAGTTCGTCAGGGGAAACAAGGGGAAGCTCTTGCTGTTTTTAATACCGGGAAATATACCAAATTTGTCAAAGAATTTGATGACTTAACTGATCAATTTAATAAAGCTGAAAGAGATCGATTACAAAAGGAAACAACCACGGCAAAAGAGTCCCTCAATTTTTTACGACTATCCCTGTTAATTGGTTCATTATTATTATTATTATTTGCCATTATTGTCGCGTGGTTAATTGCTGGGGGAGTCGCGGGAACTATTAATCAAGCTATCAACGCGATCGCGACTTCTTCGACGGAAATTGCCACCACAGTTGAAGAGCAAGAAAGAATGGCTACTCAACAGGCTACATCCGTTCATCAAACTACAACCACAATGGATGAATTAGGCGCGTCTTCTCAAGTGACAGCCGAACAAATTGAAACAGCCGTTGCCCAAGCTCGACAAGCTTTATCTTTAGCATATAGCGGCACAAAGGCGATCGGAATGTCTTTAGATTCCATGAATAAGTTGAAAAATAAAGTGGAAAAAATGCAAGAACAAATTGTGCATTTGAGCGAACAAACTGGACAAATTGGTAATATTTCAACCGTCGTTAGTGATTTGGCAAATCAAACTAATATGTTAGCTTTAAATGCCGCGGTGGAAGCGGTTCGAGCGGGTGAAAATGGCAAAGGATTTGCCGTAGTCGCGACGGAAATTCGCAAATTAGCCGATCAAAGTAAAAAATCCGCGACGCAAATTTATTCCTTAGTTGCCGATATTCAAGACGCGATTAATTCAACGGTAATGGTAACAGATGAAGGGACAAAAACTGTTGAAGATGGTTCCGCGATCGCGCAAGAAACCGCTCAAGTTTTTGCCTCGATGAGTGATTCGATTAATAATATTGTGGTCAATTCTCAACAAATTTTATTAAATGCGAAACAACAGTCGATCGCGATCCAACAAGTCGTCGATGCCATGAATTCTCTTAATCAAGCCGCCGCCCAAGCCGCCAACGGCGTAACTCAAACGAAAATAGGCACGAAAAAACTCAATGAAGCCGCGTTGGATCTCCAAGCAATTATTTAAAATTACTTGAAAAAAGTTAACCCGATTTCGCTCAACTTAGGGTTGACTTTTTCACGGGGAGAACACAATCAAATTAATAAGTTAAATAAAGTTATCTTACCATTGAATTTAGTCCTGTAATCCTCCTCTCTTATCTCAAATTACTCTCTCAAAAAGGATAACTTCTAATGACAAGGCAACGGAAGGAAAAAAATGTTTTTAAACTGGGGACAATTCTCCGATGGGGGTTTTCTTGTGTTTTTGTTACCATGATTCTTATTGGTATCGTTTCACACTTGACAACGAAAACCCTATCGGGAGAGGTAAGTTGGGTGACACATACTTATAAAGTTAAAGAAATTATACGAGAATTAGAAAAACATTTAATCGAAGCCGAAACGGGACAATTAGGATATATTTTTAGCGGGGAAGAAAGTTTTTTAGAAACCTATAATAGAGGGACTCAAAGAATTAAGGGAGATTGGGAAGAATTGCGAATTCTTCTGAAAAAAAATCCCGAAAAAATCCCACAATTTAATCAATTAGAAACCCTCTCTCAATCCCAAATAAATGAATGGGATAAAATAATCTCAATTAAGCGTTCACAAGGGAATAACAAAATAGAAAAACTTCTCATCTATCAACAGAATCAACAAATGATGGCACAACTTCGTCAAGGTTTCCAAGTGATTTTAGAGCAAGAAAATAAACGCTTACTTGTGAGAGAAAAACAAGTGAAATTTTATGAAGAACTGGAAAATATTGTTTCCGTCGGTGGGACGGTTACTACGATTATATTTGGTGTTTTTATTCTGGGTTTTATTGCTCGTAAAGTGGTTGAACCTATTAATAACGCCACCAACGCGATCGCGATATCTTCTACAGAAATAGCCGCGACAGTTAAAGAACAAGAAAGAATCGTATCTCAACAGGCTTTAGCTGTGAGTCAAACCACAACAACAATGGATCAATTAAACGCGTCTAGTAGTGTCACAGTAGAACAAGCTGAAGCCGCGTCTCATGGAGCAAAACAAGCATTAACACTTGTCTCCGGTGGCACTAAAGCAGTCGCCAATACCCTAGAAGGAATGGCAAAAATGAAACAAAAAGTCGATGTGATTCAACAACAAATTTTACAATTGAGTCAACAAACAGAGCAAATTGATAATATTGCCAATCTCGTTAGTGAATTAGCTAATAAAACTAATATGTTGGCCTTAAATGCCGCCGTTGAAGCCGTGCGCGCGGGGGAGAATGGCAAAGGATTTTCCGTTGTCGCGTCGGAAATTCGCAAACTCGCGGATCAAAGTCGCACCTCGGCCAGTAAAATTAATAACTTAGTTAAGGATATTCAAAATGCCATTAATTCTACTGTTATGGCCGCTGATGAGGGCACAAAAACCGTTGCAGAAGGGACAAAAATTGCCCAAGCTACCGCGGAAGCTTTTGCCGGAGTTGCTGAAAGTATTAACCAAGTTGTTATTAATAATCAACGCATTACTCATACAGCCCAACAACAGGTGCTCGCAATTCAACAAGTGGTAGAAGCTATGAATTCCCTTAACCTAGTCGCGAAGGAAACTGCCACGGGAATTTCTCAAGTCAAAATTGGTACAGAAGACTTGAGTCAAACCGCTCAAACTCTGAAACGGATTATTTAGCTTTATTCTATGATAAGGAAGAGGGAAGAAGGAAGAGGGAAGAAGGAAGAAGGAAGAGGGAAGAAGGAAGAAGGAAGAGGGAAGAGGGAAGAAGGAAGAGGGAAGAAGGAAGAAGGAAGAAGGAAGAGGGAAGAAGGAAGAAGGAAGAAGGAAGAAGGAATAAGGAAGAGGGAAGAAGGAAGAAGGAAGAAGGAAGAAGGAAGAAGGAAGAAGGAAGAATTAATTAACCATTAAGGCACTAAGGATCTCCCAAATCCCAAATCCCAAATCTCCAATCCTAAATCCTAAATCCCAAATCTCAAATCCTAAATCCCAAATCTCAAATCCCCAATCCCAAATCCCCAATCCCAAATTCCTAATCCCAAATCCCAAATCCCAAATCCCAAATCCCCAATCTCCAATCCCCAATCCCCAATCCCCAATCCCAATCCCAATCCCCAATCCCCGTTATACTTAAACAAAAAAACATTATGATGATTGAAGATGATGAACTCCGTTTAGTCTTTAAAAGTGCCAGTGAAGAACACTTACAAAAACTTGATGATGGTTTTTTGCATTTAGAGAAACATCCTGACGATACCGCGAAATTAGAAGAGTTACTACGCGAAACTCATTCTCTCAAAGGTGACGCGGGAATGTTAGGTGTCAAAGATGTTTCCACTTTATCCCATCAAATGGAACATCTTCTCGGTAGTGTGAAACGAGGTGAAACGAAATTTACCTCGGAAATTAGCGATCGCCTCTGTCAAGGATTAGACGCGTTACGCCGACTTGTCAATGAAGCCGTGACGGGAGAAGCCTCCGGCGTTAATACCTTTTACGCGCTCGCGAATTTAATGGGTGCAACCACTTCTCCGGCTACTCATAAGGAAACGAAAACCCCCCCCACTCCTCAAGAAGAATCTCTACAACCACAACCAGAAGCACAACCAGAAGAGCCAGCAGAAGGGCCCCCAGAAGCACCATTAGAAGCTCCTCCAGAATCCCTCGAAAAGACAGAAGAAATAGAGAGTAAGGAGAAGGAGGAAGATCACCCCCCAGATGTCACCCTTTCATCACAAGCCGAAAAACTCCCAATTCCTAGTCCCCAAATTACCACTCCCCAAGTCACTGCACCTACCTATCGCATTGAAAGTGTGCGAGTCGCGACGCAAAATTTAGATGCTTTAATGACTCAAGCTGGGGAGCTTACGGTAACAAAAATTCGCCTCGCCCATCGTTTAGCTGAAATTGAAGAATTAACCGCGATCGCGGAAGAATGGAATCGAGACGCGTTTCTCCATCGTTTATTGTTACAAGAAGTAGACAATGATCAAAATGGTTATTCTTCTAATGCCATGAGTCAATTGCAAAAGTATCATCAAAGGGCTGAAGAACGTCTTGATCATCTATCGGTTTTAATTAATAAATTAAGGACAGGAGTTTATGAAGATACCGCGAGATTAGACCTGATTGCTGATGAATTAGAAGAGGGTATTCGCACCTTGAGATTATTACCGCTTTCTAATATTTTTAGTCTTTTTCCTCGTATGGTGCGTGATTTAGGGAAACAAGAAAAAAAACAGGTGGAATTAGTGATTGAAGGAGGAGATACTAGGGCAGATAAACGGATTTTAGAAGAAATGAAAGACCCATTAATGCACATGATTAGAAACGCGATCGATCATGGCATTGAACCACCAGAAGAACGAGTGAAATTAGGGAAAACTCCTCATGCTACCATTCGACTTAAAGGTTATCAAACTACTACTAATATTGTGATTGAAGTGTCCGATGATGGCAGAGGTTTAGATATAGAACGCATTAAACAAACCGCGATAAAACGGGGAATTTGTCAACCAGAAGAATTAAATTCTATGACAAATAATCAAATTCAATCTCTCATTTTTGCACCGGGTTTTTCGACTCGTAATTTTGTCACAGAAGTTTCAGGGAGAGGTGTCGGTTTAGATGTTGTGCGGACTAATGTTGAAGGATTAAAAGGATCGATTCAAGTTGATTCGATACCCGGAAAAGGTTGTACATTAAGATTACAATTAAGTACCACTTTAGCAACTGCTCATGTTTTAATTGTCGCCGTTGATGGCATTTCTTATGCCTTCCCTGTGGAATTTGTGCAAACGACTCGACTGATATCAGAAACCGATATTTTCTGTATTGAAGGTCGCCAGACAATTTTACTTGATAATCAACCGGTATCAGTGGCTCGCTTATCGGATTTATTACCATTATCTCCCCTGCAGCGACAATGGTCAAGTATGAATGCCGAACCACAAACTCAGAATGGTCAAAAATTGCATAATCAAGATTATACTCCCTGTTTGATTATTAAAGTAGGGGAAGAACGATTAGGGTTATTTGTCGATGGTTTAATTGATGAACAAGATGTGATGTTAAAACCGCAAAGTCATTTACTTAAACGAGTTCGCAATGTTACGGGTTCAACGATTTTAGGTACGGGAGAAGTTTGCATGGTTTTAAATCCCCAAGATTTAATTAAATCCGTTCGCAAACAAGCTATTTTTGTTGCGGTTACTTCTGTTAACTCAATACCGGAAGAAAAACAGAAAAAACAACTAATTTTGTTAGCGGAAGATTCCATCGCGACTCGGACTCAAGAAAAGCGCATTTTAGAGAATGCTGGCTATGAAGTAGTGACCGCGGTTGATGGTTTAGATGCTTTCAATAAGTTAAAAACCCGTGAATTTGATGCGGTTGTTTCTGATGTGCAAATGCCTAATTTAGATGGTTTAGGTTTAACGGCAAAAATACGTCAACTTAAAGAATATAGTGAGTTACCGATTATTTTGGTAACGTCTTTAGCCTCCGATGAAGATAAAAGACGAGGTGCGGACGCGGGGGCTAATGCGTACATCACAAAAGGGACTTTTAATCAAGAAGTTTTGTTAGAAACTTTAAGACGATTAGCCTAAGAGAATAACTGCATCTCGTCTAGGGGTAAAGTGCATCTAAAATTGACAATCTGAAATTTACAATTCCTTGATCCATTATGTCTCCTATTCGTGTTTTAATTGTGGAAGATTCCCCGGTTGTTCAGGTGATTCTTAAAAGAATTTTTACCGCGTCACCGGATATCGAAATTGTGGGAACTGCGCCCAATGGTGTCACTGCATTGGCACTTCTCGCTAAAGTTAAACCTGATGTTATTTGCACAGATTTTCACATGGCTCCGATGAATGGGTTGGAGTTTACACGCGAAGTTATGCAGCAATTTCCTCGGCCGATTTTGGTGATTAGTGCTTCTGTGCAAGCGGAGGATACTCAAAATGTTTTTAATTTATTGGAAGCTGGCGCGATCGATGTTTTTCCTAAACCGACTACGGGTTTAATGGCAGACTACGATCGCGTTTCTCAAGAGTTAATTCACAAAATTAAAATCTTATCGGGAGTGAAAGTTTTTACTCGACATTCTCGCCCTCAACCCCTACCCCTACCTGTCTCCCCAAGCCCTCAACCTCTACCCGTCTCCCAAGGGGAGAGGGCAGTGAGTCGCGCTTCTCAATTGTCGTTTTCTTCCCCATCTATCTCAGTGATTCCGAAGACAAAGGCAATTAAAATGCTCGCGATCGGTGCATCAACGGGAGGCCCCCAAGCATTACATAAAATTTTGTCGCAACTGCCGTCTAAATTCCCGATTCCTGTTATTTGTGTGCAACATATTAGTGAGGGATTTTTAAGTGGTTTAGTTGATTGGTTAGCCTTAGAATGTAATTTACCTGTGAAAATTGCTCATCTGGGGGAAATTCCCCAACCCGGAGTGGTTTATTTTCCCCCTGAGCGTCGTCATTTAGAATTAGATAAATTTGGTCGTTTTTTCTATTCGGCAACACCTCCTGTGAGCGGCCATTGTCCTTCTGTTACTATTACTTTTCAGTCGATCGCGAATTTTTATCGGGCTCATTGTGCGGGGGTTTTGTTAACAGGAATGGGTAGAGATGGGGCTGATGGAATGTTGACGATCGCGCAAGCTGGAGGTGTTACGATTGCCCAAGATGAGGCGACTTCTATTGTTTTTGGGATGCCCAAGGAAGCGATCGCCCTTGGTGCGGTTCAACATATTTTGCCCCTTCACGCGATCGCGCCTCTCCTTTTGGCTAAAATTATGTAAATTAATACCTAAAACTCCTGCGGAACAAAGTCAACATCCCTGAATTTATTTGAGGTGATTTATCAACAGAAAACTGTCGTTTACAACAATTTATCGCCTGAATAGGATTCTTACTTTTGGCGATAAGTATTACATAGTTGGTGAGAACATCACGAAATGAACCGTTGTGGGGGGACTTAGCAACGCGATCGAGGTTGGTTAAAGTTAGCCCGTTATGTCAATTTACGTTACCGAATCCACCTATTATTTATTAGGGGACGGACGGACGCATCATGTATGATCTAAATTTGATAAAGTAATCCCGATGCCTAATCTTTACATTATTGGTGGTGCGAACGGCTCCGGTAAAACCACTGTTGCTCTGAGCTTATTACCTAACTTTTTAGACTGCTTTGAATATGTCAATGCCGACGCGATCGCCGCCGGACTCTCCCAATTCAATCCAGAGTCAGTCGCGATACTCGCGGGTCGCTTAATGATAGAACGACTGCGAAACCTCTCAAACTCAGGCACAGATTTCGCCTTCGAGACAACTCTAGCCGCCCGTAATTTTGCTAGATTCCTGAGAGAATGTAAAACTAAAGGCTACACAATCAACCTGATTTACTTCTGGTTACAGTCCCAAGAATTGGCAATACAACGGGTGCAAGAACGGGTGGAAAGTGGAGGGCATTCTATCCCCGAAGATGTCATCCGCAGACGATATGACAAAGGCCGAAAAAATTTAACTTCATTATATTTACCCTTGTGCGATACCTGGAAAGTGTATAATAATTCTATGGACACTCCCCAATTAATTGCTAAAGGTAGATTACAGAGTCAACCCATAATCTATGAAATTAAAATTTGGAAGAAAATAATAGAGGGCTAAAATGACAGAAAAGGAACTCCAAAATTTAGATGATAAAATAGACGCAGGAGTCAAGGCTGCCATTGCTGAAGCAATTGAAAGACACCGCAAGTTAGGTCAATCAATTGCCATCTGGCGTGATGGTAAAGTCGTGACTTTAGCTGCTGCTGATATTCCCAAACTGCACAGATAAACCACCAATAGAGTAGGGATACGGCACTGCCGTATCCCTACCTCGTACCTCAGACAATTTAAAACTACTATAGTAGGTTGGGTTGAGGCGCGATCGCGCCAGCACTCAGCCTTTGCGTAGCAAGTATCGCGACTCAATCGCGTTGGAGCATTTTGCACTTGGTTATTAACAGATTTCTGCTTCTATCAAATCAATCAATTCCAGAATATTTATTAAAGAGCTTTGCACGCGTTCTCGAACAGAAAGCCACATTTGATAAAAAGAACTCCACTCGACAAAATCGACATCATCTCCTAATTCTCCCGTCCGAAATTTTTGGTAAAATTCAGCGGATGGCATTTGATATTGGGTTTCATATTGTTGTAAATCTGCTTCTATTTCTGCCGCTTGTTGTTGGGCAATGGCGATTTCATGAGTGATTATTTTTGGGAGCGATCGCTCTACTACTTCACTCACTTCGCCTCGGTTATAGAGTGCTTCTAAAATTTTGAGATTTTCTATCATTTGATTTGGGGTTGCCATAATTGCCCATTTGATAATTTGGTTTGAATTGAGCTTAAGCTAATTTTATTTTAACCTGCCATAGTAGGTTGGGTTGAGGCGCGATCGTGTGTGCGCCACCACTCAGCCTGTAGCAAGTATCGCGCTGCACAAATCAGTAGATATCGCGGTTTTCAACCGGATGAGATACAGCAATCGCGTTATGGATAGGTAGCGCGAAGCATTTGGAAACAAAATCTTGGTACTTATCAATAGATTATCGCCCAAATGCTTCGCCCCTACAGGTTTATTCCACTCATCCTTCTTCCTTCTTCCTTCTTCCTGAACAAAATTAATATTAATCAGAAAGGATTTGTAAACGAATCGTTTGATCATCATCTCCGATGGAGACATTAATCGTTTGTCCTGATAATGTATCTAAACAACCTAACAATAATCGCAAATTCGGGGTACTTGTACCTGTATCAACATATAAGCGATCCGCTAAACCGCCCAACTTTTTCCACACCGTATATAATTTAACCACAGCTTGTTCTAATTGAGCAGCTTGTTTAACAATATCCGCGGTAGTATTTAAACAACCTAATCGTAAGGCCTCTTCTAAGGCCATTTCCATATCTAAATGAGTATTATTGAGGGCTTGCACTTGGGCCGCGGAGTCTAAATATTTGGCTAAATTTCTCGCGTCTGAGGTTAATTGTTTCACCGTATCAACATCAGGATTTTCCGAAATTTGTTGTTGAATTTCTGTTTGATGAGTAGGTGGTAATTTTTCTAATTCTTTGACTAAAGGCGCGAGATAACGAGTAGGTAAAGAGCCGTCAGAAGCTTTTTCTTTGATTTCTTCAGGGAGTAAATCAGAGTGCATCGCCGTCCATTCATCGGTTAATTGTTTAACTTCTCGACGAGTAATCCGCTCGCCGTTCCCCGCGGCATCAGTAATCATTTGTTGAATTTCTGGGGAAGCTTTTGCCGTTTCCACAAAGGCACGTTTACTAAAATTTCTAATCGCGTCGGGATCTAATTGTCCCTCTGCCATGAGAGTATCAGCACTATTAGCTAATTCGATCAAAGCATAGGCTTGACTTTTACTAATTTCTCTTTCTTTTAGCCAATTTAAAAACCCTGTCCCGCGTCCATCACCACCTTTTTTTTCTTTATCACGCACGACTCGTAAAATACGGCCTCGCCAAATATCTGTTTGTAAATCAAAGCGATCGCAAACTTTCCAAGCCGTATCAAGTTGTAATTCAAAATCATAATCAGCAATTTCTTGATCTTCGGGATCAGGAAGTTGGAAATTCAGATCCGAGATATCGGTAAGTGCTTCCGCGAGAGCGTCAGGAGTTTGGGGAATTTCAGCCATTGTTAAGAGGTGTGTCAAAAGAGTTAATTTTCATTATCGCATAAATTGTGACATCAGGTAAAGGGGATATTTAAAAATGGTTAAAAATGCACCATTAACGTAGTTTTTGGGGTGACAGAAGATGGTGGAAAAATGGAAAAAATTGTCGTGTTTATTTGTGGGTGAGCCAATGAAAGACAAGATAAAAAAATCCGACTCCCATAAAAATCATTAAACTGATAAAAAGTATTAAACCCGTTAATAACAAAAAAACAAACCAAGTATCAGCTTTTTTGACAGACTGAGGGGAGGCTAAATGGGCATCTAAGAGTTCCATATTTTTGGTATTGGCTTTCCACGCGATATCAAAAATATCCCCAACCACGGGAACACTTCCCACTAATGTATCAATAATGATATGAGAAGTCATCCGCACTAAAGTCGATTTAGACACCCCTAATTGGGCTGCGGAAAAGACAATATACGCGGAGAATAATCCGGTGAGAAAATCACCTCCGCCCGGTAATAATCCGAGGATGGGATCAAGTCCAATACCCAATGATGTACCCGGAATTTTAATGGCATTATCTAATAAATTGGACAGTTGACGCAGACGTTGAATTTTGTATTGCTCAGGATGTTGAGACATGGTTACTCCGATTAAAGTAATTTAACTGAGGAATGGAAATTAAATAACTTGATTATTTGCTTGGTAGTTTCGCCCATAAATGCCGGAAGGCAGGCAAGATGCCTGCACTACTTTATTAATTTTTCATTCCTGAAAAACCTAGTTTTTCGCCTTAAAGAAACATTTTTTTGATTTTTTGCCAAAGAAAGCGAGGGTTAAAGTAACGTCGATAACGAGTGACGACTTCTTTTCCTAAGATCAGGATACTTAGCCAAAAGCTAATTTCCGCGATCCCCAGCAGAATACCCACGAGTAAGGCTTTTTGTGTTAAATTTAAGGTGAGTAAGGGCACAATTACAATTATTATAACCCAAGGAATCCACGAAAAGATAAATAAAAATTAACCTAATTTTTTCATTTTTTTATACACAATAGTAGGGAAATAGGATGATAAACTCCTTACATTCCCGCGGCTTTTCGTATTTTCCTCATTTTTTTATGGAGCGTAAGAGCCTCGTTCCCGCGAGTTATCTTAGCAATAACTACATTAAAATTTTGGGTGCGGGTAAGATAATAATTAACAAGAAAATCAAGGCAATAAACCCTAATATCTCCCGTTTATTGTCTAATTCACTCACATCATTTAGCGCGGGTTCATCATATATTGGCATTAAGAATAAAAATATCGCCCAAAGTAATAATCCTGGTTCTAAAAAGGATAAGATTAACATGAAAAATCGGGCAATTTGTCCAATAATCATGCTTTTTTGTTGTCCAAAGATGGCATGGACAATATGCCCTCCATCTAATTGTCCCACGGGCATTAAATTGTACGCGGTAATGATCACTCCTAGATAACCCGCGATCGCGACTGGATGTAAATCAAGGGCACTTTGGGCATTTAATGAACTGCCAAAGATTATTTTAGAAAGGAGAGTCATAAACAGAGAAAAATGGGGATTAAAGGAATTAAAGTTTAAGAGATTTGATTTACTTGTTATGGGTACTATTTCTGAGTGCATAAACCCCCAAATTAGGAAGGGAAGAGTCACCATAAAACCCGCGATCGGTCCGACAATACTCACATCAAATAAAGCCTTACGGTTAGGTGCTGGAGTCCCCATCGAAATAAACGCGCCAAAGGTTCCCAGGAAAAATGGAAAGGGAATAAAATAGGGTAAAGTTGTGGGAATTTTATAGAATTGTGCGGTAAAATAATGTCCTAATTCATGGACTCCCAGAATCAAGATTAAACCTAATGAATAGGGTAAACCATAAATAAATAAACCCGGATTGGCTTGTAATGCTTTATCCGTAACTCCGGCTATTTCTGCACCGATTAAAGTTGTGGTAAATAAGGTAATTCCTAATAAAGATAAAGCTAAACCCGGACGAGATAAAGATTTTGTATTGATACCAGTTTCGCTATTTTTAAGATAGGGATTAGGTACAAGGGCAAAAAAAGGTTGACCACTAGAACTTGTTTGAAAAAGAACTAAAAAACGAGTACCAAAATTCCTTTTAACATTGGCTTCAATTGTTTGATACGCGGTTTCTGTATCTGTGCGTAATTGGCCACGACAGATCACGGCTTGAGGGCGATATTCAACATTATGGAGCGCGAAAATTGACCAAGAAAAACAATTACGCAGAGATTCTTCTTCACTGGGTTCGATCGGACGTAAGGGAGTTTTTGTTTCTTCTGGAGATGAAACCGTTTCGGAAACAGGAGGACGCGATCGGCCAATATAAACCAACCACCAATATAATATAGGACAAATCAGAAAAGGAATAATTAAAACAGGTAAAGGAATATTATTATTTTTAAATATAAAAATCCAGATACTCCAAACGAACGCGGGGGACATCATTACTAGCCATAATAGCCAAAGGGGAGTTCGAGTGATTGGGCGAGCACTGCGCTGTAATAGGAAGTAAGTGATAACTCCCAGTATAAACAACCATAATAAAGAAAGCATAATAAAACCCTAGTTTATTTGACTTAGAGATGGGATGCACCTGATTGAGGTAGATATTCTTGAAATTGACTTATCTCCTATTATAGGATAAAACATGAAAATTACCCATAATTGATAATTCCTTGATTCCACAGACTTCTACATCCAAACCCCCTCGGCTAGTCTTAGACAATATTTTCGCCTTTTCC
>JBEDKD010000459.1:0-17871 GCA_041172365.1 Cyanobacteriota bacterium | reverse complement strand
TAATATAGGTTTTTCGATCATAGGGTCATCTAATCTAACTCAGACAGGTCTTGAAGGTAAGGGAGAATTATGTATTAGTATCCAAAACTTAAATTTAACAAACAAATTGATTGAGCATTTGAAAAATAAATATAGTAAATTGCCTCGGTGGAGTCCAGAAATAATTAGGAAGTATCAAATAGAATATGATAAAAAACACCCTGGTAAAGATCAATTATCCATAACCAGCCCACCACAAGATGGTAAATTCATTGAACTAGGTGTCTTGACTGATAGTGATCTTATTGCCAAGGCAACTACTCTCACTAATCATAGTGATAAGATATATTGCTTTCACTCTTCACCCACAACTATAGAGCAAGCGAAAGAGGATTTTCCCGAAGGTTCTTTATGCCTATTTTCAACAGAAAACGAGATATTCCAAATTGGTGAAATCGTGTCTCATAGTTCCGATCAAGAAAACCCAGAAGGATGTTTTGTAACATATCAAGAAAATGTAACTTATGAGCGTTCTGAGGATATTTGTGAAATCCTTGAGAAAGAAGAGTATAAAATAATATATAATCCAGAGAATATGGAGAAATTACCGTATGACACTCTAAAGGATTTTGAAAACGCAGTTAAAAAATATCAGGAAATGCTCAAAGATCCGCATTATCAAACAGGGCTAAAAAAAGGTGAGAAGAAGATGCAGAAGATGCAATTAGAAGAAATTGACAAACTATTAGAAATTAATGATCTCAACTCAATAAAGGAAAAGCTAAAAGAACTCAAACAATCCTATTTAATGTGACATCATTGGGGTGCAACTCATAATTGCAAAAATACCGAAATTAAAGGCTGAAACTATTAGTTTTTCGTTGTATTAGTTGTCAATTTACAAATTTGAGTTGCACCCCATCATTGTGTTCTCAATACCAACTTAATCTTACAATGATTATGGGATAAAATCATCGTCTTTACCGGCCATAATAGTAATAGCAGGCTTCTTGCAAAAGTGCCATTAATTGTCAGAAAATCAAAGAGAATATATTGTTTCAGAGTTTATCCTTATCTTAAGTCTTTGCTAAAAGTTTAAGTAACTTCTTTGCTGGTAAGCCCGTAAGATGGCAGATTGAAGGAACTAGAGATAGTGTTAATATTAAGGTAATAGTAGAACCTGATGGGAGAGGACTCATTACAGCTTTCCCAACTAACCTACCCCAAAATCCCTAGCAATTTTGTCAGGAGCAAAATAAATGTTTGACTATAAAGTTGTAGAAAGTAAACTCCATCAAATCATTAATATCGTGAAACCACAACTGTCAGAGACTCAAATAGAATTTATGGTTTCAGATATTCAGGCTGGCGAGTGGAATTTAGCCTTAGAGATTTTGTGCGATATTCTCATTGAAGAAGAAATTCCCATAGATTTAAAGAGTTATGAACTCTTGCAAGAAGTGGGCAATATCTTGAACATGGAATGGGAAACTTGGGAGATGTTAAAAGTCCAAGTAACTTCTTGATATCGGTAATAAAAATATTAATTTAGGTGATACTTGGAACGTCCGGGGCGGGATAAGATCATGACACCAGCCCAAATTTTAAGGAACAAAAAATGGTGAATAACGGGACTAACCAAACCCCTAAGCAAAATTCGGCTAATTGTGGCAGTATTGATGAATCAGAAAGAGCTTTTGGTGCAACCGAAAGAGCGATCGCGGAATTTCTCGAAAGAGAGGGAAAAAATGTTAAAGCCCTGGCAGAAAAAACCGATGGAGGTAGAAATCCCGATGCTGAGGTAGATGGAAAACCCACTGAATTCAAAAGTCTGGATGCCGGTGCTACAAGCGCGACAGTAAAAAATCAGATCAACAACTCGATTAGACGAGGGGGACAAGCTAGGGATATAATTATAGATGCTAGGACATCTGGGTTGATAAGGGCTGAGGCAGAACGAGGTTTGGAGAGGGCGAAAAATATTACACGCGGAAAAATCGATCGCGTCCGAATTATTGGTGATAGCTATGACATCACTTTTACTGAGTTTCAATAAAGGAGGTTTTTATGTCTCGCACACTAGATATTTTTGTAGACTTTCCCCATAAAATCGAACATTTAATCAAAGAATTAGAGGTGATATTGGCTCTAAAATTCGAGCTTTTTTCTGATGGTACTGACAACTGGTATGAATTTCGTAACTCAACCATCACTCTTACTATAGGAAAGCATGATTTTGAAAACGATCGCGATATTAAATTTGAAGAATACCCTTATAACCTATCAATCAGATCGCGGAACATCTCCACTGAATTTGACAGGCAAAAGTGGTGTGATGATTTTGCTAGTTATATTTTCCAAAAGTTGAAATCTACAGAAAGGTATCGTTTAATGCTCGTGGATGACTTACAAGTGCAATTAGAGGAGTTTGTGCCCGTGGTGAAGGTTTGATCAAACATCACGGTACAGGCAAGTGCTGAAATCAAAGAGAAAGAGAATATTAATTCAGGGGATATTTGCAACTCGGAGTATCGGATATACTGAAGCGCGATCGCGCTCATCACGGGAGCATCCCACCTTTGCCAAAAAACCTGTCGTGGGTTGGGGTAGCCTGTGCGGAGCATCAGAGCGTCTCCAATCGGCGGGATCGGGCTAGGGAGCGAGATCGGGCTAGGGAGCGAGATCGGGCTAGGGAGCGAGACGCTCCCACTACAGTTTTTTTTTGCAAATTTGAAATGCTCCCCCCTTCTTCCTTCTTCCTTCTTCCTTCTTCCTTCTGCTATAACTCCTCTAAAAAATAATTAAACTATGGGATTTTCACTACTTTAAACGATGTTCTAAACCCACCGCGTCCTTAATCGAATTTAACCCTTGTTCTTCCAATTTAACTAATAAACCTTCCAAAATACGACGGATCATCAAAGGACCCTCATAAATCCAACCCGTATAAGTTTGTAACAAACTCGCACCCGCGATAATTTTTTCCCACGCGTCCGAGGCAGTAAAAATTCCCCCCACCCCAATAATCGGTAATTCCCCTTGAGTTTCTTGCCAAATAAAACGAATGACTTCCGTCGCGCGTTGACGCACAGGTGCGCCACTAATTCCTCCCGCTTCTTCCGTAATCGGTTTCCCCGTTTCTGGTAAAATTCGCGTTTTTAACCCCTCTCGATTAATCGTCGTATTCGTGGCAATAATTCCCCCTAATTGATAGGTTTTCGCGACATTCACAATGGACCGTATCGCGTCCCATTCTAAATCCGGTGCAATTTTGACTAAAATAGGTTTAACCCCTTGATTTTCCCCCTGTAACGCGTCCAAAATCCGACATAATTGCTCAGAATCTTGTAATGAGCGTAACCCCGGAGTATTAGGAGAGGAGACATTTACCACAAAATAATCACCATAATCCTTCAATAGCCGAAAACTAGCCAAATAATCCCCCGCGGCGTCCTCCAAGGGTGTTACCTTAGACTTACCAAGATTAATACCAAGGGGGAAAGGAGAGAGGGGATGACTAACAGGGGTTTGGGAGCGAAGTTCACAGCGTGCAGCCATCGCGCTGGCCCCTAAATTATTAAATCCCATCCGATTAAGCGCGGCATCATCCTCTAATAAACGAAATAAACGAGGGCGCGGATTACCTGGTTGCGCGTGATAGGTGACAGTACCTAATTCGGCAAAACCAAAGCCACAATAGGGCAGAACTCGCGCACCCACGCCATCCTTATCAAATCCGGCAGCTAACCCAAGAGGATTGTTAAACTGTAAATTCCAGAGGGTGCATTCTAAACGCGGATCGGTAAGCCCGATCGCGTCTTGTAATCTGATTAACAGAGGACGTGCCAATGGACTAGACTCCCGTCGATCCATGAAATCAAAGACTTCCATGAGACGATTATGGAGCCATTCGGGATCTGCTTTTAATCCAGAAAACAAAAGGGGACGTAACACAGTCTGATAAATATCCAATTATCTATCCTTTATTTTTCATGGTGAATTTTTAAGTTTTAATTTTACACAGGCTTGGGGAAAAGTGAGATGGGAGAACAACAAAAACCAAAAGATTTTGAGGAGCAAATTGTTACTTTAGAGCGTGTCCTCCAAACCCTCCGCGAGGAGGAAAATGTCGATGTACTCTTGGAGACAACCCTCACTTATCTGAAAATGGCCTTTGATTATCGGGTGATTTGGATTGGTTTATACGATCGCCTCGATCATCGTTTAATTGGTAAAGGGGGTATTGTCCCCACTGGCGATCTGGGATTTCTCAAACAACGGGTTAATCTCAATCCGGGGGATTTATTAGAACAGGTAGTGATTCAATTAAGACCTGTGGGTGTTCCCGATTTGCGCGAAGAAACAAGGGCGGGTGAATGGCGTAAAGCCGCTCAAATGTATGATATTCAAGGGACGATCGTTTTCCCCTTACGTTACAAAGATCGCTGTTATGGGGTCGTTTTATTGGGTTCTGATGTCTGGGGAGAGTCTCCGCGATCGGGGGATAAGGCCTTAATGGGGTTAATTTTTGGAGAATTGGCCTCCGCTCTTTATCAGATTGAACTTAATTGGCAACGACAACAGACAAAACGGGTAGATGTTCCCCTCTTAGCATTATTGTCAGACTTAGGACATCTTCGCACCTTAGATTTATGTTTAGAAACGGTAGTCGAGGAAACCCATCGTTTTATTGCCCCAACACGCACCAATATTTATTGGTTTGAACGGGAGAGACGTTATTTTTGGCGACGCGTCGGAAATCGCCAAATGACTCCGGGGTTAGGTAGAATTGAACGGGGCGCGTCGGGGATTACCGTGCAGGATTTGGGAGAATTTTATCAAGCTTTAGGCAATGAGCAAATTGTCTGGATTGGAGAGTCTCATAGTTCTCTTAAGTCCCAAATTACTGGGAGGTTAATGCAGCAAATTAAGGTTCGTTCTTTGTTGGCTGCTCCTATTGTTTTAGATCATGAATTATTAGGATTTTTGGCGGTGGAAGCCAGTGAACCCCGGATTTGGTTAGAGGATGAAAAGAATTATTTACGCGCCGTAGCCCGGTTGATTGCTTTGACAATGCCTTTGTTTGAAATGGAAGCCAAAATTCAAGAAAAGGAGGAGCAACAGGCCTTAACCGCGAAGATTGCCCGGGGCATTTATGACGATCGCGATTGGAATGATACTCTTAATCAAACGGCAGAAAGATTGTGTGAACGCTTGAAATCAGAGTATTTTTTGCTTTTAGTTTACGATGCGGAATTAGGTCAATTTGAATGTGTTTATCAGCGTCATCCCTCCACTAAACGCAAGGTGACAACGCCTTTGAAGTTGTTGGATGCGAAAGATTTGGAATTATTGCAAAAAAAGAAAGCTGTCGTTATTGAAAATTGGGATGCCGAATCCTCTTTTCTGCCTTGGCGTGATGCTTTTACTGATGTGGGAGCGCGATCGCTTTTAGTCTGTAGTACGGGAATGCGACAAGATAGTGGGACAACTACGATTCAAAATGAAACTGATAATCCTTTTCATGCTTCTTCTCTTGTCTTATCGGATGCACCAGAGGGGTTATTAATTATTGGCCATGAAACCAGTCGCACTTGGAAAACTGGGGAAAAGGAATTAGTAGAAGTTGTCAGTCAACAATTGGGGTTAATTTTGCATCAATGGCAATTAAATGAGGAAATTTCTAAAGGTAAGAAGATTTATCGCTCTCTTCAGTCGGCCGCGGAAATTTTAGCGGAAGTGAATGAGTTACCTCTATTGGAACGCGAATTTACCCATTTGATTGCACATTCCCTGGGAGTTCCTTTAGTGGTATTAGTCACTTGGAAACCCGGACATTCTAAGGGACGTATTGCCAGTGTCTCTATTCAAAATCCGGTTTTTGCTTTAAATACAAATGTGACTATTCCGATTAAAACAGATCCCTTAATTCAAACAGTTTTATCAATGCCAGGGGTATTGCGCGAACGAGTTAATAAGTTATCGGAAGCTACTCGTCGTTGGTTATGGGTCCCCGGAATTGGTCAAGTTTTAGCTACTACCTTGCAAACATCACATGAGCATACACCAATGGGGATTGTTATTGTCGGCGATGAAAAAGACCGCTTTTGGGATACGCGATCGCTAGATTTATTACATTTATTAGTCACACAATTAGCCTGGTCCCGCCGTCATTGGTTGGTAAAAACTTCTCTGCAAACACAAAAGGAGGAATTAGAATGGTTAAATTGGTATAAACAACGTCGCTTAGAAGAATTATATCGCACCGTCGGCTCTGGGGTCAAACAATTGGGAGAATTAAGTTTATCAGGTAATAATTCAGGCAGTGGGCAAAAAGATACTTTGACAGTGTTACGTTATCAACAATTATTACGACAAATTGGTAATGCTTTAGCCTCCACAAATTTGTTATTAAAACAAGAACAATGGCGTTTACATACCAGTCAAGATATGATTAGTGTGAATAATTTATTGAGGAGATCCCAAGAAAGAGTCGAGGCTATTGTCAAAAAATCACAAGTAAATTTAGAAATTCATCGTGAGGAGTTTCCCGCGGCATCCAATGGACAAGTTTTAAGTGTCAAGGGTGATAGTCTTAAATTAGAATTAGTGATTTATGAATTATTAGGAATAGCTTGTCGTCGCAGTCAACCCGGAGATAACATAGAGCTACATTGTCAACTATTAAATGAAGACACCATCGAATTTACGATTACAGATCATGGCATAATTGATCTGCAATTAATTAAGGATTTACAGAGGGGCAGAAATGCTGATTTATTAGCCCATAATACCTTGGAAGAACCTCCGGGTCAACATTTAATGATTTGTCAATCTTTAATTCATCAAATGGGGGGGAAATTGGAAATTACACGAACAGACAAGGGGCAAATTATTACCCGTTTAGAACTTCCGATCGGAACCCCCTAAAACCAAGGTACTCTTATTTTATGAAAATGCCAGAAGTCATTTCCTTAGATCCCATCGAATGCGATCGCGAACCGATTCATATTCCGGGGCACATTCAGCCCCACGGAGTTTTACTTGTCCTCCAAGAGCCAGACTTGAAAATTTTGCAACTGAGTCAAAATATTAATGAATTTTTTGGACTCTGCGCGGAAACCTTATTAGATAAACCTTTAGGATGCTTACTTTCCCCAACTCAAGTCAGAAAGATCGCTCGATATAGCCAACAAGAAAATTTAAAAGATATTAATCCCTTTGAACTAAAAATACGGATATCCCCCAAGTCTAATAAAACTGAAACAGGGTTATTTCAGAAATTTTATGGCATACTGCATCGCCACAAATCTCATACTCTAATATTGGAACTGGAACCCTATTTACCTCACCGCAAAAATTCTTTAGAGTTTTATCATCTCTTACAAGGATTTATGCACAATATTCGTCGGGTGAAAAATTTGCAAGAATTTGCCCAACTCCTGGCAATTGAGGTGAGAAAAATTAATAGATTCGATCGCGTCATGATCTATAAATTTGACCCCATCGATCAAAGCGGTATCGTCATTGCAGAAGATAAAGAAAATCACTTAGAAAGTTACCTAGGTTTACGCTATCCTGCCTCAGATATTCCTCAAAAAGCGAGAACTCTCTATTACGAAAACTGGCTACGGATGATCCCTGATGTTAACTATCAACCTATACCGATTATTCCTACCTATCATCCTGTAACAAAGGAACCCTTAGACCTCAGTTATTCGGTGTTACGCAGTGTCTTTGGAGGGCATATCGAATATCTGCAAAACATGGGAGTTTTCGGATCTATGTCCATTTCCTTGATCAACGAAAATAGACTTTGGGGATTGATCGTGTGTCACCATTATACACCGAAGTATCTCGATTATAAAACTCGTAAAGCCTGCGAATTTTTTGGGCAATTTGCCTCTATTGAACTGTTACGACAACAAGAAATAGAAATGACTCGTTATCAAGTACAAGTTAAATCAATTCATCAGGAACTTTGTCAGGCATTTTCCGAGGATGTTGACTTTGTGGAACAGGTGCTTGAACGAAATCAGAGCAAATTACTGGACTTAGTTTGCGCTCAAGGGGCCGCGATCATCCTCGACGACCAACTAACATTAATTGGGCAAACACCTTCCCCGGAGGACACTCAAGAATTCCTCGAATGGTTTCAACGCAAAAACCCCCAGGAAATATTTTTTACCGACTCACTTTCCCAGTTTTATCCCCAGGCCAAGAAATTCAGCAAAAAAGCCAGTGGTGTCGCGATCGCGTCCATATTTATCAAGCAAAAATCCCATCACATTATATGGTTTAGACCCGAAAAAATTCAAACGGTAAATTGGGCGGGTGCATCCAGTAATCCCATCTCTATTACAGAAAATGGAGAGGCGCGATACACTCCCCGTAAGTCCTTTGAACTTTGGCAAGAAACCGTGAGAAACAAATCACAGCCTTGGCAACCCTTAGAGATTGAGGCGGCCTTACAACTGCGGAAAATCCTCATGCAAGCCATATTAGAGGCCTCTCAAGCTGCATTAGAGCGAGCCGCGGCCTTAGAACAGGTCGCAACAGAAGCCGCGATCGCAAATCGTGCCAAAAGTCAATTTCTCGCGAAAATGAGCCATGAATTACGCACACCTTTAACCGCGATTTTAGGCTTTACCCATCTGATCAGCCGCGATCATTCCCTCACAGAAACCCACAAAGAACATCTCAACATCATTAGCCAAAGTGGAGAACATTTACTATCACTCATTAATGACGTTTTGGAAATGTCGAAAATTGAGTCTGGACAAGTCACATTGACGGAAAACTGCTTCGATTTATATCGGCTACTTTACTCCATTCGAGATATGTTTGCGCTCAAAGCTCTCAATAAAGGTGTAGAGTTAATGCTGGGGATCGCGCCAGAAGTGCCTCAATACGTTTATGGTGACGAAGGCAAACTGCGACAAATCTTGCTCAATCTTGTCAGCAACGCGGTCAAATTTACCCCCAAAGGTTATATCACCCTGCAAGTTTGGGCAAAACCGAGATTGATCAAGACTCAGGACCAAAGCAATTTCCCATCGCGGCAATCCACTCCAACTTCCCCATCTCAACCTTGGAATTTCGGCTTTGAGGTGGAAGATACAGGCATTGGAATTGCCCCTGATGATCTTGATTTAATTTTTGAAGCATTTAAGCAAACCGATCAAGGACGTTATTTACAAGGCTCAGGGCTAGGGTTATCGATCAGCCGTCAGTTTGCACTCCTGATGGGAGGAGATGTCACGGTGCAAAGTATTCAGGGGCAAGGCTCAATCTTTATCTGCCAAGTACAACTCTGTGTCACGGAAGCGACAATGGTTTTTTCCCCAGAGGAAACCCAACTCGTGATCGGGCTGCAACCGGGGCAACCAAGCTATCGCATTTTAGTTGTCGAAGATGTTCTGGAAACTCGTCAACTCCTGGTTCACTTGATCCAATCCGTGGGTTTAGAGGTGCGTGACGCGCAAAATGGTGAAGAGGCGATCGCGCTGTGCCACTCTTGGCATCCCCATCTAATTTGGATGGACATCCGAATGCCAGTAATGGATGGATATGAGGCAACCCGACTTCTCAGAGCCACCCCAGAGGGGAAAGAAACAAAAATTATTGCCTTAACAGCAAGTGCATTTGATCAAGATCGAAGGGCAAGTCTCAATGCAGGGTGCGATGATTTTGTGGCAAAACCCTTTACCGAAAGGATATTGTTTGAGAAGATGTCTCATTTTTTGGGAATACAATATATTTATGCTGTAACATATCCATTAAAGGCGTCTCCATCAGAGTCATCTTTATCAAGGATATCCCTAAAACAACTAACATCTGAAGATTTACAAGACATGGGGAACGAATGGATTACCGAAATGCACCAGGCCGCACTCCTGCTAGACGAAACCAGATTGTACGAGCTCATTGCCTGCATTCCAAAAGAGAACAAATTGGCCGCACAAACTTTAATCAATTGGCTATCAAATCTCCAGTTTGAATCAATTATCGCACTCACTCAGCCCTAGAGGTTTTCGATATGTTAACTCTCCCAGATCACATACTCCATTCCCATATTTTGATAGTTGATGATACCCTCGAAAATCTACAACTATTAGCTAGTCTGCTGGAAAGTGAGGGATATACAATCCGCAAAACCACGAGTGGTAAATTAGCTCTGCAATTCGCTCAAATAAAAAATCCAGACTTAATTTTACTTGATATTAATATGCCGGAAATGAATGGTTATCAGGTATGTAATGAATTAAAATCTTCGGAAAAAACTCGCAATATTCCTGTAGTATTTATTAGCGCACTTGATCGCGTAGGGCATAAAGTTAAAGCCTTTGAAGTGGGTGGCTGCGACTACATTACCAAGCCCTTCCAAGAACAGGAAGTGCTGATCCGTGTGAAAAATCAATTGTTACTCCAAAGCCAAAAACGCCTACTCCAAGAGCAGAATGAACGCTTAGAAAAAGAGATTCAACAGCGTGAGCTGGCCGAAGCCAAGATCAGCAAACTCAATCTCCGTTTAAAAGAACAAGTTAAAGCTCGTACTCTCGCGTTGCAACAGTCCTTAAAATTGGAAGCTAATCTATCGGAAGCTGAAGCGATCGCTCATATCGGTAACTGGGAATTTGATGTTGTCACAGGTAAAATTACTTGGTCCGCCGAGATGTACCGTATTTTGGGACGCGATCGTGCTCTGGGTGAACCAAATTATACCGAAAACTTACAGCTATACCATCCTGATGATGCTGAATTGTTGCACCTTATGATTCAACGCACGATCGCGACATCGGAACCCTATTCATTACAGTTAAGAGCAGTGGAAAAAGATGGTTCTATCAGGTACATTGAAGCAAGGGGAAGAACATCATTAAACAATCGAGGAAAGGTAATTCGCCTCATGGGAACAGTCCAAGATGTTACTGATCGTAAACTGTCGGAGTATATTCTCAAAGCCTCTGAAGAAAAGTATCGTTCTCTCGTAGAAAATATGGTTGATGGCCTCTATTTACTCAATGGGGATTTTCAGCTTTTTTATCTCAATCCTGCCATTGAAAAAATATTTGGCCGATCGCGCCACGACTGTTTTGCCCAACATTCCCAAAACTTCTTAAAGTTTGTCCATCCTGATGACTATGAGCTAGTGAGAGCAAGCTTTTTTTCGGGAAATCCTACCTCCGATCTCATTACCATTAATTACCGCATTGTGCGCCCTGATGGAGAGATTCGCGATGTGCGTGATGCCCTTTATGTGATTCGCGATGAATCCGGCAATGTGCAACACTATCAGGGAATAGTTTCAGATATTACAGAAATTAAACAGGCAATGGAGCGGGAACGACTGGTGGCCTCCATCTCCCAAGATATCCGCCAATCCCTTAATCTCGAACAGATTCTCAAAACCACTGTCACCCAGATGCGTCAGTTTTTCCAAGTCGATCGCGCCTTAATTTATCGGGCAGATCCTGAGAGCGCTGGTACTATTGTCAGTGAATCCGACGGGCCTAACATCACAACCCTTCAGGATCAGCAGCTACCAGAGGATATTTTTCCGCGACAACACCATTCTCTTTATCGAGAAGGACGAATTCGTGCTGTCGTTGATATTGATCAAGATACTATGGCAGCCTGTCTCGCAGATACCCTCAGAAAATTTGGCGTAAAGTCTAAATTAGTTGTGCCGATTGTAACAACCGTCAAAATATATCCCGATGGAAAAGACATTTGTCAACCTCAATCCCAAGATGAACTTTGGGGCTTGCTCGTCTTCCACCAGTGTCAGCGGATTCGTCAATGGCAACCGAGCGAAATTGAATTACTTAAACAATTGGCCGATCAAGTCGCGATCGCGATCCAACAATCGGAACTCTACCAAAAAGTTGAACAGGCTAATCAGGAACTAAGAAAACTAGCCGTTACCGATGCCCTGACTCGAATTGTTAATCGCCGTGGCTTTGATGAACATCTCACAGAGGAATGGCATCGACTAGCACGAGAAGAAAAACCCCTCTCCTTGATTCTGTGCGACATCGATCATTTTAAACAGTATAACGATACCTACGGTCATCCAGCAGGGGATGAGTGTCTATTTCGCGTGGCTGGAGCAATGCGCTGTAAGATTACACGCCCTAGGGATCTAGTCGCACGCTATGGAGGTGAGGAATTTGTTATTATTTTACCAAACACAAAGGAAACAGCCGCGACAGAAATTGTCGAAGGTATTCGCGAAGAGATTGAAGGGCTGAGTCTTCCCCATGAGAAAAGTTTGGTTTCAGATTATGTCACTTTGAGTTTTGGCATTGCAACGATAATTCCCACACCCTCGACATCCCCACAATTTCTCATTGATAAAGCCGATAAAGCACTCTATCAAGCCAAAGCAAAAGGACGAAATTGCTATTGTATAAGCGTTTAAACTCATGTTTGATAAGGCTACTTACGCCCACTCTCATCAAAGCCGACAATTTCTCCCAATGTATAAAGAGGCCGTCCCTTTACTTCTTCATAAATACGTCCGATATACTCCCCTAAAATACCAATACTTACTAATTGCACAGCCCCAATAAAGAAAACAGCCATGAGAATAATGGCTAACCCCGTTAAGCCTGACTCAGGAGAAAATACCCGCCAATATAATACGAAAAATACCATGCTCAGAGAGACAAAAGCCGCAAATAAACCCAGATAAGTTGAAAGACGTAAAGGCACTTTAGAAAAAGAAACTAAACCATTAACCGCTAACCCAAAAGATTTGCCAAAAGTATATTTTACCTCTCCCGCAAAACGGGGATCTCTTTCAAATTTGATCGCGGTTTGTTTAAAGCCACTCCAAGCCCTTAAACCCCGAATATAACGATTTCTTTCGGGCATTTGATTTAAGACATTAACAACACAACGATCCATTAAACAAAAATCCCCTGTATCCGCGGGAATATCCACATCCGCTAACTGTCGTAAAAGACGATAATAAATATAAGCAGGTAAACGCTTAAATAAACTTTCTTCATGTCGTTTTGTTCGTTGCGCGTAAACAACTTGATAACCTTCTTGCCATTTTTTTAACATTTCCGTAATTAATTCTGGCGGATCTTGTAAGTCTCCATCTAAGACAATAACAGCCTCTCCCCGCGCAAAATTTAACCCCGCAGTTACGGCAATTTGATGACCAAAATTGCGGGCAAAACTAATATAACAAATGCGGCTATCTTTCTTCCTCAATTCTCTTAATATTTCTAAGGTACGATCGCGACTCCCATCATTAACGCCAATAAACTCAACCGTCCCGTCTAATTGATCCATGATCCAACAAACGCGTCGATATAATTCAGGCAAATTTAATTGCTCATTATAAAGAGGAACAACCAAGGAATATTTAGGTAAATACATAGGTAGCTAACACAACAATAATTACAGAAATAGCACTCACAGAGAAACCGGGTTTCTTAAGCAAAAATCGTCATTTCCAACAACAAATAAGCCAGAAACCCGGTTTCTTGAGAAAATCTAATCATATTTTGAATATTCAGACTCTTTTTCCACCGCGGCCGTGGGAAAACTACGATTACGACGATACCAAGTAGAACCTCCGACTAATATCCCTGTCATTCCTAACGCGGTTAATAAAGGTAAAACATCACCCGTTTTAATCGCTTTTAACCCAGAACTTCCTAACAAGACAAAAGGTAAAACTCCGGGTAAAGTGCCTAAAGTTGTCCCTAATACATAATCTTTAAAGGTAACAGAAGTTAAACCCGCGGCAAAATTGACAATACCATAGGGCATTAAGGGTAATAAGCGAATCGCGAACATATAAAATAAACCGCCTTGTTTCACCTCCGCGTCCATCGCTTGCCATTTTCCCGCGAGACGTTTGGCTACTGTTTCTCTTCCCACACTCCGGGTAAAGACAAACGCGATGATCGCGGCTAAAATCGCCGCCAAACTTGTCCAAAAAGCCCCTAACCAAGGTCCAAAAAGCGCACCCCCTGTCAGATTTAATGCCGTTGAAGGAATGAGTAACAAGGTGGCAACAATATAGACAATGATATAAACAATCGGTGCCCAGATTCCGGCTTGACTGAGCCAATGTTGTAATTTTACCGGATCGATGCCACCGACAAAAACCAACGCGATCGCGGTTAGTAGTAAACAGATAATAAAAATAAGAATAACACCGGTTTTAAATTTCACAAAAAACTCCTAACGCGAAATTACCAGAAAACCCTACCTTTGACAAACCGTAAGCAAATACTTACTTAAATGTGATGTAGAAACGGGGTTGGTTGAGGAAAAATAATCCTGTTGCTCAAAAGTCTCAAGAAAAACTCTTTCTCAGGGGGCTTGTGCCTATTATATCTGATCAATATCTGTTTTTTCAAGGAAAAAGGTCATTTGCCAGTGAGGTGAAACACTCCAACCCCACACCTAACCCTTCACAGCCCATGCCCCAGTCCCTAGCCCCATGCCCCAGTCCCTAGCCCCATGCCCTAAAATTTTTCCGGGTGTGTAGTTGTAGTCGTTACGACTATGATATAATTGTAACAGTTTGTAAAATTAGCCGTAAACTACACCACACCTTTTCCCTTATCCTGGGATAAAGATAGAGGTGTAGTCCCATTAAGGAGAGAATATCAATGACTGACGCGATTCGAGTAGGCCAATCAGCACCCGACTTTAAGGCAACAGCCGTGATCGATCAAGAATTTAAGGATATTAAATTATCTGACTATCGCGGCAAATATGTGGTGTTGTTTTTCTATCCCTTAGACTTCACCTTTGTTTGCCCTACGGAAATTATTGCCTTTAGCGATCGCTATGAAGAGTTCAAGAAACTCAATACCGAAGTTTTAGGAGTTTCTGTCGATAGTGCCTTCTCTCACTTAGCATGGATTCAAAGCGATCGTAAGCAAGGTGGTGTAGGCGATCTGAATTATCCCTTAGTCGCGGATATCAAAAAAGAAATTAGTGCCGCGTATAACGTCCTCGATCCCGAAGCTGGTATTGCTCTGCGTGGTTTATTTATCATTGATAAAGAAGGTATTATCCAACACGCGACTATTAATAACCTCGCCTTTGGCCGTAATGTGGATGAAACAATCCGCGTCCTGCAAGCGATCCAATATGTGCAGTCTCACCCCGATGAAGTCTGTCCCGCGGGTTGGAAACCAGGTGAATTAACCATGAATCCCGATCCCGTCAAGTCTAAGGAATATTTTGCTAAAGTCTAATTATTCCGACTAAAGAAACCGGGTTTTTGACCGAATTTACGGGCGGCAACGAAGTATTTTCGTAAAAAAACCCGGTTTCTGCGCCCCCATTAGCGATTACCTATTAGCGATTACCGATTACCCTTTCCCTCTAAAACTATGTTGACATCCACTGATTTTCGCGGGTTATTTAATGAGCGTTTTTGGCAAAATTTTCTTCCCATTCCCGCCGAAAATACCAGTGAAATCGGTTGGAAAACCCCTGATTTTGAATTACCAGATATGACAAATGGTCGTCTGGTAAGATTATCGAATTATAGAGCCGATCGCGCTGTTCTTTTAGACTTTACCCGAATTTTCACCGAAAAACAATATTGTCCCCTGTGTTATCCCCATATTAAAGCCTTAAACGCGAACTACGAAAAATTTACAGAAAAAGGCATAGAAGTATTATTAATTACGAGTACCGATGAAAGCCAAAGTCAAATCGTGGTGAGAGATTTAGGGTTAAAAATGCCCTTATTAAGCGATTCTCTTTGTCGAGTATTTCGCACTTATAAAGTTGGTCAAGCATTAGGCGCCCCCTTACCCGCGCAATTTATTTTAGATGTGGAAGGAAAAATTATTTATAAACATTTATTTTCCTTCCTATCCCCCAATGCTAGTATGGAGACACTCTTAGAAGTTGTCAATCAATTGGGATAGTCAACTCAAGAAACCCGGTTTCTTTTGGTAGAAAAACTGATATAAGGGAGCTACTCAAGAAACCCGGTTTCGGAAAAAACGCGTGATTTAATGTTTAATTTCTGTTTCGGTTAATTGGAGAGAGCCTCGGTCGTGCCCTTTTCTCCTATAATAGAGAAAATAGGGCCCTGTCTTGGGGAGCATCTCATTTTTGTAAATTGGTAGTGGGAGCGTCTCGCTCCCTATTAGATCCCTAGGGAGCGAGACGCTCCCACTACGGTTTTTTTTGCTTCTTTGAGATGCTCCCATGTCTTGTCCCTAGAGAAATCTGGATAGCCTTTTCAGTTGGCACAGGATAAACAAGCAATTAAGGAAAGAATATGTTTACGGCTTCCGACAACTCTATAACAATTATCATCCTCGCGATCGCGTTAGGGATTTTAGGCTGGGGGTATTTCCGAGCCAAACCCTTTGGAAAACTAGGCATTCTGGGCTGGTTACAGTCAGTATCCCTGATGACTCCTTGGTTATTATTTTTTGGCTTATCCACCGTGGGTATCGACATTAATTTTGTTGGGGTTCTCATTCTTTTGGTTATTTCCACTGGATTATATATTTATCTGGGAAAATTATTGCGAGACGCGGGACAAGATGAGATTTTAAGATCGCGTGCTCAAGAAATGATTGATAAAAATAAAGAATCTAGCCCTAGTCAAGAATTACCTCAGATCGGGCAAACTTTAATCATTAAACCACCGGAAATGATACCCGTGCCCAGCGAAGATTTAAAGCTGATGCAGGGAATATTTGGCATTGAAACTTTTTTTGCGACGGAAACTATTCCTTTTCAAGATGGGGTGATTTTTAAGGGCAATTTACGAGGAGACACTGAATTAGTCCATAACCGCTTATCTGCCAGTTTAGAGGAACGATTACGCGATCGATATCGTTTATTTTTAGTAGAAAATCCTGATGGTAGACCGGTGGTGGTGATTTTACCGAGTAAAAACGATCCCAAAGAAGCTACCCTCACCCAAAAAATCTTAGCTGTTGTGTTATTACTCGCGACGATTTCCACTTGTTTTGAAACCGGGGGAATTTTATTAGGATTTGATTTCTTTACCAACCCCTTAAGATTTCGGGAAGTGTTACCCATCGGGTTAGGAATTTTAAGCGTTTTAATTGCCCATGAAATCGGCCATCAAGTAATGGCAAGAAGTCATAATGTGCGCTTTAGTTTGCCCTTTTTTATACCCACTTGGCAAATCGGCTCCTTTGGCGCGTTTAATCGTTTTGAGTCTCTTATACCCAATCGGAAGGTATTATTTGATGTCGCGATCTCCGGGCCTGCTGCCGGTGGTATAGTTTCCTTTGTGATGTTAATAATGGGTTTATTACTTTCCCATGAAGGGAGTTTATTTAAGCTTCCCACCGACTTTTTTAAGGGTTCTTTATTAGTGGGAAGTTTGGCGAAAGTGGTATTAGGAGGAGCGTTACACGAAAAAATCGTTGATGTGCATCCTTTAACGGTGGTTGGTTGGTTAGGATTAGTGATTACCGCGATTAATTTAATGCCCGCGGGTTCCTTAGATGGGGGTCGAATTATGCAGGCAATTTATGGCCGAAAAGTCGCGGGTTGGGCGACGGTGGCTACGTTTATTTTTTTAGCGATCGCGTCGATTGTGAATGCAGTCGCGTTATATTGGGCAGTAGTAATTTTAGTAATTCAACGGAATCAAGAAAGGCCTTGTTTGAATGATTTAACGGAGCCAGATGACGCGAGGGCGGCTTTAGGGTTATTAGCCTTATTTTTGATGATTGCGACTCTGTTACCCTTAACACCCGCGTTAGCAGGACGTTTGGGTATTGGTGCTTAGTCCCCCGTGGTTGCCCCCCGTGGTGGCGAAAAAAAGCGCGATCGTGGTAGGGGCAATCCAGAAGTGGTTGCCCCCCGTGGTGGCGAAAAAAAGCGCGATCGTGGTAGGGGCAATCC
>JBEDKD010000458.1:0-3808 GCA_041172365.1 Cyanobacteriota bacterium | reverse complement strand
TTCTTTCATGCCTTCCACTTTAGAAGGCTTTTTGCTAGATGTTACTGTGGGATTAGTAGTCATGGAGGCCGTAATGATAAAAAATAACCGCGGATATTTTACTTGACAAATTGACTCAGATATGAATCACCGGAAACAGATTAACGGTAATCCGGTCGGATTTCTGATGTTTCTTTGTTGATTGTAACATAAAACCCTCGTGGGACGAATGTTTTCATAAATCCTTTAGACTTGCGATGATCGTCCTCTCATGCCCCATTATGGAGAATTAGTCAAGATGCCAGATCCTCTTATGTATCAATTAGATACTTTTGTCGTTTTAGAAACGAATCAGCCAGAGAAATTTCTCACCGTTGACGAATTACGGGAAAAGTTGATGGGTATTTTAGCACAACTTCAGGATGATTTACCAAGAGATTTACAAAAATTTGCATCAATCGAAGCACAAACTCAATATTTGCTCGATACGTCCTGTGAATTAGATGTCGGCCCTGGAAAATTTTTCCAATGGTACGCGGTGCGTTTAGAAAAGTAAACTTGCCCAGGAGGAATAAAGAATTATACTCTTTTCAAGATACCCTTTTTTTTCTATAATAAAAAGGACTATCGCGGCCGATTTGAGTTATCGTCTATCCCAGAAACAGGGTTTCTTTTCACAGAGAAGCCACTCGGTGTCAACTTTCTCGGAAAAGAAACCCGGTTTCTCCACATTTGAGAACTCCTACTGCCATAGATCAAAGCAAATTATCAGAGCATTTCACTATTTAGGAAATGTCCCACTAGAAGCACAAAATTAAGAGGGAAAAATTACGGAGCAATATTAAAAGTCAAAAAAAATTTTCCCCTGGGGTACTTCCTAGTCAATAATACCTATTGGATTGGCTCTTTGTCCTTAATTATCCTGTCGATTTCTTCGGAATAATTGTGAGAATTTTACTGGTAGAAGATGATCAAGTCCTCGCGGGACTGCTCAAACAAACATTGACATCTCAACATTATCTGGTTGATGAGGTGGTGAATGGTCAAACCGGTTTGGAATTAGCAGTTTCTTTTCCTTATGACTTAATTTTATTAGATGTCATGTTACCTAAGTTAGACGGTATTACTGTTTGCCGTCAAATTCGCCAAAACCGTAAGATGACTCCCATTCTTTTAATGACAAATCAAGATAGTCATACTCATAAAATAACGGGATTAGACGCGGGGGCAGATGACTATCTTGTTAAACCCTTTGATTTAGATGAGTTATTAGCTAGAGTCCGTGCGTTATTAAGGCGCGGAGCCACAACTTCTTCACCCATTCTCCAATGGGGTGAACTTAGTCTTGATCCTTCTCTTTGTCAAGTGATGTATCAAAATAAATTGTTAAATTTAACCTCCAAAGAGTATGAAATAATGGAACTATTTTTACGTCATCCTCAACGGATTTTTAGTCAAAGTTCTATTTTAGATCATCTTTGGGACTATGATGATCCGCCTTCTGAAAATACCGTGAGAGCACATATTAAAACTTTACGACAAAAATTTAAAAAATTAGGTACATCTGATATTATTGAAACGATTTATGGTTTAGGTTATCGCTTAAAAGCCATTGAAGAAACTCTCTCATTTCCTACCGCGGTTTCTCCCGATAACTCTTCACCTTCTCTGGAATTTAAAATGCTCGCGATTTGGGAAAAATCTAAGAGTAAATATCACGATCGCGTTTCTATTATTGAGGACGCGATACGGGCATTATCCCACAATTCTCTCACGGAGGATTTAAAAGAAAAATCCCTCCGAGAATCCCACACTTTAGCGGGTTCCTTAGGAACCTTTGGATTTCCCCAAGCCTCTGAGATTTCTCGTCAAATTGAAACCGCTCTAAAAACGGAGAAAATATGGGATAACAACAAGATTGAATTATTATCAAAATTAGTGCGTGATTTGCGAACATACCTGAGTAAAGAACCCACTCTTACCACAAAATTAGTACCCATTGATTCGGTAAAATCATATAAATATCGCGTCCTTATTATTGACGATAATAATTCCCTAACTCATGCCCTACAAGAGGAAGCCCTATCCTGGGAAATGGAAATAATTGTAAATAATAATCTTTCCCAAGCGAGGGAATCTATGAAAACAATTGAACTCCAAAGTATTATTTTAGATATTGGCTTATCAGAGGGAAAAGAAACCGGATTAAACCTTTTAGAAGAAATCGCAGAAAAATACCCCAATTTACCTGTGATTATATTAAGTTCTCAAGAAAGTTTTTATAATCGTATTAAGGTGGCGCAATTAGGAGCCAGATTTTTTCTGCAAAAACCCATCACGTCACAACGAATTTTCGAGACAATAAATCAAGTTTTAGAAGAATCAAATCTCCCCACCGCGAAACTTTTAATTGTTGATGATGATCCGGAAATTTTAGAATTTTTACAATTAACTCTCTCCACCAGAGGGTTTCAAGTTGACTTACTCGGTGATCCGACTAAATTCTGGGAAACCTTAAAAACATCTTCCCCTGATTTATTAATTTTGGATATTGAAATGCCCAATTATAATGGTATCGAACTCTGTCAAGTTGTTCGTAGTGATCCCTATTGGAGTGACTTACCCATCCTATTTTTATCCGGCCATTCCGATGCCCAAACCATTGAGAAAGTTTTTTCTGTAGGGGGGGATGATTATATTAATAAACCCATTATTTGTGCCGAATTAATTGCCCGAATTTCTAATCGTATTCAACGAACCCAGATGTTGAGAAAATTAGCTGATGTCGACAGTTTGACAGGGCTAATAAACCGTCGTAAATCAACACAAGATATTATTCGAGCCTTAAATACTGCTGAAGGCGAAAAAGAATTTGTTTGCTTTGCTATTCTTGACTTAGATCACTTTAAAAAAGTGAATGATATACACGGACATGAAGTAGGGGATCAAGTCTTAATTCGCTTTGGTGAACTTTTAAAAAAAACCTTTCGTAAAGAGGATATTATTGCCCGTTGGGGAGGTGAAGAATTTGTTTTAGGATTATATGGTATTAATCGTGAACAAGGCTTGGAACGTATTAAAACATTACTTAATTTGATGCGCGTTCAAGAATTTGTTAATACGAGCGGTCAAATTTTTCATCTCAGTTTTAGTGCTGGTGTTGCTGAATATCCCCAGGATGGCCATGACTTGAAGACATTATATCATAATGCGGATCAGGCTCTTTATCGTGCTAAATCCGCAGGACGCGATCGCGTTTTTCCTGCCCAATAATAGGTTTTTTTGTAGCATATCGTAAACTTGTGCTACAAACATAAAGTTTTATATGCCTTGATGCTGTCAAAATAACAATTTTTGTAAACAGGGATCAGGTATTCACAAAATTTTCACAATGTCAAGATAACATCAAAAGTCAAATACCAGGATTTCGGTGACGAGATCTATAAACCAATTTCTTTTTTCAAAATGAATTTTATGAATACTTGTCCTTGTTGCTCTAACCTCCTCCTGCGTCACATCCGCAGTCACAGCATTTATTGGTTTTGTAGTCACTGTCATCAAGAAATGCCAAATCTCTCCGGCGAGATAATCGTTGATCGCCAACGGCAGAAACTAGAGCACCTACTCACAGCACAGAAAATTCAACCATTGTTAAATCGTTCCAATTTAAGCAAAGCCTTTGTCTAAAACACCCAAAGAAGTAAGGAAGAAGGAAGAAGGAAGAAGGAACACGGAAGAGTGGGAGGAGGGGGAAGAGTGGGAGGATGGGGAAGAAATAATGAAACAAAAAGGCACAAAGACACAAAGACAGAAAAAAACTTCCCCATCC
>JBEDKD010000457.1:0-6171 GCA_041172365.1 Cyanobacteriota bacterium | reverse complement strand
CCAATCCCCAATCCCCAATCCCCAATTCCTATTACCTATTACCCCTTACCCCTTACCCATTACCTATTCTCAAATCCTATGATACGGTTGAAACTTTTAGATTCGCAAGGTCAAAGTCCTTTAAAAACGTGGCATTTTGAACGGGATTTCGTGGTACGAATTGGCCGCTCACCAGATAATAATATTATAGTCAATGATCCCCTAGTTTCTCGCTACCATTTAGAGTTAAGAAAATTAGACAATTCTGCCCCTGATAGCAGTTGGTATTTAGTGAATCATGGCACTAATGGTACTTTTGTTAATGGTGTATTAATGTCACAGGGGATTGTCTTAAATGGGGCATTGATTCAATTAGCAAGAGGGGGTCCGATCTTTCAATTTGAATTATCTTCTCCCCCCTCACCTATTAATAATTCTCCTTCTCCCCAACCTGTCTCGATCCCACATTGTTCTCACGCGGGAAACCCTCCAAACAATTTATTTTGTATTCATTGCGGAGAACCGATTAAAGTTGAACGTACTATCCGTCAATATCAGATTTTACGCGTTCTTGGGCAAGGGGGAATGGGGACGACAAATTTGGCCTGGGATCGGGAAAAGGCACTAAATCAACTCCCTAACACTCCTGCGATCGCGTCTTTAGTGGTGTTAAAAGAAATGAATGCTGATTTAGTGCAGATTGCCAAAGCGCAAGAATTATTTGAAAGAGAAGCGCGGACACTTAAAAGTTTAAAACATCCGGGTATTCCTAAATTTTTTGATTGTTTTGTCGAAGAGGGGAAAAAATATCTGGTAATGGAGATGATTCATGGGCAAGATTTGGAAAAACGGGTGTTTGAACAAGGTCCTGTTACTATTGAACAGGCGATCGCGTGGATGGTACAAACTTGTGAAATTTTAGATTACATTCATTCCCAAGATCCGCCCATTATTCATCGAGATATTAAACCCGCGAATTTGTTAGCCCGACATCGGGATAATCGCATTATTCTCTTAGATTTTGGTGCGGTGAAGGAAATTGGTACTCCTCCGGGGACTCGTATTGGGGTAGAAGGTTATACGGCACCGGAACAAGATAGGGGACAACCTGTAATTCAATCGGATTTATACGCGATCGCGCCGACTTTGATTTTTTTATTAACAGGCCAAAGTCCGAACAAATTTTTAGGCAAAGGGGAACACGCTTTAGGGTTTAACGTGGATATAGTACCCACCATTACCCCTAAATTACGCAATTTAATTGCCAAAGTCACTCAACTAAATCCACGCGATCGTCCTCAAAGCGCGATGGAATTGGCCACAGCCTTAACTGATTGTCTTTAGAGAATGGGGAATGGTGAATGGGGACTGGGAATTGGCGATTGGCGACTGGGGACTGGGAATTGGCGATTGGGGAATAGATAGAAAATAGAGAAGTTCCCTTCTTCCCTCTTCCTTCTTCCCTCTTCCTTCTTCCCTCTTCCTTCTTCCTTCTTCCCTCTTCCTTCTTCCCTCTTCCCTCTTCCTTCTTCCTTCATTTACTCATCATCCCAGACATCGACGGCGAGTAACTCACTAATGGGATCTTGCATGGAAAACTCAAAATCAATGAGTTGCGTTTTCCAGTAGGACCATTCATCGCCATAGAGAAGGGCAATTTTCCAGATACTATCTGTTGGTTTGACAATATTCGATTGAACAAGAGAATCCACCTGACGTTGAAACTTTTCCATCGGGTGTGCAACTACCTGCTGGTTCATAATACCTCTTAAGTTTACTCTTAAATTGTGTAAATCTTCCTTAATCAAGAATCAAGGCTTCCCCGTTCATTGACTTAATCTGTAGATTTGTTTTTGGAAAGTGACTCTCTTTCCTTTTACCTTAAGTCCCTCTGGTTTGACAAGGTGTTATAAGAAGGACTGAAGTGTTCTGTCGGAATGTAAAGTTTTTATCATACTTTCCACGGTTTTTGCTGATTTTTCTATGTTACAATGGGAGATCGTCTAGTTTTTGCGGCTTTTCTTTGCCCCTTCCAAAGATAAAAAGCCCAAAAGAGAAATCTCTGCCATTGAATCAAAGGTACACGATCGCGTCTCCTGATACCATTCATTATACAATACTGGACTCGGTTGTGTCGCGATCGCGCAGAAATTGACAATCCTTAGACATCGGCAAAAACGACTGTAGGGTAGCATTAGCCTGCCTGGGCTCGGATTTTGGCCCGATGTCTATTGTCAATCCTAGAGTGGGGCTTAAACTTGATTGGGGTCAATTCCCATTTCTCGGAGTCGGGCTTCTAGGAGTCGCGATCGTGTTTCAGCCTGTTGAGCGCGTTGTTCGGCTTCCTGTGCGCGTTGTTCGGCTTCCTGGGCTTGCTGTTGTGCCTGTTGTCGCAGTTGATCAAGTTCTAAAAAACTGAGAAACGGTTCATTATCAGGCCGATAAATCTGAATTCCTGAGTCAGACAATTTCAATTTTATGCCCAATCTTGGACTCACCCAATTGTCCATAGAATCAATCACTTCTAACTCTGACTCAGCGCGTAACCAGCCGCATAAATCTAAGCGATCAGGATCGTAAAGGTAGTATTCCTCAACTCCATAACGGCGATAAAACGCGAATTTCTGCGTCATTTCTTTAATAGAATTGCCCGGAGAGAGAATTTCAAACACGACTTGGGGGGCAATGTTATTTTCTTGCCATTGTAGATAGGAACCTCGATATCCTTTCGGTCGATCGAATGCCACCATCACATCGGGAGCACGGCGGATTTCGGGCGATCCTTGGACGGGATACCAGAGGAGATCCCCCGCGACGAAGATGTTGGGGTTGTTCGCAAATAGCAGTTCGAGGTTTTCTTTGATCCCGACAATTAATCTAAATTGTTCCGTGTTATCTGCCATTGGTTCGCCATCGCTGTCGGGGTAGATGATGTTTTGTTTGTCGGGAGATTGCAGTTGTGTTACCATTGCTTTTTTCCCTGGGAGTGGGTGGTTTTATTTTAAGTTTGGTTATTTTATTTTAACCGCAGATATAGGCGAAGCCTTCCCGAAGGGTACGCAGATAAACACAGATGGGGAATGGGATGATCGGGTATTTTGGGCGTTAGTTTAAAGGGCGTTATTTACGCAAATATTTCCGCAGAAAAATAAACCAGATTAAAAATGCCCAAAATAAACCTGATAAAATACTAAAGGTTAGCACAACGTTTAGGTTTGACCATTCGTGGACGATATTGCCCAGGATGGGAGTAGTTTTAATTTCTGTGACATAGTTAGCAGCAGCAGACGCGACTATTCCCCCGCTTCCTAATCCTACCCCCGCAATTCCTACAATGGCTTGGAAGGCACGATCGCGCTCGGCTTGTTCAATCTCAACGAGAGCACGAATCCCATTGATTAAGTTTGCTAAGATACTCAAACCAGATTTAAAAATAGCCTGATCTTTGATAATCTGTCGGAGATATTGCTCCTTACAAATAGTGGTAAAATCTGACATAAAATCTAGCTGAGTATCCCCGATCTTACTATAACGAGCAACTATCGCGTTTAAACATTCTTGGTAATTTTGTATATTAATCTCTAGGGATTGCTTGAGAATTTCTAATTGTTCTAATTGAATAGCATAATCGGTACAGACTTTGAGTTTTTCCTTTAATTCAGATAAATTTAATTGCGATTCCCTCACGAGCAAAATCGTATCATTCAGCAATGATAACCGTTTTTGTAGAGTTTCCGCGTTTTTACGACATTGACTGTAAGCCCATAAGATTTTATTGCGGTAACAGAGCAACCGCAACCAATCATTATAAAATTTCCGGGCTTCATTCATTATATCATAATTGGGATAAATAATAATCAGCACCGGACTTTTATCGGCATCTGTGATACTTTTCCAGTATTGGGGACTTTGCCACGCGTCAAAAATATCAGCCCCTAAAAATTTACCTTTACCCAAATTTCCGGGTTTCCATTCTTTACCCATTAAGACTTGATAGGCAGCTTGGGCAATGTCGATGGGTTCCTGATTTAAGTGCAAATCACGATAACCGGAAATCATCCAGATTTTGCCTAAATCGCCCTGTTTTTCATCGGCAATCCTTTTCAGAGACGCGAAGCAACTAACATCATAAGTATCTTTATCCTCTACTTCTACATCCAACAATAACCCGTAAGTATCCTTCAGCAAAACAGGGTAATAATAACCCCCTATTGGGTATTTTTGGTCTAATTGAGTGGGGATGCGATGGGTTTTCTTGTCACTAATAAGAGTCAGTAATTTGAGTAAATCTGTGTCTTTTTCCTGGGATTCTTTCTCCCAAGGTACATGGACATCAGAAGGCAAATTAGACCAAAATTCTTGATGATTTTCTTGGATTTTCGCCTCACTTTCTCCCAAGCCTTCTCTTAAGTGATAAAGAAATAAGTCAAGGCTGGGATAGTTGAGGTAAAATCCCGATGGTTTTACAGGATTCTGAGTCAAGGCTTATTTCTCCTAAAAACTTCTAGCGCGAATAATTTAATAGAATCAAACCCACCTGATTGTATCTGTTTTTTCACCGCGGATTGCGGATCATTTTCTTGAAATAGGGAGATGATTCGCGAGAGTTTGTTATCATGAGTGGAGATATGAATAGACTGATCATCATCTTCCGGTTCCCCGGCTTTACTGCGATCTTGTATTTGGTAATCTTTGTTTAATGTCTGGCGTTGAGCGCGATAGGCTTTACCTAAATTTTCATCTTTGAGGACTAAATTTCTCATACACTGGGCAGCACAAATCGTATCACCATTGGCTAAGGTTTGACCAATATTATTGATATCTTGTTTGAGGGATTCGTCTAAAGATGAATCCAAATTTGCCAGTGCATTCAAAAAAGCTTGAATAGTAATCGCGTCTGTGGTTTTGATGTTCATTGTTGAGATTAATTAACTTTCCCCGTAATGGTAAACCCCGCCCAAAAGTAGGGATCGGCATAAGGTGGATTATCATTTCTTATTATAGCAATTTCTTTTTGATCCTCGGCAAAATCCTCTAAACTTTCAGCGCAACCCCCCTCAAAATTAGCTAACTCAAGGGCGAGAGAGCCCAGCCATTGAGCTAATTTACTGTGAGTCACCGTGCGAAGCCAATTTTGAGCTTGTTTAAGGGCTTCCGCGGGTGCAATTCCTTGATGTAGCCGTTGATAAAAGTTGATCACTAACCAAGCTGTAGAGTAGTCTTTCACCGCCCAAAGGGTGCTAATCACATAAGTCGCACCGACGGCTAAAAAGCCACTGACTAATCCGACAAATTCATCGGTTAAGCCTTCTTTACCTGTGATTCCGGTTTCGCACGCGGAGAGGAAAACTAGGTGATATTGTCGCAAGTTTAACTGGAAAATATCCCCCAGAGTGAGGGGTTTATCTGCCAGTTTTAACGCGGATTCGAGGGGACTCTGGGTGAGGTGGTAGCCATGCCCTGTAAAGTGGAAAATATCATTAGGAATTTTCAAGGCATTTTTAACTTTTTGTTGGGTAGCGGATGCACCCCAAATACGGTGAGGTTTAGCTGATAATTGGCAAATCGCGGCTGATTCGATTTCGGCGAATAGCATGGGCTGTTGGGTGTGGGGATCTTCGATGCTTAAGAGGTTGGGTAAAGGGGAAAGGATAGAGGGATGTGGATTTTCTTGGTTTAATTTTAGTCCGATTTTGGCACTAGGTAGGCGGGTGATCAGGAAAGCGCGATCGGGGTGAGATAGGAAAAGAGATTCTAGGGGGAGTAGGTGTAAGTCACGGTGGGGAATTAAAATTAGTTCACTGACATGGGAGAGATATTTATCACAAATGTTGGGAATGTTGAGGAGTGTTTGCAGTTTCTCTAAATTCGCGATCATGTTGTCTCGCCAAAGGTGATTTTTGGGAGTTGTTTCCCGTTTTTGGCTTTCGCTTTTGCGATAGTCTTGATAGTCGGTTTTCCAGTTATCTAGCAATTTCTCTAAAGTAATTTTGCTTCCTAGTGAAAATTGGTATAAGGGGGTAATAACCGTGTTAATATCTTGCTGGTATCGGATGATAAAGGCAGTGAGAGTGACAGGGCTGAGATGCCAGTAAATAATGGCTTTGGTGGTGTCGCCATTCAGTAATTCTTGCATCTGGGGGAAGGTGGGGCTATCGACTTGTGTTTGCCAACCTTTTTCCATCCATTTGA
>JBEDKD010000456.1:0-5703 GCA_041172365.1 Cyanobacteriota bacterium | reverse complement strand
TCCCTCTCTTCCCCCTCTTCCCCCTCTTCCTTCTTCCTTCTTCCTTCTTCCCTCTTCCTTCTTCCTTAATTTATTTCTTATTTTTGGAATTGACGAGCCATATCGAGGAAAGAAGCCATATTCGCGCCAGGACGACGACGGGGGGTAGTGTCAGAAATGACACTGCTGGCGGCAAAAGTCGCGGGAGCGGGTGCAGAAACAACCGCAGGCGCTTTCACTGGTTCGGGGGCTTTGGGGGCTGCTGCTACCGCGTCAGTCCCAGACTTAACAGATTTCTTCTTACTTGCTTTAGGTGCTTTTTCGGTGGCGACTTCCGCGGCGATAGGGGCTTCCGCGGCGACAGGAGCTTCCGCGGCTACAGGGGCTTCCGCGGCTACAGGGGCTTCAGTTTTCGCGGCTTCTGTGGTTGTGCTGGTTTTACCTTCACCCAGATCCAAGTAATAATCAGACTTTTTGAACAAATTTTTGATAAAACCCGCCATTATACTTACTCCTTTTGTTCTTTTAACGAAAATGTTTACTACTTTTCCACTTTGTCAGATTAGGGCTTTGTGCAACTTTTGTCTATATTTCTTCATAAAACTTTACTTTCTCTCCCACCTCCACCCGAAAAGATTGCCGAAAAAGGGGGAAAAATGAGAAAATGAGAAATCAAATTTACATTTGTTAACATTTGGGGGGCAAAGCCTTAATAGTTTTCTGAGCTTGGTCAAAAGCAGGGTTTAAAATGATAAAATTGTTGATGAGAAACTGGTGTTTTTTCAGAGGGATATCACTGTTTCTCTAAGATTTAACTTCCTTAGTAAGGTAGAAAATATGAGAGAAATACGCGATCGTAACCCGATCCTTTTAATTCACGGTATCTGGGATCGCCAGGAAATTTTTAATACGATGTCAACCTATCTCAGTGAGGAAGGGTGGCGGGTTTATAGTTTAAATCTTATTCCTAATGATGGCAGTGCAAAACTGGAAGTTTTAGCACAACAAGTCGCCCAGTATATTAAAGAAAATTTACCACCGGAAAAACCCTTTGATTTAGTGGGATTTAGTATGGGAGGTTTGGTGAGTCGTTATTATGTGCAGAGATTAGGGGGAATTGAAAGAGTCCAACGGTTTATTACAATTTCATCACCCCATCAAGGCACTTATACCGCGTATGCCACATGGTTAGATGGTTATGTGCAAATGCGGCCGAAGAGTGATTTTTTACAAGATTTAGATCGAGATGTTAAGATGTTAGAGGGAATTAATTTTACTTCGATATGGACTCCTTTAGATGCGATGATTATTCCGGCGAATAGTTCCCAAATGCCTATTGGTAAAGAGGTGATAATTAATGTTTTATTTCATCATCTGATGGTTTCAGATCCCAAGAGTCTGAATGTTATTCGGGAAGCTTTATTAGCTCCTTTAAAGATACCAGAGCAGAAGACAAGTAAAACATGAAAGCCGTCTGGGACTTAAGTCCCAGTCTCATAGCTGAAGTCGTCTGAAGACGACTGAAAGAGTCATTGATATAGCACTGGAGCAAAATCCATAGCAAAAGGAAGATGCAATAAAATCAAGGGTTTGAGGAATCAAGAACGTTAATATGTGTAAAGCGTAGTGCGATATAGTCCTCTTCAGAGGACTTTCGCTTTGAGACAGGGACTTGAGTCCCTGTCGGACTGTCTTTACTGGCTCCTTTTAAAGATACCAGAGCAGAAGACAAGTAAAACATGAAAGCCGCCCGGAGACTTAAGTCCCAGTCTCATAGCTGAAGTCGTCTGAAGACGACTGAAAGAGTCATTGATATAGCACTGGAGCAAAACCCATAGCAAAAGGAAGATGCAATAAAATCAAGGGTTTGAGGAATCAAGAACGTCAATATGTGATCTTCGTAGCGCTATATAGTCCTCTTCAGAGGACTTTCGCTTTGAGACAGGGACTTGAGTCCCTGTCGGACTGTCGTCATGGGGCTTTAAGAGAATGAAACAACCTGGGTTTTTAAGGACGATGAGGGGGAGCAAAAAGACGAAATAAACCCGATTTCTGCCTATTTCTTTTATGTTTGTAAACGACTTACTCCATTAATTCGATCGCTCAATTGACGTAACATTTGAGCTAAATTTGGATCAGTATTTTTTAACTGAGAAATTTTCTCACAACTATATAAAACCGTAGTATGATCCTTTCCTCCAAATACTTCACCTATCTTCGGTAAACTTAAATCCGTATGGTGTCGCATCAAATACATCGCGACTTGACGTGCCATGCTAATTTCCCGCCGTCTTGAATTTCCTTTTAACTCTTCCATTGATACTTTAAACTCATCTACTACCGCCAATAATACCGACTCCGGTGACACTTCCACTTTCTCGGTTTTGGGATTTAATATCGGTGTGATATTCTCTACCGTCATGGGTAAACCCGAAATCGAAATATACGCGATCGCGCGGATTAAGGCCCCCTCTAACTCCCGAATATTAGAAGTACAATTAGACGCAATATATTCAATAACATTACGGGGGAGACGCATATTTTCATCTTCAGCTTTTTTCTGTAAAATCGCCATCCTAGTTTCTAAATCAGGTAATTGAATATCCGCGATTAAACCCATCGAAAATCGAGAACATAAACGCTCCTGTAAACGAGGAATTTGATTAGGAGGGCGATCGGAAGCCAAAACCACCTGTTTACCCGCCTCATGTAACGTATTAAACGTATGAAAAAACTCCTCCTGAGTATATTCCTTTCCCTCAATAAACTGAATATCATCCACTAATAAAACATCCGCGGTGCGATAATGATCGCGGAAACCTTGTAAACTATCCTTACGAATCGCGGCAATTAAATCATTAGTAAACTTCTCCGTAGACACATAAAAAATCTTAGAATCCGGTGCAATTTCTAAACGATAATGCCCGATCGCCTGCATTAAATGAGTTTTTCCTAACCCCACACCACCACATAAAAACAAAGGATTAAACTCGCGTCCGGGGGATTCCGCGACGGCCAAAGATGCCGCGTGAGCCATACGATTATTAGCCCCCACAACAAAGCGAGAAAAGACATATTTAGGGTTTAAATTAGTAGCTTTAGGGGAGGGTTGAATCCCCCCCGAAGAAAGCATCGGAGAAGGCCAAATTAAATCCGATTCCAGATGATTAATACCCTCATCACCCGTCGCGGTAGTCAAATAAATTTCCACTGGATGATCGAGAATATCCTCTACCACATCCGCGATAATTTTAATGTAATGTTTTTGTAACCAATTGCGAGCAAAAGGATTAGGAGTGCGAATAATTAAACACCCATTTTCCAATTGCTCTGCACTCGCGGTTTTAATCCAAGTTTCAAACGTAGGTCGACTAAGTTGAACCTGGAGGCGTTCAAGTACCAGATTCCAAAGACTTTCCAGTTGCATTTTTCTTCTCTATCATTCCTCCCCCGAAAATACTCCATCAAAACATGGAAACAAGTTGCAGAGTCCCTAACCCTAAATCCTTCGGAGAAAGCGATCGCACCTCATATAAAGCCATCATATCCTTAGATTGAGGTTGACCCCGAGACGCGCCCATTAATCCTTTCGCGATAATTAAACCGCACCAACCCTTTGTGTTTTGACAACGACGATCCCATTTGCGCCGTGCTTCCTGATGAATAGGATCATTTTTGTGAAATTCTCCAAATAAATGTAATTGCTCATTTACCGTTTGGAAAATGCCTAAATCATATTCTTTTTCGGCAAAAGGATCTTCCCCAGGATTAAAAGTAATTCCCTTTACTCCCCCCGCGTCTTGTAACTCTTGAATTAAAGTTTTCGCCTTGGGGTTAGAAGTTTGAATTAAAATCACAGGCAAACCATCTCCATCTTCTTTGATTTCCCCATCAGAAGCTTGATAAACTTGAGTCGATTCCCTTAAGGATTTTATGGTTTCCCAAGGAATCATCCCTAGACTGAGAAAGCTATTTTCGGGAATTAAATCATCTTTTAACAGAGGTTTACCCAAATCATCATCATCCTCATCATCGCCCGCGGCTGCCACCATCATTTGCCAGAGTTCATCCGCGATGTCGGGCAAAGTCATTACTTTCAAACTAATGACGTTATCTTTTCCTTCTAAAGGAATACGATAACGATTATTGAGTGGGGGGAATTTTTCATGCAAAAATTTACGCTTATTCGCTTTCAAAAAGCGATTAAACGCCTCTAACGCGACTAACATTGTCAGAGATTCTTCTTCATAGAGAATGGAGCGCAATCCCTCTAAAGGATGAAGATTCCCAAAGTTAGGTTCTACGCGTGATAAAGGTACATCACTGGTATCAAGATCATCATCCTCATCCTCATCATCTTCGTCGATTTCAAAAGTCAAAAAGAGACAATCTTGACCTAAAAAAGCCTGTTCCAAATTCTCAAAAGAGTCTTCATTGACCACGCGCTGGCGAAAGCGTTTGAGAGATTCAATGGAGCGATACATCAAAATCCCATAATCCATTTGCCCACTGCCTAAAATGGAAATATAAAGAGTTTGAATATCCCATTGATTAACTTCAATGGAAATAATTTGATGTTCTCCTAAATATTTCCAAGGGCTTAACTGCCAAAGTTCTTTAGATTGTGCGATTAAACGCTCTGCATATTGAGGTGGTAATTGGGGGGGACGATTATGGGCAACTTCTTGCATTCCCCGAAAGATTTCATCAATGAGGGGTAATTCGGGTACATAGTCAATAGCAATGCCTAAATTTTGTAAGACTCCGCGGAGGAAAAACTGAATTTCTCGATCTTTGACGACAATTTTTTGGGGACGCGCCGCCGGACCTGGACTTTGAGGGTGTTCTATTGCGCGTAGTAATGTGCGGACAATGGCTTCGGGACCTGTACCCAGGGGAACCATATCCATCGCCCGGACAACCCCTTCGGAACCATCTACCCATATAATACACTCCCCTGGGGCATCCATATCCGAGTCCTCTAGGGGATCGGGATGGGAAGCCATTGCACGGCGATCGCCTTCCCAAACACTGGGAATTTGAGGAAGTTTCTGAAGCCGACGGAGGGTAGAAGGATTGAGCACTGCCATAGACAAAGCCTTTTGCGTGAAACCAAATGTGGTAATTTAAGGTCAAATACCGCTATAACATCATAACCTGTCTTTACTCTATCCCACTGAAACAGGCAAAATTCTCCATCCCTTCTAAATTGAAAAACAAAAAACTAATACTCAATCTATAAGGGTTTAGAGGTCAGAACTAAACGTAATTTAGCATGAATTAAATTTAACTGAGCTAATCCTAAATCCACTTCACCATCAATAACAACCCCGGCATTTAATAATCGATCTAATAATTCTAAAACGGAGGGATTATTAGATTTTTCTCCGGGGTAATAACTCTTATTTTTGGGCAATAAAGTCCCTAATTCGGATAAATCTATATTCAAATCTTCGGGGTCTATTTCAAAGATTTCACAGAGTTTGAGGACTTGTGTTTCTAATTGTTGTAAACTCTCCGCGGCGCGATCTAACTCCATATCACTTAACACGCCTTCATCCATGCGTCGAATTACTTGCGCTTCCATCAATTGACGCAATAATTCAATGACTGTTAACAGCAAGGGTGCTAAACCAGAATCCTTGCTTTTTTTGGGTGATAATTGAATTGAGTTATTATCTAGCGTTTCGATGATATTTCCTCCACAAACTTTTTCTGATAATT
>JBEDKD010000455.1:0-14635 GCA_041172365.1 Cyanobacteriota bacterium | reverse complement strand
ACCGTTCGGCATTATATCGCGACCGCGGAACCTGTTGCCTCAAAAGCATTAGTGGATGAATTTAACTTAAGTGTAAGTTCAGCCACAATTCGCAACGCGATGAACGTCTTAGAAAAAGAGGGATTATTATATCAACCTCATACTTCCGCCGGCAGAGTTCCCTCCGACTCAGGTTATCGTATTTATGTTGATCAATTAATAACTCCTTCCGAACAATTAGCAGGTAAAGTTGAGCGAGTGCTCGATCGCCTTGATTGGAGTGATGGTCATATTGAAGCCGTATTACGAGGCGCGTCGCAAATTTTAGCGACTTTAAGTGGTTATATTACCTTAATTACCTTACCACAAACCGCAACGACTCGCATTCTGCATTTACAATTAGTGCAAATTGAACCGGGTCAAGTGATGTTAATTTTGGTAATGGATACCTATGAAACTCAATCCATTTTAATTGATTTACGGGGTAATAAAAAGAGCGGAAAATTTACCAAAAATGAAGCCGTAACTTTTTCGGAAAAAACGGAATTTTTAGAAGAAGAATTACAAATACTATCCAATTTTTTGAATAGTAAATTACGGGGGAAAGCCTTTTCCGAATTATCCGGTTTAGACTGGACAGAATTGGATCGAGAATTTCAACACTATGCCGATTTTATTAAAACGTTGCTAACGGATTTAAGTCAGCGATCCCAGACACCGGCTTATACCCGAATTTTGATTAGTGGATTAGCCGAAGTCTTGCGTCTGCCGGAGTTTTCCCAATTACAACAAGTCAAAACCATCATTCAACTTTTAGAAGAAGAACAAGAGCAATTATGGCCTTTAATTTTTAAAGGAAATGAATCAGAAACCTCTGGAAAACGAGTGAAAGTGCGGATTGGTTCTGAAAACACCCTCGAACCTATTCGCAGTTGTACCCTCATTTCCGCGACTTATCGACGAGGTACGATTCCCCTCGGAAGTGTCGGTGTTTTGGGGCCAACACGGATGGTTTATGAAAACGCGATCGCGTTAGTAGAAGCCGCCGCGGACTATTTATCAGACGCGTTAGGGGGGGGGAATTTAGGAAATTATCCCGAAGGGCATCCCCAACATCGGCATAAGAAAATAGTAGATGCACCCTGATTTGACAGCCCCATACCTAACCCGTGTGGGGCTTTTTTTCTAGTTTTAGGTGTGTAGAAACCGGGTTTCTCAACGCAAAATCGTTATTTCCAGCAATCCTCTGGAGTGAGAAACCCGGTTTCTGGTGGTTAGCCTGGTTTTTGGGTAAGTCCTATTTTTGTCGGGATACTCTGACACCTTTAATTTTTATTACAATTATTATCAAAAGATTGAGAAGTTAGTCAAAACTAAAGAAGAGCCTTAAACTTTAGGTTTAAAACCATCAAACGGGACACCATGAATAACAAGTATCAAGTCAAATGTACCCTCACCTTTGGCGATATCTATAGCCAAATCATCATTTGGTTAATCGTAATTTTCCTCAGTCTTGCTTCGGCGTTGGCCCTATGGAGTACCGTGCGCCAAATTTATGCCCTCGCGACTGTGGGTTTGATTTTAGTGCTTTCCTTACCCTTTTTGCTCTTTGCTTTTGTGACTACTCTTCTTAATCATATCGAATTTGTCGCGATCGATCCCGCGACAGATTCCGACTCTTAAGAGGAATTTAAGAGGGTAAATTGTAGATTTTAGCATTCTCTCTAAACTCTACAATTTGCTCTAATCTAATCATCGCTTAAGCATAGCTATTAAATAACTTTATCAATAATTTTCCCAATTTTTTCGGCTTTCCCCAGGCGAGAGTAGCCGCGATCGTGTTTTTTTCAATTTCTCGGTCATTATGTATAATAGAGATAACACCTAACAATGCGTAAGGTAAAAAAATACCATGATATCTTACACTTTAGCCCAAGTACAATCCCAACAACAGGAAGTATTAAATCAAGCCACTGTGGAACCCGTTTTGCTCAGTGAGCGATCGCGCCCTAGCCATGTCATTATGTCTATTGATACCTATAACCATTTACTACAACGGTTAACAGAATTAGAAGATAAAGTTTTAGGAAAAGCCGCAGAAACAGCCCTGAGTGAATCTCCACTGGTGGGGAGTGAAACCTTTATAAAAAAACTAAAAAAAATGGCTAATTATGATGTGTGAACTGAGGAATAAAAAAATAAAGTAGTGCAGGCTTCTAGCCTGCTGAAACTCCCAAGCAAATACTCAAATTTAAGTTCCTTTCCAAGCAGAAAAAAAACCGTTTCTCTTTCTAAAAAGAAACCGGGTTTCTCTTGTCTCTGAAAAAACCCGGTTTCTTCTAAATCCTAGAGAGCGCGTTCAGTCAGTTTCGTTAAAACCTGATTAGATCGCTCCACAAAATGCTTCATTCCCTCCGCGTCAAAACCCTTTTGTGCCATCAAAGCCAAATCATAAACATGACGACAAATTTCATTAGCTAACTCCGAAGAAGGTGACTCACCACCACCCTGAATAATCGCACCTTGACTCAAACTTGCTAAATGTTGAATCAACGGATGAGAAGTATTAACTAACAAAATATGTTCTTCAGGGAAAGTCGCGTTTTGTTGTTGGAATAACGCAGTCATATCCCGTAAACGTCGTAAAGTTTCAGGTAATAATACCATCGCGGGAGGAGTCCCTTGCGGATCATCAGATTTTAACGCTTCAGTACGAATCGTCAATTTCGGTTTATTTAACGCGTGTTGGAACAATTCTTGTATTTGTTCACTACGAGTTTTATTGGTATTAGGATCGACAATTTCCGCGGGTTTTTCCTTATCAATCAGTTTTTCATCTAACTCCGCGTCCACGCGTGAAAACTTCACATCTGTGTATTCGCGTTCAAGGAAACTAATAAAGTGAGTGTCGAGGAAATTATCCATAAACAACACTTCCAAACCTTGACTCTTATGTAATTCTACATAAGGAGCTTGGGAGATGGGTTCAGTGCAATAATAAACGTGATTTTCGTGACGTTTTTGATTGCGCTCTAAATACTCTTTGAGACTGGTATAAGGTTGAGTAGAAGTAGCCCCTTCTTTTTTCGGCGTGACATCTTGCCAAGCATCACCGTCTTCGCTTTGCACTTGTACTGTCGGAGCTTCTTCTGTTTTTTCTTCCACTGTGGGTTGATAGGTACTCCGATAAATGATGATGTCTTCTACTTGTTTCTTGAATTTATCATCATTCATGGAACCAAATTTGACAAAAGTCCCCACATCTTGCCAACAACGGATATATTCATCCCGGTTATCACGATATAATTCTTTGAGGCGATCGCCGACTTTTTTGGCAATATAATCAGCAATTTTCCGCACAGTCCGATTCGAGAGTAAGGAGCTGCGAGAAACATTTAAAGGAATATCCGTACTGTCAATTACACCGCGTAAAGGTAACAGGAATTTCGGGATAACTTCCTCACAATGATCACTGACAAAAACTTGATTACTGAAAAGCTTAATATTCGCTTTTGTCGTATCAACGTCGGGCTGAAGTTTCGGAAAATAGAGAATCCCATTGACAATAAAAGGATAATCTGTATTGAGGTGAACCCATAATAAAGGCTCCTCTTGGAAAGGATAAAGATGACGGTATAAGTCCAAATAATCTTCCTTGGTGAGATTATTGGGAGACTCGCGCCAAATCGCCTTATGTTTGTTAATGACTTCCCCTTCAAATTTGATGGGGACGGGCATAAAATCACAATAGGTTTTAACAAGCTGTTTAATGCGATAGGGTTCCAGATAATCTAACTCTTCCTCTTGCATAGTAAGAGTAATGGTTGTGCCTCTTTCCGCACGAGAAGATTCCGTTAATTGAAATTCCGGGGAACCATCGCAATACCAATGGACTGCTTGAGCCCCTTCTTGATAGGAAAGGGTGTCAATTTCGACATTTTTGGCTACCATGAAGGAAGAATAAAACCCTAAACCAAAGTGTCCGATAATGGCATCATCGCCACTGCTTTTGTATTTTTCGATAAATTCTTCGGCACTGGAGAAAGCCACTTGGTTAATATATTTTTTGACTTCCTCGGATGTCATGCCAATGCCATTATCCGAAACGGAAAGGGTTTTATTTTCCTTATCAATTTTAATTTCAATTTCTGGGTTACTGGTATCACCGTTAAATTCACCAGTACGACCCACCATTTTCAGTTTTTGAATGGCATCAACGGCATTAGATACTAATTCCCGTAAAAAGATTTCATGATCTGTATAAAGAGATTTCTTGATAATCGGGAATATATTTTCAGTATGGATCGTAATGTTTCCTTTTTCCAGAACTGTTGTCATGTTTGATTTTCCTTGATGATTTCCTACAAAAGAACTTGGGTAATAAGACCTAGAGAATCGGGGATTAGGGATTAGGAATTGGAGATTAGGGATTGGGGATTAGGAATCGGGGATTAGGAATCGGGGATTAGGGATTAGGGATTAGGGATTGGGATTAGGGATTGGAGACGTTTCGTTCTTCCCTCTTCCTTCTTCCTTCTTCCTTCTTCCCTCTTCCCTCTTCCCTCTTCCCTCTTCCCTCTTACCTCTTCCTTCTTCCTTCTCCCATAATTTATTGATTGTGAGTGATCATATTGTTTCTGATCAAGGGATTTACCCTAACAAAATATACGGATTTCCCTACATTTTAGGGTTTCAGGAAGCGAGCCCCCAGATTTTCAATTTTTTTGACGAGGGGGGGAGGTAATTGCTGTTTAATCTGATTTTTCCAGTGATCCCAAACCGCGAGACGCCCATTACGTTGACGATTGCGCTGAATGCAGATTTCTAAGGAATTCACCCAGGATGCCGAAATCTGTGCTTTTTTGGCCGTTTCCCAAATTAGTTCTAATTCTGCGAGTTTAATCGCACTGGTGGCTTTGAGATTCTCAATTTGGGAATCACTGATATCTTGAGGAAAACAAGGGGGTAATTCTATCCCCATTACCCGAAATCCTAACAGGGTGCGAATGCACTTTTCACAAACCCCACAATTTCGGTCTAATTGTTTACCTTCCCAGCAAACTCTCAAATTTTCTAAGGCTTCTTGCCACTGGGAAATTTCCTCAATTTTTTGGAGGCGATTAAATCCCGCACCATCATGGAAAAATTGAAAGGTTTTACTGCATAAAAATTGATCGCTTACCGGATTAGATCCCCTTGGTAACATTAAATTTTGATAGGGAAAAGCACTGGCTAATAAACCGGTTGTATATTTTTTTTTCAGTAACATCAACGCCGACGCGATCGCGCCTCCGTAAGCATCTTCCCAGGGCGTAAAAATTATTTTGCGATAGTTAGTAACAATGGGAATTAACTCCAGATTAATACTGTGTAAAATCTTATGGGCTTTCGCTTTTGCGCTTTCAAAAACTTCTTCCTGTTCTAGGGGGATATCATAACCATGTACCATAACTCCTCCCTGGACATTGCGACGCACTCTACCACAGTGATTCATGGCATGGCGTGATGCAGTAAAGCAACTATCTACACCACCGGAAAAGGTACAAAGAGCGGCATCAGAATCTATCACTTCTGATTCTTTTTCTGCTTCCGCGGAGATGTCAATAATATGATACTTTTCTGGTCGCCAACAATTCCAAAATATTTGAAATTCAGCGATGTTTTGTAACAAAGAGGGAGAAATTTCGCCATGAATCATTAAGTTTGTTGACTGATTCATCGCGGGTAAAATATAGGCAACTAGAAACGGATCACAACTTGATGTTACATAATTGCTATATTCTAAGGGCAGACGATACCAAAGATTCTGACGATCGCGCTCATCGGGTTGTTCAATGGTGAAACTCACCGTTAGAGAATCATCACTTTTGATCGCGGCTTCTTGCCAAATATGAGTTATCTTCATCATTAATTGACCGACCCGAATATTACAAATTATTTTTTGACCATAATACAAAACCTAATAAGGCTTTAAATCCCGATGATTCAGTGGGGTTCCATCCGCAGGGCATCCGCCGATTAGGAGGCAAAATTAAGCGATTAAATTCTGCCATATTAAACAAATCATTTACGCGATCGCGGTAAGGTTCAACCTGTTCTCGAATTGCGTGCCATCCGGGTCGATTAATATCATAAATTCGACAAAAATAGCGTCTCTCATATCCGAGTTTATTTTCCACTTTTCGCCATTGTGTTACCAACCATTTGACGGAATCATAGGGAAAATTAGAGGGTTTAGGAAGAATCGGAATAGAAGTAAAAGCACTATTATTAATTAATGGAATTTTTGCCAGTTCAGGAAATAAATGACAAAGGATATCTTTCTGGGCGTTGCGATTTCCTATAATCTCAACGGACATGGCTTCAATTGTCGCCAAAAGTTGCATATCCAAACAAGGAATCACAGGCCAAGAACCAAAGCACAGAGACCATGTAACAGAACCGACATGATAGCGTTGTCTGTGATAAAGATCAAAATATAATCCTCGCTTAAATTCTACATCAGAGTAACTTTTATAAATCTCTTGGATACGCTGATTTTTTTCTTGTACAATATCACCAAATACCTCTTTATTTAAAAGTTTTTCTAAGAGTGCGGGAGGAAATCCCCAACAATTGATCCGTCGTTGAAAGAATTTTTCATAGGAGATATTATCCGGGGTAATTTGATATCCTAGTTGACCTCCTAATAATGAATCCATTAAGAATCCGGCTAAAAATCTCGGTGCAAATTGTTTTAATTGAGGGGTGAGTCCCCAAAACATAAATCGGTGACAGCCATTGGCTAAATGTTCCCATTTTGTGAGATGTTCTATATAGGAGGGATATTCTTCAAAGGGGAGATTAAGAAGATGATGTTCTAATCCCAAAAGACGGACGACTTCTGTAGCTGTTTTTATTTCAAAATCTGATGTTCTTCCTAATGTTAAAGCAACGGTTGGTATTTTTTGGCGATGTAAAAATCCTGCCAATGTTCGGGAATCTAATCCACCAGACAGAAGCAGCGCGTGTTTCATGCTAGGAGATGTTTGTTTGGCGATCGCGTCCTCAAGAACTTGTCCTAATATTTCTGTTTGTTTCGGAAAAGATAAAGAGGCAAAATCCTGATTTTCTGCTAATTTTAGAGAGGAAATTTGATATTGTTTAACTTCTGTGGTGAAGTTTTCTTTGGTTTTACTAATTAATAAATTTCCGGGTTCTAAACGTCGGACATTTTTCCACAATGTTTCCCCTTCTAATAATCCATTGGTGAGAAGAATTCCCACTAAACCCGCGGGATTAAATTCTGCTCTAAATAGGGGATGATATCGAAATAACTCTGGGCTAGAACCTACTAAAATAACATCTTTTCTCTGATAGTAATAAACCGGAAATAAGCCAATAATATCGGCTCCCACCGCCAGCCCTTCTTCTGGATGATACACCGCGGCTGCATAAAATCCATCAAAGATAGGAGACTCAGAATTCGGGTTTTTCCATAGCTTTCTCAGAGTCGCGGGATCGACTTTTTTTGATTCCCTTTGAAAAAGGGCATCTCCCCAAATAATTCCCACCCCTTCTTCCTCATTTTGATAACTAATCGGGGCTTGGGGATTCGCCGCCCAAATTGCCGAAAAATCCCCGACTTCACAGGAATTAATGATTAAACCTTCAACGGGGGGTAAAAGGGGCTTAATCTTTTCAATATAGCCCGATCGCGCTTCGGCATCAGGATCGACAATAATAACAAAATTTGCCATATTTAACTCTTTTTATTCAAGTTTGATGTTTCTTTAGCCCAAGCTTTTAATTCCTCGACAGCACCCTTAACTTCCCTGGGATCTGTAACGAGTCTAGCATAAGGAATTTGAAATGTCCACTCTTGATATAAAGCTTCATTTTTATGGTAAGAGTTAGGTAAAAGGATATTGGGAATCCCTAATAAAACTGCCATGATATGTCCGTGTAAACGGTTGGTAATAATAATACTTCCCTGACTTAATTGTTCAAAACCTTGACGCATCATTTCCCAGGCTAAGTAATGTTGTTTCGGTTGATCGACATTATGCAATTTTTCCACCCACGGCTCTTCTAAATATTTCGGTTTGGCTAACCATTTTTGAGGATTTGATAGCCGTTTTTGCCAAATTTCACGATAGAGAGTCGCGATCGCGGGTAGTCGCCAAAGCCAAGGCCCATCTTTGCTTTTATAAGCTAATTGTGTCGATACCCAATCCCCTACTTTTAAGTCAGCAATTCCCAAATTTTCTGGTCGAAATTTTGGGTTTAATTCTTTATCCCATCGACAAAGATATAAAATAGGTGCTTCTGGACAATATTGATAATTAATTATAGCAGGAGTATTCGCGAGATAAAATGCCATATCTGGTGCTTTAATCACCCGACAATTATCAAATTGTTTACAGGCTATTTCATAACTATAATTATCACGGATAAATATAGTTAAGTCTGGATGAGCATTAAAAATTTTTGCTGTCTTTTCTAAGTTTTCTGGGAGGGAAAAAAATACTGATTGCGGACCTATAATAATCGGTCGATCGCGATACTTGCTAATTATTTTTTCTTTAAACTCATGTGTATCATTCCAGATATCACCTAAGTTGCCTCCCCCCGGAAATATTATAGGGGATTCCCCAATTGTTTCCTTCATTTTCGCTTCATTAAAATCATAAAATCTGGAAATATAATTAACGTTTGTGTGACAAATATCCTCCAGGTAAAAAACAGTAGCTAACCAAATTACATAATCACCAATATTACTATGATTGGGGAAATCTAATAATGCACATTTTTCATAATTACCAATAGTTTTAAAGGCATCAAGTAGAACTTCCTTGATTTTTTCAGGTGTGGAAATATTCATCTATTTTTATCCTTTAAGTAGTGTTTTTTTCCAGACAACACCAACATTGATTTATGAGACGGCCTAATGTACGGATAACAAAAGAAACCGGGAAGGCTTCGGGCAAAAATGACAAGAAAATTTTTTGTCTATATTCCCGGTTTCAGTGTCAGTCATGCCTTAATTGCCTTTAACTTCCGGGTAAAGCTAAAACGACTGTAACTTTGTTATTAAAGGTTAAACTGTTCTCTATACAGTCTATCACAATAGTATCTCCTTCGACAAAGGTATTTTCCAGAATCTTATTAGCCAAGGGATTTTCTAATTCTTTTTGGATAGCTCGTTTCAAGGGGCGAGCGCCATAAACCGGATCATATCCCACATCGGCAATATAATTTTTCGCCGCCTCTGACAATTCCAAGCTAATTTTTTGCTCGGCTAAAAGTTTCTCCAGTCGCTTCACTTGAATGCTGACTATTTGCCGTAATTCCACTTTACTTAAGGTATGGAATAAGATAATATCATCGAGTCGGTTCAGAAATTCTGGCCGGAAATGCGATCGCAGGGCATCCGTTACTCGTTTGTGCATTTCTTCATAACGAGAGTCATCTCCCGCGACATCTAAAATATGGTCACTTCCGATATTACTTGTCATTACAATTACTGTATTTCGGAAGTCCACTTGACGGCCTTGGGAGTCCGTAATTCGCCCATCATCTAACACTTGTAAGAGGATATTAAAGACATCAGGATGTGCTTTTTCTACTTCATCAAAAAGCACTACAGAATAGGGATGACGACGCACTGCTTCTGATAGTTGTCCCCCCTCATCATAACCAACATAACCCGGAGGCGCACCCACTAATCGAGAAACACTATGTTTCTCCATATATTCTGACATATCAATGCGAACCATCGCGTCATCACTATCAAATAAAAATTCGGCTAGGGCTCGCGCTAATTCTGTTTTTCCTACTCCTGTTGGTCCCATTAATAAGAAAGATCCGATGGGGCGAGAAGGATCTTTCATCCCCGCGCGCGCTCGTCGAATTGCCGCGGCAATGGCTGAAACGGCTTCGTTTTGTCCGATGACTCGCTGATGTAAATGTTTCTCTAATTGTAATAGTTTTTGCCGTTCTGATTCTAATAAACGATTAACGGGAATACCCGTCCATTTTGCCACAATTTCCGCGATGTCTTCTTCCGTAACTTGTTCTCGCAATAGGGAGCCCCCTTGGGCTTGCATTTTCATTAATTCCGCTTCTTTGGCTTCGCGATCGTGCATGACTGTTTCCAGTCTGCCATATTTTAATTGGGCGGCTTTATTCAGATCGTAAGCGCGTTCGGCTTGTTCAATTTGTACTCTTAATTGATCTTCTTCCTCTTTTAACTTATTAATGGTGTCTAATAGTTGTTTTTCTCCTTGCCATTGGCTAGAGAGTTCCACTTGTTTACTTGTTAATATCTCGATTTCGCTTTTGATTTTATCTAAGCGGGGAATGAGATTAGTATTACTAAATTGTTTTTCCTCACTTTGTAGGGATAATTTTTCCATTTCTAATTGCATTAACCGCCGATCAATTTGTTCTAATTCAGTCGGTTTTGAGGTAATCTCCATTTTTAATTGAGCCGCGGCTTCATCTACTAAGTCGATGGCTTTATCCGGCAGAAAGCGATCGCTAATATAACGACTGGATAACATCGCGGCCGCGACTAAGGCGGAGTCGGTAATTTTTACTCCATGATGACGCTCATAACGGTCTTTTAAACCGCGTAAAATGGAAATAGTATCTTCTGGACTGGGCTCCCCGACAAATACTTGTTGAAAACGTCTTTCTAAGGCTGGATCTTTTTCAATATGTTTGCTATATTCATCAATAGTTGTCGCTCCAATACAGCGTAATTCTCCTCGGGCTAACATCGGTTTTAATAAGTTGCCCGCGTCCATTCCTGAACCGGAACTGCCTCCACCTCCAGTACCAACAACGCTATGTAATTCATCAATAAATAGAACAATTTGACCGTCGGAATGGGTGACTTCTCGTAATACTGCCCGCAGACGTTCTTCAAATTCTCCTCTGAATTTTGCTCCCGCGATTAAACTACCCATATCCAGACTAATTAATTGACGATTTTTTAGAGATTCGGGTACATCTCCATTGACGATTCTTTGGGCTAAACCTTCCGCGATCGCGGTTTTTCCTACCCCCGGATCACCAATTAAAACGGGGTTATTTTTTTGACGACGAGAAAGCACTTGAATGAGGCGACGAATTTCATCATCACGGCCAATTACGGGGTCAAGTTTACCCGCTTTTGCTTGTTCGGTTAAATCTCGACCATATTTAGTTAACGCGTCATAAGTGGCTTCGGAATTTTGGTCTTGAACTTTGGCACTTCCCCGGACTGCTTTAATAGCTTCTTCCAATTTTTGACGATTTATGGTATTAGAAGGAGGGGTTAAACCCGGACGAGGTGGAGGACCATCTGTACGAGTTAAAAGACGACGGCCTACGCGTTCATCATCAATAAAAGCCAATAATAAATGTTCAATTGCTATAAAACTATCCTGCCAAGAATTTCGAGTGGCATCGGCAGCATCTAAAAATAAATCTAAGCCTCGTCCTAAATATAATTGTTCTACATTCGCGACTTTGGCTTGACGTTTGGTAAAGGCTTCTAGTTGTTGAAAAAGACGCGCTACATCGACTCCTGCTTTTGTCAATATTGTATTGGCGAGTCCCTGTTGTTCAAGGAGTGAGATGATCAAATGTTCAACTTCTAACTGTTGTTGAGAGAAGCGACGGGCGACATCCTGAGACTTAACAATGGCTTCCCAGGCTTTATCGGTAAATTTACTTGGATCTGTCGGTTGCATTTGTGGGACTTTCGAGTGTTTTTTTTCAGTTAAGATTTGATCGGATTTGACGACTATTTATGACACGCGATCGCGTGTTTCTCTCTTAACTTGTTCTCATTATAATCTTTTCGGGACTATTTTGCAAGTTAATTTGGGCTGTCATCGGACTAATTTTTTTTCTGATTCTTACTTTTCCCTCACTATCATGGGAAAGGAAAGAGACGCGATCGTGCTCAATCCCGATGATAATTATCAATATTTTTGGGTGATTTTCCTCAAGGTATTGCCAAAAGACAGAGTTTCTGATAAACTAATGAAACTCTTATTAAGAGATCGCGATTAAGGAGAGATTTTCTGCACCTATTATCGACAAAAAAAACGATACGGGTGGTGGCTTAGGGAGAAAAATCACCTGTTTTATCAAAGATAAATATAGTCCACATCACCGGACAATATCGTTAACCTTATTATTGACTCAATCAGGTTGCCTTAATGTTATTTCCTACTTACCAATTTCTCATATTTTTTATTATCATATTCAGTATCGGTATTTCTTGGAAAAAAGATGTCGTCAGATACAAAATATTTCTTTTAATAGTGAGTCTGGTTTTTTATGGATTTTGGAGTTGGCAATTTTTAGGTCTCCTGAGCCTCTGTACCATTATTAATTATCTTTTTCTCATACCCCTTGGACAAAAGAAATCTAAATTTGTCCTGATTGTCGCGTTAATCTTCAATATCGGATATTTAGGTGTTTTCAAATACTATAATTTTTTCATTAATTCCTTATTAGAAAATATAACTACCTTAAAAATACCGGAAAATTTAACCACATTACAAATTTTTGTGCCCCTGGGAGTTTCCTTTTATATCTTTAGAATTATCTCCCATCTGATTGACAGCTATCAACAAACAATTACCCATCCCAGTTTCATCAATTATGCCACTTATATTACCTATTTTCCCCAAATTGCCTCTGGACCAATCACGCGGGCACCAGAATTTTACCAACAACTAAATACGCCTAAGCGTTATGATTATAAAATCGAAGAAGTTATCGTTTTAATTCTTTCGGGACTATTCAAGAAATACACCCTATCAAGTTTTCTCTTTAACTTTACTCAATCCCCTTTTAAATTACCTCACAATTATTCGAGTTTTGATTTGATGTTAAGCGCGATCGCGTACACCTGTTTAATCTATGTTGACTTTAGCGGTTATTCCGACTTAGCCAATGCCATATCTAGTTTATTAGGATTCGCCCCGATTCAAAACTTTAATATGCCCTATCGCTCCCGTAGTTTACAAGAATTTTGGCAGAGATGGCACATCAGTTTATCAGAATGGTTAAGAGATTATCTCTATATACCATTAGGAGGCAATAGAAAAGGAAAACTCCGACAATATCTAAATCTCATGTTAACCATGTTAATCGGTGGATTTTGGCATGGTGCTGGATTAAATTTTATCCTCTGGGGAGGTTTACATGGTATCGGCTTAATTATTAATCATGCTTGGAAAAAGTTGACTCAACACTGGGAAATTCCCTCAGAAACTTTTAGCTCTCGCCTCCTTAACTTTTTCTCCGGGTTTCTTACCTTCACCTTTATAACTGGCACATGGATATTCTTTAATACTAGCAGTTGGGAAAATGCCCTACACTTTTGTCAAGGAATTTTCACCTCAGACATCAAAAGAGTGACTTTCAATATGTGGCAATTATATGCCGTCTTTATCATAGTTGCATTAATGAATTTTTATGGGGATAAAATAAGTCAATCTTTGATGATAGTATTATCTCTAAAAAATGTCTTCTTTCGAGTGGCTATTGTTTCCGGCTTCGTCTATGGTATTCTTATGCTTGGGCCGAGTACCGTTCCACCCTTTATCTATTTTGGATTTTAATAAATATGAAAGATCGTGATTTTTTACTCTTGGCTAATTCCGTCATTCTTACCTTAATTGTCACTAATTTTCCCGTCTTTATCAAAAGTTTAGGATCAAGTCCCTTGGGGAGTGTGGAAGTTAGACAAGCTTCCCAACAAATTAAATTTAATGGCTTTAGAAAAGTTGAACAGGAATTTTGGAGTAGTATTAAAGAGGTTGATTTTGACAAAGTTGAGCGCAAATCAGATAGGGTCCAAGCGGCTGAAAAGCCTCTAGGAAAACCCGCAAAAACAACTCTAAAACCTGTCGAGAGTGTGAAACCAAAATTGCAACTGGTTAAGGCTAATCCCAAAATAAATAAACAACCCTTGGCGAAACCTCAGCCCGATAAACCCTATACAAAGTTTTTATTTATTGGTGATTCAATTATGTTTGATTTAGGAACTCAAATACAATATACTTTAAATAAAGAATATAATGTCAAGGATACCAAATTAGCCTATAAGGTATCTAGTGGTTTAAATCGGATTGATTATTATGACTGGTATTCTCACACTACCGACATTTTAAGTGATTATAAACCTGATGTTTTAGTAGTGATGTTTGGCGGAAATGATGATCAAGATATCCGAGATTTTCAGGGTAAATATCGTGCATCTTTAAGTGATGAATGGAAAAAAGCTTATCGAGAAAGGGTTGACAAATATGCCAAAATAGTCTCCTACTCTTCCTTAAGAAAAGTTTATTGGGTAGGCCAACCTATTTCCCGCAATACCCGTTATAATAAGTTTTTTACGGCTTTAAATGAGATTTATCGAGATGTCAGTAAATCTTATCCTAAAATTCAGTATATTTCGACTTGGGAAAGATTTTCTGTTAAGGGAAATTTTGCCCCTATTTTAGCAGATAAATCGGGTAAAAGAGCCTATGTTAAAAATAGTGATGCTGTTCATTTTACCTATCATGGTGCTAAAATTGCCAGTGAAATTGTCATTGATAAACTCGCCTTTGATAAAATTATTAAACCCATACCAGTTAAAGACAAAAAATCTTAAATGGGGATTGGG
>JBEDKD010000454.1:0-6218 GCA_041172365.1 Cyanobacteriota bacterium | reverse complement strand
GTTTACTATTCTCAAGGAAAGTATGAAGACGCGATCGCGTTTTATCAGCAAGATTTAACCATAGCCAGGGAGCTCGGACACCGCTCTGATGAAAGGATGGCTCTGGGTAATCTGGGTTTGGTTTACGATTCTCAAGGAAAGTATGAAGACGCGATCGCGTTTTATCAGGAAAGTTTAACCATAGCCAGGGAGCTCGGAAACCGCGATAGTGAAGGGATTGCTCTGTGTAATCTGGGTTTGGTTTACCATTCTCAAGGAAAGTATGAAGACGCGATCGCGTTTTATCAGCAAGATTTAACCATAGCCAGGGAGCTCGGAAACCGCGATAGTGAAGGGAGAGCTCTGGGTAATCTGGGTAATGTTTACTATTCTCAAGGAAAGTATGAAGACGCGATCGCGTTTTATCAGCAAGATTTAACCATAGCCAGGGAGATAGGCGATCGTAATGGTGAAGGGAATGCTCTGGGTAATCTGGGTACTGTTTACCATTCTCAAGGAAAGTATGAAGACGCGATCGCGTTTTATCAGCAACATTTAACCATAGCCAGGGAGCTCGGAAACCGCTCTGGTGAAGGGAATGCTCTGGGTAATCTGGGTAATGTTTACTATTCTCAAGGAAAGTATGAAGACGCGATCGCGTTTTATCAGCAAGATTTAACCATAGCCAGGGAGCTCGGAAACCGCTCTGATGAAAGGATGGCTCTGGGTAATCTGGGTTTGGTTTACGATTCTCAAGGAAAGTATGAAGACGCGATCGCGTTTTATCAGCAACATTTAACCATTGCCAGGGAGATAGGCGATCGTAATGGTGAAGGGAATGCTCTGGGTAATCTGGGTAATGTTTACTATTCTCAAGGAAAGTATGAAGACGCGATCGCGTGTCATCTGCAAAGTTTAACCATAGCCAGGGAGCTCGGAAACCGCTCTGGTGAAGGGAATGCTCAGTGTGGTTTGGGTAATGTTTACTATTCTCAAGGAAAGTATGAAGACGCGATCGCGTGTCATCAGCAACATTTAACCATAGCCAGGGAGCTCGGAAACCGCTCTGGTGAAGGGACTGCTCTGGGTAATCTGGGTTTGGTTTACGATTCTCAAGGAAAGTATGAAGACGCGATCGCGTGTCATCTGCAACATTTAACCATAGCCAGGGAGCTCGAAGATATTCAGGGACAAAGTGCAGCATTAGGAAATTTAGGCAATGCTAACTATAATTTAGAACAATATGAAGAAGCACTTAAGTTTTATAGTCAATCTTTAGAGATAGCAAAAGATATTGGTGATTTGAGCATTCAGGGTATTGTCCTTGGTAATATAGGCTCTACTTACTTTAAACTTGAACAATATCAAACGGCTTTAGAAACTTCTTTAGAATCTCTCTCTATTTGTCAATCTATTGGTTTGCGTGATCAAGAATCAACAACTCTCAATAATTTAGCAGAAATTCAGCAAAAACTAGGTAATCTTGATCTCGCGTTAGACTATTGTAATCAAGCCTTAACTCTAGCTGAACAATTAGGGATTCCCCAACTTAAGGAATGTCAGGAATTACAAGAGAAAATCCGCCAAGAAATGACAGAAAAATAAGTCTTTAATCCCTTTTTTTCACTCTTTGTTTTTTGTCTAATTCCCGATCATCATTATGCAGCAACAGAGAAACCTCGTTTCTCGGAGAAACCAGGTTCCTAGGTATCCTATAGAGGGATATTTAATTTTCAACATATCAAGTCTTCTTGGTCTAAGCCGCGTTACATCATACCAAAGGAAAGGGAAAAATTTCTCGACTTTTCGCGATCATTGGGTGGGACAAGATGAATCACGCGACCTAATTTAGCTGTTTTCGACTCAACAGATAAACGCTTTCTAGTAGTTAAAAGATGTTCCAAGTCATGGGCGGGTACAGGACGACTAAATAAATAACCTTGAAGACAATCACATTGATGTTCTGTTAAAAAGGCTAATTCTGCCTCTGTTTCTACCCCTTCTGCAACCACTTCTAAACTTAAACTATGGGCAAGGAGAATTACCGCTTTGGTAATCGCGGCATTTTTCAGTTCGCTACTAACATTTGTGACAAAACTTTTATCTATTTTTAAAGTATCAAAAGGAAATTCTTTGAGATAACCCAAGGAGGCATAACCTGTGCCAAAATCATCAATGGCAATGCGAACTCCCAAAGATTTTAACAATCCTAATGTCTCACGGGCAGCGATCGCGTTTTCCATCACAGCACTTTCCGTCACTTCTAACTCCAAATTCCCCGGTGGTAAACCAGTAGTCTCTAAAATTTTTACCACTCGATCAGGAAGTTGCAAATCCGACAGTTGACGCGCCGATAAATTGACGGAGATGCGAAAATCGGAAAAACCAGAATTAATCCATTGAACCGCTTGAGTACAAGCCGATTGTAACACCCAATCCCCAAGGGGGACAATTAAACCAGTCTCTTCAGCCAAAGGAATAAACTGCACCGGAGAAATCATACCCCGTTGAGGATGGAGCCAACGCACCAAAGCTTCCGCGCCTTGAATATAGCCCGTCTCCATGTCAACCTGGGGCTGATAATAAACCTGAAACTCCCCCCGTGTTAAGGCACGACGTAACATCGCTTCCATTTCTAACTTTTCTCGGGCTACTGGATGAACATCCCTAGAGTGAACCCACTCACTAAGTCTTTCTTCCGCGTGTTGGAGGGCTTGGGAAAAGGGTTGAGTGACAGCCGCGTGTTTATCCAGTCGAGATTTAATTGAGCGGAGTAATTCAGACTGGGTAAAGGGTTTCGTCAAATAATCATCCGCGCCTAAATCCATTCCCCGTCTAATGTCCGCTTTCCCATCTTGGGCTGTCAGGAAAATAAAGGGAATGGTTGCGACTAGGGGATTTTGACGCAATGTCTCCAGAACTTCATAACCATTAAGTTCTGGCATTTGCACGTCACACAGAATTAAATCAGGAACGTCCGAAAGTGCCATCTGTACACCCATTCGTCCATTATCAGCCACTTTAACGGCGAAATTTTGGGTTTCCAGAAGTTGCACAAGAGTCTCCTGAATTAGTTCATCGTCCTCAATTACTAAAATTTTAAGCATAACTACTTAAGTGCTAAGAACACTAAGGATCGGGAATCTTGCTCTCTTTTTACGATAATAATAAAAATGTGGGGAAAATGAGTCGGCCAATAGGCTAGTCGATCATTGGCCAAATGGCTAATAGATTCGAGCTGAAAAATCCTTCACAATCACAGTTTGAGGGGTTTGCCTCTCTGATCAGCGGCTTCATCACTTACCCTTTCACTATTATCATTATTGGCTCCGGTTTGTATGTATAATTGGCTACTTTACTAGAGTGAAATGTTACGATATTCAACGAAATTCCGTTTTGATATTCCCAGAATCTTTTCCATAATGGGATGGGCGCGAGCACATAATAGTATCAAAAAATGCCCGGAGAAACCTCAGCGCGATCGTGTCTGAGAGTATTTCCAGAATCCTTTGTCCCATTGTTTGGCTCACACTTGAGATAAAATGGTATAAAAAATAACTTGAACAGTATAAAATGGGGCTACTTTAGACAAAATAAAGGGATCTCTACCCTTAACAGGTAATAGTCTTGTTGTTTTCTCTTTCCTTGTTTCTGGGATCTTAAGCATTTTTCGCGAAAAAATTATGACTCTTGATGTTCATCCTACTTCCGGTTTACAAGGTTTGACAGAGAAAGAAGTCCTGAAACGCCGTAACGCGGGTCAAGGTAATAATGTCACCTTAGAAACCAGTCGCTCCTATAGTCAAATTCTCCAAGAAAATCTCTTTACTTTTATTAACGCGGTTTTCTTTACTCTCAGTGTAATCATGGCCGTTTTAAAACGCTATGGGGACTCGGTTTTAGTGATTGTTGTCATCTTTGGTGGTGTTTTAGTTAATATTTGTCAAGAAATTTGGGCTAAACGTAAATTAGATGAAATTGCTTTACTCAACCGCCCCCATGCTACGGTTATTCGTGAAGGGAAAGAATATAATATTGAACCAGGGGATATTGTTCTTGGTGATATTTTAGTTTTGCGCGCGGGCGATCAAATTTTAGTTGATGGTATTTTGGTAGGAGAGGGGAAAATTGATGTGGATGAATCTCTCTTAACCGGGGAATCGGATATGATCCCGAAAGTGGCAGGGGATGAAGTTCATTCGGGCAGTTTTTGTGTCACTGGTATGGCTTATTTTGAAGCGACCAAAGTCGGGGCGGAAACGATTGCTTATAAGTTAATGACTGGGGCCCGTGCTTTTCGACAAGTTTATACTCCTTTGCAACGAGAAATTAATGTCGTTATTCGCGTATTTTTGTTATTAGCTTGTTTTTTGTTTATTCTCTTAGGAATTACCTTTTTAAGTCGGACTCATACTTTGGGGGATATGGTACAACGAGCCGCGGTCGTCGCGGGTTTAGTGCCTACAGGGTTACTGTTAGCTATTACCTTGGCTTATAGTATGGGTGCGCTGCGAATGTTAGGGGAAGATGTGTTAATTCAACAGGTTAACGCGGTGGAATCTCTTTGTAATATTGATGTCCTTTGTTTGGATAAAACGGGAACTTTAACGACTAATCAAATTGATTTGGATCGGGTTTATCCTTTTGATATTTCTGAGGAAGACTTACGGCAAAAGTTAGGAGATTATGCTAAGAATACGAGGGCTCCGAATCGTACCAGTGATGCTTTAGGGGTTGCCTGTCCGGGTAGAACCCGCTCTGTTTTTGGGGAAATTCCTTTTGCTTCGGTACGCAAATGGAGCGCGATCGCGTTTGATGATGATATTGATGGGGGGGTTTATGTCTTAGGAGCCCCGGAAATGATCACCTCAGTGTCTCTCTCCGATGAGATGAAAACTTATATCCAAAAGGGAGTAGAACAGGGTTTTCGGATGTTATTATTTGCCTATAATCCTGATATTAATAGTTGTGATACAGAGCGCGATCGACCGGAATTACCCACAAGTTTAATCCCCTTGGGTATTTTACAATTTAGTGATCAATTACGTCCCAAAATGAAGGAAACCTTAAGTCAGTTTGCCCACGCGGGGATTGAAGTTAAAATCATTTCAGGGGATAATCCGCAAACCGTTGCAGCCCTCGCGAAACAAGCGGGCTTTACATCGGATATTCGCTTAGTTTCCGGCACAGAATTAGCGGAAATGGATGAAGCTCAATTTTCTCAAGCCGCGATCAACGCGAATATTTTTGGTCGTATTACACCGGAACAAAAAGCGAAATTAGTGCAGAAACTTCGGTACAAAGGTCATTATGTCGCGATGATTGGGGATGGGGTTAATGATGTACTTTCCTTAAAACAATCTAATTTAGGCATCGCGATGGAAAGTGGCAGTAAAGCGACGCGAGGGGTAGCAGATATTGTCTTATTAAAAGATTCCTTTGGAGCTCTTCCCCACGCGTTTTTAGAAGGTCAACGCATCCGTAATGGTATTCGTGACAGTCTCGCGTTATTTATGGTAAGAGTATTTTCCGTAACGCTATTAATTTTCTCAACTGCAATGGTAACAGAGAGTTTTCCTTTAGTAAATAAACATAGTGCCATTGTTTCTTTAATAGGGGTAGGACTACCTACGATGGTATTACCAATTTGGGCGAAACCGGGTGTGAGAAATCCGGCGAAAAAACGGCGGAGTGTGGTGCGTTCTCTGTTGCATTTTACGGTTCCTGCTACTTTGACATTGACCTTAGTTTCGTTATTAGTTTATCTGTTGTATTTATTAAAGGCAATTCTGGATTTAGATCCGGGTGAAACCTTAGCACAAGTTGACTATAGTGTTCCTCGTACTGCTTTAGTCAGTATTTTAGTGTTGTGTCAATTATGTCTCCTTCCTTTTCTGAAACCACCCACAACCGCGTGGGTAGGTGGTGAACCTTTGAGTGGTGACTGGCGATATACGATGACGGCTATTGTTTTAGTCATGGTATATGTAATTATTTTGGCTTTTCCTCCTTTGCGAGAATTTTTTGAATTAGCACCGATGGAGTTATCTGATATTCTCTTTTTACTGTTAGTTTCAATGGAATGGTCTTTGATTTTACGGGCAATTTGGCGCTCTCGCTTTTTAGACCGCTTCTTAGGTCTTGATCTCAAATAAATATCAAGAAAGAAGGAAGAAGGAAGAAGGAAGAAGGAAGAAGGAAGAAGGAAGAGGGGGAAGAGAGGGAGGAGGGGGAAGAGG
>JBEDKD010000453.1:0-3668 GCA_041172365.1 Cyanobacteriota bacterium | reverse complement strand
CCTCTTTTTCTAAGACGTTCATCGCGTTGCGAATTGTGGCTGAACTTACACTTAAGTTAAATTCATCCACTAATGCTTTTGAGGCAACAGGTTCCGCGGTCGCGATATAATGCCGAACGGTAGCCCACAGTATATGTTGTTGGCGTTCTGTTAGATGAATTTGTAAAGACATTGATGCAATTTTTAACGCGTATAAGTCAATACATTGGTAATAGGTAATGGGGAATTGGTAATCGGTAATTAATAATTAACAATTGACAGTTGATAATTATTCATTGTTAATTGTCAATTATCAATTGTTAACCCTCTTCCCTCTTTATTCTTCCCTCTTCATTCTTCCCTCTGTGCCCTCTGTGCCTTTGTGGTTCATTATTTCTTCATTCTTCCCTCTTCCCCCTCTTCCCTCTTCCTTCTTCCCTCTTCCCTCTTCCTTCTTCCTTCTTCCTTCTTCCTTCTTCCCTCTTCCTTCTTCCTTCTTCCTTCAAATTAAAAGAGTTTGAAACTCTTTAAGAAACTGTTGAAGTAGGGGATTTTTTTGTGCCATTGTCGCGAGCACTCCCATTTTACCTTTAACGCGCATTTGCCGAAATAAATCAAGGACGAATAATCTTACCCATTCCGGTGTCGCGACTTGACTCATCCAGACAAAAGCATTATAAGCCTCTGTGACATCACTGGAGCGCACGGCTAACGCGATCGTTATGGCATAGCGCACAGAAGGCTCTTGAGGAAAGGGGATTTTATCACCTTTTCCACTGAATATAAGAGTTAAATCGGGTAAATTTTGATAGACTTGAAGAAAGGCATTAAACTCCGCGGTTGTTTCCTCTCCGATCGCGGGTGAAATATCCAATTTAGCTTTATGTAATTGATTAGCCATTACCCAAGAGCGGGGGGAAGGCCAAGTGGGTTTTTGATGGTCAATTTTATGGAGTAAATTCGGTCGAAAAGAGAGAAAAGCCATAATGTGTTCATGGATTTTTGTCGCGATCGCGTAAGATTTAAAACTCTCAAAATCCGGCTCAACTTGTAAATGTAAAAAACGGTTAGCCAAAGGGGATGGCATATCAAAAACCGCGGCGCGATCTTCCTTACGATTTCCCGCGGCCCAGACATACCACCCTTCGGGTACTTGATAGGAACCCACACGACGATCTAAAATTAATTGTTGGGCAACACCTTGCATCGCGGGGGGAGCCATATTCAATTCATCTAAAAATAAAATACCATTGCCAGCACGAGGTAAAAATTCCGGTGGATACCATTTAGAAATACCTTCTTCTGCTACAGGTAAACCGCGAAGATCCGTAGGGGCTAATTGAGAGAGTCTGACATCGACAAAATCCATTTTATGTCCACGGGAAACCTGGCTCACAATACTAGATTTACCAATGCCAGGAGCCCCCCAAATCATGGTACTAATTTTGATGTTTTTCGCGATTAAATTATTGAGATACTTTTTCAGGGCTGCGGGTGTCATGCTGATTTTAGATTGGGAATTGCGTGTTTTTTAGCTCTCTGATTATGTTAACATATCATGGTGCTATGAGATGAAGTCATGTACGCGTCCTTGGTTGCTGAAATTTATTGGCACAGATTTATATAGAAACATTAACTACACCGAAATAGATGGAAAATGGGAGTATTCTCATTATCGAAAAAGCCTTTTTTTGCCGTGGGATGCTCTAGGGCGCGATCGGGAGTCAGAGGCTCTCACTCAGGAATAAAAAATTAATAAAGTAGTGCAGGCATCTTGCCTGCTTTGCGGGATAAGCGCGAAACTACGAAGGAAATAGTCAAGTTATTTCATTTCCATTCCTAATGTTTTTTTGCCACAAGAGGATGCTCCCATTTAAAACCCCGATATACAGAAGAGACATCGGGGCAAAATCCCAGTCATGGCAGGCAAGATGCCTACCCTACTTCTGTTGATGGAGATGTCTCAGGAAAAAGGACTTTTTCTCCCATTTAAAACCCTGATATACAGAAGAGACAACCGTAGTGGGTTGGCTACGCCAACCCACTACGGTTTTACGACATTAAGATGCTCCCTTGAGAAACGCGATATTAGATAAGTTAATTTCTTATCTATAATGGGTTGACTGACGACGCATTAGATTAGTTTTAGCCGCTAAACTAACTGTTTGATTATGATTTTTGAGTAATAATTGAAGAGTAGGAAGAGATGTATTAGGATTTTGAGCTACAGCATAACGGATCGCGGCATTTCCTTGGGCTAATTTATCTAATAATTTGGGAGGAGTATGCCGATTGCGGGCTACCTCATATTGCAGAGAAGTTGTGCCTTTCATAACGATAGTCTCTCGAAAAAATGAGGGTATTTTTTCATGGTTAAGGATGTGAAATAGTGTTCCTTGAGGTAGATCATTTAAACAATAAGGATCTTCGATTAGTAATAAGAGAAATATGGGATTTTGACAAAAATCTTCGGGAAATTCTTCCCCCAATTGAAATAAGGTTTTTAGGGGAGTATTGGGGTTTAGTGTGACGTTTTTCCGCACGCTCTGATCCCAATGATAACTTAATGATTCCAGCAGATTACAGGGAGTATTTGGGTTAAGAGCAACCAGTCGCGCTAAGGAAGCATTCACAGAGGCAATTTCTTTTAAGCGCTCCCCTGATGTATTAATATTTAAAGCTTCCTTTTGCCATTGCTCAATGGGCAGAGATTGAGTGGTTTTACTATTGGGTAAAAGAGATAATGTCTTCATAAGTTTAAGTAGATTTTTTCTGTAAATTTTCCTGGGCGGCCGCCCGCACCAATTGATTCATATCCTGAGCTAAAATTTGCAAAAACTCCCAGGATGTATTGCGATTTTGGGCAACGGCAAAACGCTCAATCCAATAGAGGGACGCGATCGCGTGTCTCAAAAAAGAGTTAGGCGTTTCTGGGTGAAAAAGAATGATAAGACGACTAAAACTAGGAGTCTGATAATTTGGATACTTTTCAATGACGAATGATACCAAATCTGGGCGCTGTGCTAAATACCTTCCTACGGAAAATTTTAGCACTTCCTCCGAGGGATGACTCAATAGTTCTACCAATATTATATCAGGAATATTTTCTTTTGATAGCAATCTCACACAGAGAGATTCGTTTTCTTTTAATATCTTTAGTAAAACAGATAAATCTGTATGAGGATGGATTAAAATTTTTTGGTTTAATTCCCAATCATTAAAAGAGGCTAAATATGCTAGAGTGGAACTAGGTGTATTGGGATTAACCACTAGAGCATGATAAATCCAAAAATCAGCATTTTTTGATAACTCTTCTAGGATATGACTCGGTGCCTTGGGATTCTCTGTAATGCCACGACGCACCCATTCATTTTCATCTTTCGCTAATTTTTCTAATATGTTGACAGGTGTTTGAGGATTTCTCGCAACTTTTTCGCGTACTTCTGGATCTTTAACTAGGGCTAATTTGGCTAAAATTTCCCTCGGTGTTTTAGGAGAAATTGCGAGATTTTCTTGTTTATTTCCACCACAATCTCGCTCTTTTAAGACTTTTAATAAAACAGCAGAATTTTGATTAGATGTTTCCTGTTTTCTATTTTTATTTTCCTCTTCCAAATACTCCGTTAATATTTCTTGTAAATATCTTGATAAATCGCTATAGTTATCATCAAATTTAGATGATATATATG
>JBEDKD010000452.1:0-25246 GCA_041172365.1 Cyanobacteriota bacterium | reverse complement strand
CGCGATTAGGGTTTGGGGCGGGTTTATTGAGGTTATTTGTTATTGGGAGAAATTTGGGTAAACCCGCCCCTACAAAATTTACCGCGATCGCGGGGGGGGAATCCATTTGCATTTTAGGTAGGGGCTCTTTCACCGATATCATTGACAACCACCAAAAAATGATAAAAACCCGCCCCAAAACACACGCGATTAGGGTTTGGGGCGGGTTTATTGAGGTTATTTGTTATTGGGAGAAATTTGGGTAAACCCGCCCCTACAAAATTTACGCGATGACTGCGTTTATCCCCATCAGCGTTTATCTGCGTACCCTACGGGAAGGCTTCGCCTATATCTGCGGTTAAAAAAAAACCAGATTACATAGTGAGAGCATCAGTAACCATAGCCAAATATTAAGAAAATATACAAAAACCCAGAGTTTGATCAGAATGAGTTTTAATGGAGAATGGGACTGATATAGGTTGCCTGTGTTCATCCGCAACCAATCATCCCCAGAATAACCGCGTTAACATATTCAGATATCTTTCCCCAGATCGGGAAAATTTTTTTAAATCTTTTTTCGGGAAATACCTCCCATTTCATTGTAGCAAAAATTGTCGTAAATAACAATATAATATATGAAAAATAGACAGGGGAGAAAACAAACTCCAAAATCGGGTTTATTTCACCGACTATCGAGGTTTTATCCATTGGGAGGGAATCGAAAATCCGGTTTATTATCTATCTTAGTAATTATCCTTTTCATCATTGGCATAACAGCTTGTAGTGTTGCCAATATTTCCTCCTACGTCGAACCTCTCCCCACGGTAACACCTCTTACCCCCCCTCAACTTCCTGACTGGATTGAAGATGTTAATCCCACGGGAGAAGCGCAACCCCTTCAGCAAATTCGCATTCGCTTTAAAGAGGCATTAATACCTCTGGAAAATATAGATAGTGATGATCAGAAAAGCAAACTCAAATATTTTGAAATTCTCCCCAATATTCCGGGGGAGTTTCGCTTCTTAACACCGCGTATGGTGGGATTTCAACCGGAGCAAGCTTTACCCAAATCTACGAGATTTAAAGTTACCATTAAATCCGGCTTAACCAATCTGAAAAATCAACGGTTAAACCAAGATTTAGCTTGGACTTTTAACACTGAATCAATAAAACTTTCCCATTTACCTAACTCATATCCCGCCGATTCTCCTCTGCAACCGATTGATATTAAACCGACGCTGAAATTTACCTCGAATCTGGAATTAGATTTATCCTCTTTGTCGGATAACATTAAACTGATTCCCGAAGGGCATAAAACCACGATCGCGTTAAAAATCGAACCGGAAAAAATCGAACCCCAAAAAAGAGAGAATGAAATCAGAGACGAAGAGACTGAAACACCCGCAGAAAAATTTGATCCCTCGGTGAAACAATGGAATTACACCATCATTCCCCAAATCCCTTTAGAAAAAGCGACAAAATATCGACTAGAATTTAATTCCGGGTTACGCCCTTTACGGGGTAATTTACCGAGTCAAACCCCCTTTGTCAGTAAAGTAGAAACCTATTCCCCTTTAGCGTTTGAAGGGATAAAATTTGTCGGAAAAGCGGATGAAGGTAGCACCTATGGACGTTTTGTCAAAGGTGCAGCCCAATTAACCTTTAATAATGGAATTATTGCCGAAAGCGCCCTTAAGAATATTACCATCAATCCCGCGTCGAAAAAAGCCCCGAAACTCCTTCAAGCTTATGATAATGATCCCAGTGTTAATCTCAATCCTTGGGCATTAGAGCCGACAACAAAGTATACTATTACCATTGGCGGGAATGTCAAAGATAAATTTGGGCAAACATTAGGAAAATCCGTGACATTGAATTATGAAACGGGAGATATCACGGCAGATATTTGGGCACCGACAGGCTTAAACATTTTTCCATCGGGTAAAGATTTACAATTAAATATTTCTACGATAAATTTACCCGACTCGAAGTATAAAGCCGCGTTTAAAGTGGTGAAACCGACGGATTTAGTTTATCAAAATTATGCTCGCCCTCAAGAAGACGGAAAAGGGTTACTTCCCCCGACAGCTAATTGGAAAGAGTTTCGCGTATCCCCCGGTAAGAAAAACGAAACACAAGAGGTAATGATTCCTCTGAAAGAGCAGTTAAACGCGACAACGGGAATGTTAGCCTATGGAGTGCAAGCGCGTACTTTTCTTTATCAAGAAAATAATCAAGAAAAATGGCGAGAGCCTCTCTACGATGGTTTAGTACAATTAACGAATTTAGGCGTTTTTGCCCAATGGTTTCCAGAGTCGGGCTTAATCAGAGTTAATCATCTTTCGGATGGAGCTCCCGTTGCGGCTTCTGTCGAAATTTATCAATCTCAATTAGACGCGAAGTTTCAACCGAAACCGATTCCTTGTGCCACAGGGAAAACAGATAAAAGTGGCACTTGGTTAGTCAGTGGGGAGGAGTTAAAAAAATGTATCAATGCTAATTCGGAGAAGGGTGATAAAGCCCCAAAATTGTTAGTAATAGCGCGTGAAAATCAAGATTGGGCTTTTACGCGCACGGAGGAGTATAGTGGTAGTTATGGTTATGGTATTGACGCGGGATGGAGTAATGGGGAAGCCGTTTCAAGGGGGGTGATTTTTTCCGATCGCGCTCTGTATCAACCGGGTGAAACTGTCTGGTTAACGGGTACGGCTTATTACCTGAAAAATGGCATGATTCAGCAGGATAAAAATACCCCCTATCAAGTCACCGTAGAAAGTCCCGATGGTAAAAAGACTGACTTGGGTACTCACAAAACTAATGACTTTGGCACCTTTTCTCTCAAATACGCGATCGCGTCTAATCAAAAATTAGGTAATTATCAAATACTTGCCAAGAGTGATAAGGGAGTAGAAATCACCGGGAAAATGCAGGTAGCCGAATTTAAACCCCCGAATTTTAAGGTAGATTTAAGTTTGGATAAAGAATTTGCCGTCATCGGGGACAAAATCGAAGCAAAATCCCTCAGTAACTATCTGTTTGGCTCCCCCGTGGAGGGCGGAAAAGCCAAATATTATGTCACCCGTCGTAAGACAGAATTTATCCCCAAAGGATGGGAGGAATTTTCCTTTGGGCGTAAGTGGTTTTGGCCGGAAAATTCGCCCACTCTGACATCAGATGTCTTACAAAAAGACACGTCTTTAGATAAAAATGGCCAAGGGAGTGAATTCTTCGTGATTCCCAGTGGTTTACCCTACCCCATGAAATATCAAGTCGATGTCGAAGTCTCCGATGTTTCTAATTTATCCGTCGCGAATTCTCAGACATTAACCGTTTTACCAAGCTCCCGTCTGATTGGGTTACAAAGCAATTTTGTCGGTGATGCACAGAAACCCTTTCCCATTCAAGTCATTGTTACCGATGCCCAAGGTAACGCGATCGAAGGGCAAAAAATTCGTCTGGAATTACAACAGATAAATTATAGTAGTGTCACGCGAGTAATCGAAGGAAGTCGTACCCCGAAAAATCAAATTGAATACAAAACTATTGCCCAACAAGAAGTTACCTCAAATAAAACCCCTCAAACAGTATCCTTAACACCTCCCGACTCAGGCTCCTATCGCATTCGGGCTAATTTTGCCAATAGTAATGAAGAAGTTACCGCGACGGATTTACAAATTTGGGCAACAGGCAATAACGGAGTAAATTGGGGAAACCGTTATCAAAATAATCGTTTAGAAGTGAAACTGAATAAAACCCGTTATCAACCGGGTGAAATCGCCACCGCGTTAATTCAATCACCCTATCCCGAAGCCGAATTATATTTTGCCGTGATTCGAGATAAACCCCTTTATCAAAAATTGACTCAAGTGAAAGGTGCGGCTCCCCAAATTCAATTTACTGTCACCCCAGAAATGTTACCCAATGCCGCAGTCGAAGCCGTATTAGTGCGTCAAGGTAAAAATTTAGAGCAAGGGGAAAACGTAGATAAATTAGTCAAAGTCGGTTTTGCTCCCTTTGACATCAGTTTCGACGACAAATATTTACAAGTTAAAGTCACACCCAAACAAGGAGAATTACTACCCGGAAAAGAGCAAACTGTCGAATTAGAGTTAAAGGATAAACAGGGAAACCCGGTTAAGGGACAATTTACCTTAATGGCAGTGAATGACGCGGTGTTACAATTAACAGGATATCGCGTGCCCGACTTGGTAAAAACTGTCTATGCTTCACAGCCGATTTCTACCCGCTTTGCCGATAATCGCCCCGATGTAGTTTTAGAGCAAATGGAGTCACCCTTGGCGAAAGGTTGGGGATATGGGGGCGGTGTTTCCGAAGGTTTAGCTAATACTCGCACGCGGATCAATTTTCAACCTTTAGCTTATTATGATGGCTCCGTTTTAACCGATGAAAAGGGCAAAGCTACGGTAACGTTTACTTTACCCTATGATTTAACGACTTGGCGAGTTATGGCTCTGGCAACTGATGGTAATTTACGCTTTGGTAATGGTGAAAATACCTTTATCAGCACAAAAGCCTTAATTTCTAATCCTCTTTTACCTCAATTTGCCCGTTTGCGCGATCGCGTGTCTCTGGGTTTGTCGATTACCAACAAAACCCAAGAAAAAGGGACTTTGAATATTACCGCCCAAGCAACAGGCGCGATCGAATTTGCCGGAAATAATCCCACAACGGAGACATTACAAACTCCAGTCGAGTCGGGCACAAACGGATATCGTTTCCCCATTATTGCCGAAACCGCGGGAGAAGGAAAAATTAAATTTACCACGACATTGAATAATAACTCCGACTCCTTTGAAATACCCTTATCCGTGAAACCCTTAGAAGTAACAGAAAGTTTCGTCGAAACAGGAGTTACCTCCCCTAACCCCCCCCTGTTAAGAGGTGGAGAAGTGGTTAAGATTCCCCTGAATTTTAATAATAAGGTTGTGCCGGATGTGGGGGGATTAGAAATTTCCCTCGCGAGTAGCTTGATTCCTGAAATTATCGCGCCCGCGAAACAGGTTTTCGCCGAAGACAACTTACCCTTTTTAGAGCCCCTATCCAGTCAACTTTCCATCGCGTCAAATTTACAAACCTTATCGCAGAAATACGGAAAAGTCGTTGGCGACTTTAACCCGAAACAAGAAGCCGAGAAAGCCTTAAGGGGTTTACAACAATTACAATTAGCCGATGGCGGTTTTGCCGTATTTCCGGGTTTATCAAACTCCGAGCCTTATCTCACCGCCTATGCCGCCAACGCGATCGCGCTTTCGGCTCAAACCTTCCCTGAATTAGTCGATATGACTATGGTTGACAGACTGAAAAATTACCTAAAAACCACCTTAGCCGAGCCGGGTAAATACGACTTTTGCAAAGACAAACTTTGTCAAAATCAAGTGCGTTTAAAGATGTTAATCGCCTTAGCACAGTTTGGCGAAAAACGCAATGACTTCTTAACAGATATTTATCAACAACGGGAAGAATATTCTGCCGTGACTCAAATTGAGCTACCTCGGTATTTATCCCAGATTCAAGACTGGCAAAAAGAGGCAAATCTTCTCACCAAAGAAATCGAGAAAAATATCGCCATAACCGGAAGAAATGCGACGGTAAGTTTACCCGCGAATCTGTCTTGGCTCAATTCTCCCACCGCGATTCAAGCTCAAACCTTGGGTTTATTCTTATCTCAAGAAGGTAAAAAAGCACTGACAACCAACCTATTACAAAGTCTCCTGACTTTACGACGGAATGGCACTTGGTTAACCACTTACGATAACGCAGAAGCCTTAACCGCGTTAGTCGAATATAGTAAAACCGAACCCACTCCGCCTAAGTTTAATGTCACCGTCAAATTAGGAGGGAAAAAGATAGACACGATCGCGTTTGACGGCTATAAAAATGCCAATCGTTTTCTTACCTTGGGGATGGATAAATTACCTCGTAATAAGACAGAGTTAATTCTGGAAAAATCCGGCAAAGGCACATTACACTATCTCGTTAATTACAATTATCGCGTAGAAGGGAGTCAACCCGGGCGGGTTAACGGGTTACGAGTCATACGACAAATACGCGCAGCAGGGGAGAATAAAGTCTTAGCAAAACAACGTTTGTATGCACCCGATCCCGTTAAATTACCCATCGGACAAATTTTTGATATTGGGTTAGAAATTATTAGCGATCGCGCTGTGGATCATGTGATCATTAACGAACCCCTACCCGCGGGTTTAGAAGCCATTGATAATAGTTTCAAAACCACAAATCAAGGGATTCAGGTTAAAGAAGATAGTTGGGGGATAAAATATAAAATGATGTATCGCGATCGGATTTTAGCCTACGCGGAGCATCTCGATCCTGGTGTTTATAGTGTACATTATTTAGCGCGATCGGTCACACCCGGAACCTATTTTTGGCCAGGAGGAGAAGCCCATTTACAATACGCGCCAGAAGAATTTGGACGTACCACATCCTCAACCTTAATTCTATCAGAAAAGTAACACTTTTTTGCCAACGGTAGGGGCGATGCCCCCGTGGTTGCCCTGTGCCCCCGTGCGTGGGGATTTTGGGTTTAGGGGCAACCACTTCTGGATTGCCCCTAAAATATCATCCATTATAGTCATTCCCAATAAAAATGAGACGCGTTAAATCTAGCCAATTCTTACTGTGACTGTTTTTTTTAATTTCTCAATATACGTTGAAATAATTATATTACATCTGAGGCATTCCTTCTTCCTTCTTCCGATCATGCCTTAGTGTCTTAGTGGTGTATTCTAAGGAAGTCTCTTTTCCGATCGTGCCTTAGTGCCTTAGTGTCTTTGTGGTGTATTCTAAGGAAGTCTCTTTTCCGATCGTGCCTTAGTGCCTTTGTGGTGTATAGTCATTCCCAATAAAAATGAGACGCGTTAAATCTAGCCAATTCTTACTGTGACTGTTTTTTTTTTATTTCTCAATATACGTTGAAATGACTATAATTGTGCAACGCCACCTTCAGTTTAGGGGCAACCACTTCTGGATTACCCCTACAATATCTAACGCAAGAATATGAAAAAAATAGTACATTTTACAAGAATTTCTCTCCTTTCATTAATCAGCCTTATCCTGATCCTATTTCAAACAATGCAACCAGCCTCAACTATGGCAAAAGCAACAGGGGAAACTCCACCTCCCATAAATATTGCTCAGAATATAAATTTGGGAAAAAACTTCCAGAATTTAGGGGTTGAGGGTTCAATTATAATTTACGACTCGAAAAACGATCGCGTCTTTCAACATAACCCCCAACGCAATAAAAAAGCATTTCCAGCCGCCTCAACATTTAAGATTCTAAACTCCCTTATTTCCCTGGAAACCAAGGTAATTTCCGATGAAATAGCCGTACTCACTTGGGATGGAATTACCAGACAAATGCCGGCATGGAATCGAGACTTAAACATGAGAGAAGCATTCAAACTTTCCGCGGTTTGGTTTTATCAAGTTTTAGCGCGTAGAGTCGGGTATGAGCGAATGCAAAAATGGGTGAATCAGGTAGGTTACGGCAATAAACAAATAGGTGATAAAGAAGATATTGATAAATTTTGGTTAGATGGAAAACTGCAAATTACACCTCAAGAGCAAATACAGTTTCTCCGTCGTCTCTACAAAAATGAGCTACCCTTTTCCGAGCGCTCAATCTCCATCGTCAAAGACATTATGATTATGGAAAAAACACCCGACTACACAATCCGTGCTAAGACAGGTTTGTTTGGTTTTGGAAATGATTTCACCCCGAAAATAGGATGGTATGTTGGTTATTTGGAGAAAGGAGATAATATCTACTTTTTTGCCACAAACATTGATATTCGGAATGACAAAGATACAGCCGCTCGAATAGAGTTAACTCGTCGGTGTTTTCAGGATATTGCCGTCTTGTGAGTCAACTATCTGTGATATAATATCCTTAAGCAAAGTTTCATCAAAGGATAAACGTGAAAATGTTACTTGCACCCATTGAAGAAAAAATGTGGCAGACATCCCCATCCCCAAACAAAACAAAAATGTCCGATGGTGATATCAATGATAAATATATCTCAGGTGAGCAAAGAATCCTCACCGAAATCAACCGTGAGAAACTTCCCAGTTTTGTCGAAGCCTTAAAAAAACCAGGCTATATGAATTTGCGTCCATTTTATCAAAGAAGAGCACGTTGGGATACCGAAAAACAATCACGACTGATTGAATCATTTCTGATTAATATTCCCGTCCCCCCCATTATTCTTTATGAGAAAGATTATAACTCCTATGAAGTAATGGATGGGCAACAAAGAATAAGTGCGATTAGAGATTTTTATGAAAATAAGCTAATCCTAAAAGGGCTAGAAATTTGGTCAGAATTAGAGGGACGTACCTATGGTAATTTACCCGCAAAAATCAGGGCGGGAATCGATCGTCGCTCCATATCTTCTATTGTAATTGTTACCGAGTCAACTTCTAATATAGAAGAAGCCATGTTACTCAAACAAAAAACCTTTGAGCGTCTTAATACAGGGGGAGTGCAACTGACTCAGCAGGAAGTCCGAAACTGTTTGTATCATGGAAATTTTAACTCACTATTATTTGAACTTGCACGTCATCCAATTTTTGTGGAATCTTGGGGATTTCCTCAAGAAATCAATCCCGATCAAACAGTTAAGCATAAACCCTATAATAAAATGGAGGATGTGGAATTAGTCTTGCGTTTTTTTGCCTTGAGAAATGTGGAACAATTGCGAAATGGATTAAAAGGATTTCTCGACTTATATATGATCAAAAGTATGGATTTTTCTGAAGATGATGTTAAATGCCTCAGAGCTATTTTTTCCCAAACTATTAATCTCGCGTATCAAATTTATGAAACGCATTTATTTAGACCTTTTGATTCTCAATTAAATACTTGGAAAAAACAACCTCATAAAGCTTATTATGATTCTGTAATGGTAGGATTTAGCCGACATCTACATCAATCCGAAGTTTTATTATCACGAAAATCAATAATTATTGAAGAAACCAAAAAACTTTTTGAAAAAGATGAATCTAGTCTTTTGACTGGGGGTGCAAAAACTAAAACGGATATGATCAAACAAATCAAAATGTTTGATGATATGTTATCGCAAGTAATCGGAGAATAACTTGCGATGTTTAATGAGATTCTGAAAGAAGTTCGATTGAATATTTCTACAATTCGTGCCATTATTCAAACCAACGATAGACTCAGAAACATAGCTTTTGAAAAAAGTGATTTGACGTTTCAAGAATTAATTAAGCAAAATACTGTCTTAAATCAGCTTATAGAAGGTGTTCCTCGCGATCGGAGTGAATGGCGTATTTATGACTCTTGTACTGTTATGACTCGATTATATGCGATTTATGAGCATTTTATCGAAGAGTTAATTGGTGATTATTTACTAGAAATCTCTAAATTGTTTACTTATGCTGAATTGCCAGATAAGATTAAAAATACTCATCGTGAAGGGGTAGGACGATTATTAGTGGAGATGAAAAAAAATCGGTTTCAACACCTTTCTACAGCGCAAGTTATTAGGGGTTTATTTTATGGAGTCACAGAAGATAGTCAAATATCTAACCCGGTAAATTCTTATGAACTTTTCCCCGAAGCTTTTCTTTTACACGATCAAAATTTACGCGGAGATATTCTAAATAGTTTATTTGCTAATATAGGGATTACTGATGTTTGGAATTGGATCAAAAAAAATAGAGATATCAAAAAATTTGTTGCCGACGAAGTTTCTAATACTCCTCCTGATACAGTGCTTAATGAGTTGATATCTTATCGCAATGAAGCCGCTCATGGTTTTGTCGAGACAATTCTCAATTCTAAAGACTTGCTAAAATACGGTGATTTTCTGGAAATTTTGTGCCAAGCTTTAGCCGAGTTACTCACTTATCAAATTATTAAGCGCAAGACAGAAATCGGTAAAGCGAAAGAAATTGGTAAAATTACAGACTGGTTTAAAAAACCTAATGCAGCGATCGCGCTAGTTAAAGAAACTTCTTTATCTGTGGGAGATAGTCTTTTTGCCGTGAGCGAAAATTCTGCCTATTGTAGCTTAGTTATCATTGAGAGTATTAAAATTGATGATAAGTCTACGAATTATGTAGAAATTACAACGGAAAGCGAGGTGGGATTGCAGTTTAATATTGATGCTAAAAAAGGGTTGAGTCTTTATGTAATGACTTAATCGGAGTTAAATACGATAAAAATAGGGAATCTTGCCATGAGTGAAAACTATTTACAGGGCTTAAACACATTTATCAAAATGTGGGATCAGAATCAATTTAATGTCGAAATTGATTTAGATATGTTACGATTAAGCGACAAGGGAAATGTCAATTTTGCGGGTAATTCCGTCTGTTATGAGTCTCCCACTCTCACCAAATCTCATCCTCTTTTTGGTAAAGCGATCGAAGTGGGAGTGAGAAAATTAACTTTAAGTTTAGTGAGAAAATTAAACTGTATTACTTATTCCAGTTGTCAAGGACATTTTTCCTCAAAAGAGTCTCCGATTATGCGACAGAGATATGTCGGTATTATACCAAGAAACGAACAAGAATGTCAATATTTTTTGCAATATTTACGGGATTTGGCTAATACTGTTAATAATCAAGTGAAACCGACATTAGTAAGAGTTGCGATCGATACTCGAATGTTAGACTCCGATGAAGGGAGTATGTCTTGTATTAATCTTTGTTTTGTTCCCTTGATTTCAGAAGATGAAAAAGTTTATTTCCGTGATGTGGAAATTGTTTATAATCAGGTGTTAGAAGTTCTTAATGTCTAATGAAAAACCCGGTAACTTGTGAGAAGAAACCGGGTTTCTGTAGTGGAATGTCGATATTATGCTTGTCCTCTACGAGTCATTCCTATAGCAGAAAGATAAAGATCCGGTACTTTATAACGCTGAACATTATCTTCTATTCCTTCATAAATTACGAGAATACCCACTTCTAATCCTAAACTTATCGCTTCATTAAAATCTAATAAATCATCAGCTTTTAATGGCGAGCGTCCCAGTAATTTTAATCGATCAACTAAACCTTGTAATTCCGGAAATTCTTCCTGAATAAGAGCAGATAAAGCCTCTTGAGAAACTTTTTCAAGGGAAGAACTCAAAGCCTTTGGGCGAATAATAGTTCTTTCGTAGGGATTCTTTTTTTGTTGCCCTACTTCCCATTCTTTTGCTGTTAGCAACAGTTGTAAAAGCGCACGGGGACTGCGATTATTACTACCATCAGCTAAACGATTCCATACCCACGTTCTTGTAAACGTCGATTTACCTCCTATCATCCGTTCTCCTACGAGCAAATTCCAAACTTCAAAAACCTGAGATTCTGCCCAATAATCATAATTTTCTAATAAGTTATTTCCGGGGAGGGAAGTCGTCAGACGTTTAAAAGTTTCTGAAGAATGGAGTGCCTGTTTAATCGCGACTTTGAAGAAATCAGCTTGATTTTCCCACGTCAGAGTTACCGAACGCCCAAAAAAATGACTTTTATTTTCAAAGCCAAGCTTACGCCAAATATCTTCGCGCAACAAAACCTTAAATTTTAAATGACGTAAGTTATCACTCATATCTATAATCAGGGAAAATAATCCTTCGATCGCGTTTTTGCGACGTGATCGATCAGCTTCTTCATTGCCAAAACCTGTATCTAAACCATCAAATAAGAGAATCGTTTCCGATGAGGTCTCCCCGTCAAGCCTGTTTAACCAATCTTCCGCCAAAAGTCCTACTCTATTAACATCTAACAGATTTTCAATACAGTTAATCACCTCTAACTCAGTACGGGGTTGTGGTTCTAAAAAACTTGCCAAATCTGGGTAGGGACACGGCAGTGCCGTGTCCCTACTTTGCGATCGTTGGGGAGATAAATAGCAAGAAAGACAAGTTTGCAACAGCCAAAATAAACGCCAACCCTCTCCTTTTGTCTGTAATTTTTCTTCAATGGCTTTAAATCCGTTTCGAGTCATTACCCAAAAATTGTTTCCTTTCAATGGACTGGGTGACATTACTACCACAGAAGGTCTTTGAGTCCCTTCCATAATTCGCATAAAAATTGCCGTTTTTCCTGTTCCTTTTCTGCCTAGGACTAGAGGTGTTTTCGGTTGTAAGGCTCTATTTACTAATTCGGTTTCTACAAAAGTTTCAAGAAAATTATTCTGATGTTCCGCGGTTCCTCCTGAAAATGCTAACTCCGCGAGAACTTGTGGTTTTGCCGTCGCTAAATCTAACTTCATTGCTTCAAGACGCTGTTCGCTGCGAGTCGGTAAAAATAGTTCGAACCATTCGGCAACGGGTTCAAAATCCTTCCATATTTCTCTTTCCATCAGAATTTGGTCTGAGGTGGCAATCATTTCTCGATAGGGAATAAAGTGAGTAATTTCCGAAGCGATTATTTGATTATTTTCCGTTCGTTTATCTTGTAATTCTGCCAACCAATCACTAATCCATTCGAGAGCGCGATGCTGATAGCGCTCAATAATTTCTGGTGCTTTACTCGCGGGAATGGGAGAGACTAAAAATCTGGGTTCAGGGGTGAGTTTTTTTTCCATCCGTTTACTTTGAGAGGCTAATAAAGCTCTGACTAAAGCCTTGGTTCCCATTTCTGCTTGCGGATGGGGGAAAAAGACAATAATTGCTAAGTCGGCTAAATCAAAGAGTAATGGTGCATTAAGAGCAGTAATTCCGGTGCGAGCATCTAGGAGAATAACATCCGGTTTAAAAGATAATTCATTGCTAAGTAAATCCATTAATTCCCGTAGAGGATTTCGTTCCTCTCGATACCAGGCTTCAGGATTAATTAAATTTAGTTGACGGGCATAATTAGCATCAGGTTTTCCCGCGGGAATACAATAGAGTTCATCGGTTTCTGAAATTCGCAAAATATGGTTTTGAATAGGGGGTTTTTCACCCCGATCAAGGGCGATTAAAAGAGATAATAATCCTTGTGTTTCTCTAACTTCTGATTCTTTGCCAAATAAAGCAGCTAATCCGGGGGCTTCTAAGTCCATATCGAGACAAAGTACCGTTAGTCCCTTCTTCCCTAAAATTCTGGCAGTATAGGCTAACGCGGTGGAACGTCCAACACCGCCTCGCAGAGAATAAAAAGTAGCAATAATCGGACGCTCTAAATCTTCATCTAAATCAGAGGGAAAGATAATTTCTTGGGGAATTTCTCGACTTCTCGCTAAAGCTTCAGGCCACAAGGGTAGGTTTTCTAATGTAGAATCTGAGGGAAGGGTTCCGGCAAATTCTCTTTCTTCTGGGGTGAGGAGTTCTAACCATTCTATTACTAATTCTTCTAAACCCAGGAGGACAATTTTTCGGCGTTGAGGGTAAGATTTTCCGCTAAATCCTGATGAGATAACCACAATACGCCAACCAGAAAAAGGATCGGGTTGTACTCGTAAATCGGTAACATCCAAGTTAGCATTGATTAAGTTTTGACGGATCTGTTCTTTTATGTCTGCGTGATTCATTTGGGTGGCCTCGGTTTACTACGACGAATTTCTGTTTGGAGCAATCCTTGTAATTTTTTAGAACCCTCTATTAATTCTGCCACTTTTAATCCTAAATCTGGCAGTTCAGTTTCGTAACGTAAGTCGGTACTCCACTGTGCAAAAAAAAATGTTTGCGCTCCTTTAGGATCATGGATATCGGCCAACTGAAATCCTGATTGTTTCCATAACCCTTTTAAATTATGACCTTCCTGACCACTTTTAGGATAAGGAATCCCTCGCTTTTGTAACAGGGCTTTGAGACTGCATTCAATGGCATAGCCCGCCATATAAACGCTTCCTATTGAGTTAGATTGATGTTTATAGATAGAGATGGCATCAGCTAATCGTTGATTGGCTACTGCTAACCATTCTTCTGCGGTGTTTGGACTCATGGAGAAGGCAGAGAGGCTTTGAGGGATTTATTATTTACTGTTTGTGATTGTAGCATAAACCGGATCAGGAAAAACCCGGTTTTTTGAAGAAACCGGGTTTTTCTAGGATTTAGAGCAAATTGGTATTAAGCTAAAACGCATTTAAACCAGATAAAGTAGGATAAGAATCCGGCTTGTCACAGGCAGGATGCCTGTGCTACTAGGACTTTTAAATGCGTAACAGCTTACCCAATTAAGGATAAAAAGTTAATTGAGGTAAACCTAATGTTTCTTCCCATCCCATCATCAAATTCATGCACTGGATACCTTGGCCAGCTTGCCCTTTAATTAAATTATCAATGGCTGACATGACAATGACGCGATCGGTACGAGGATCTACTTCCACACCGATATAACAAAGATTAGTACCACAGGCCCATTTTGTTTGGGGATAAGTACCACTCGGTAATATTTTTACCCAAGGTGAATTGCGATAAAACGCGTTATAAATAGTGAGTAAATCTTCCCGCACTAACCCCGGATCGCGGAGATTGGCATAGACTGTCGCTAAAATTCCTCTCACCATTGGAATGAGGTGAGGTGTAAATTGCACTTTCATCTCGGAGCCTGCTAAATCACTACAAATTTGTTCAATTTCTGGGGTGTGACGGTGACGGGCTACACCATAGGCTGCTAAAGAATTATCTGCCTCTGCTAATAATAGGTTAATTTCCCCTTTTCTTCCCCCTCCTGATGTTCCCGATTTGGCATCAATAATCGCGGTTTCTGGCACAATAATCCCTTGTTTGACTAAGGGCGCGAGGGCTAATAAACTCGCGGTGACATAACATCCGGCGCAACCGACTAATTTCGCGGTTTTTAAGCGATCGCGATACAATTCCGGTAAACCGTAAACTGCCTGAGACGCGATCGCGTGATCGGCGCGATCGCCGCCATACCAAGTCTTATAAACATCAAGATTAGTAAAACGATAATCCGCGGAAAGATCCAAAACCTTACAACCCTTTTCCAACAGAGTCGGAGCCATCTTCAAGGCTAACCCATTAGGAAGAGAGAGAAATACCACCTCACACCTCTGGGCAATTTTATCCAAATCAATAGACTCAATCATCAGATCCACACTATGCCCCAAATGAGGATAGAGACTAGAAAAGGGCTTTCCAGCACTACTATCTCCCCCCATATAGACAACTTCCGCGTTGGGGTGATCCTTCAATAGTCGTACTAATTGCACACCACCATACCCTGACGCGCCCACAATTCCGACAGGGATACTTTTGCTATCTCCCATGATCCTTAACCCCTAAGCTTTTTCTACAAAACGGTTTAACTTTTGCTGCATTGTAGTATCAAACTTGAACTTTAGTGGTGACAAGGAGATTCTTTTTCTCTGGGTGTGCTGTAAAACCGGGTTTCTTCTGCCAAAGTGAGCTAAGAAAGCCGGTTTCTTCACTAGGGCGCGACTCTCTAACCGGGTTTCTGCTGCCAAAGTGAGCTAAGAAAGCCGGTTTCTTCACTAGGGCGCGACTCTCTAACCGGGTTTCTTCTGCCAAAGTGATCCGAGAAACCCGGTTTTAGGGTTAGGGCGCGATCGCGCTAAAATATTCGGGTCAGACTTGAAACAATTAAGGGCGATCGGCAGTAGAAGCAACTATGACGGACATTCCGGGCGTTGTCGATTTGCAACTAGAGCCCCAAGTACCGATTAAACAAGTACAAATTAAATTTGCGCGGCGGCTCGTTACGGTTTAGCCCTGGGCGACTTAGCAGAAATAATCGAAACGGCTCTTAAGGGGCGAGTGGTTTCTCAAGTTTTAGAGCAACAACAAGTATTTGATCTTGTCGTGTGGATCAATGAACCCCATCGGCACAATTTAGATATTATCCGCAACTTATTAGTTGATACTCCCATCGGACAGAAAAATCCTCTCGCACAAGTCGCAAAAGTTGAGTATGGCACTGGCCCCAATACCCTCAACCGAGAGAAGGTTTCCCGCTTAATAGTCGTTTCGGCTAATATCAAAGGGCGAAATTTAGGTTCAGTCATGGCCGATATTCGCAGCCCGGTTAAACAAAAAGTGCAATTAGCCTCTGGATATTACATTCAGTACCGTGGTCAATTTCAGGCTCAAGAGCAGGCAACTCAAACATTAATTATTATTGCTGGGTTATTAGCCTTTGCCCTGAAACTGTACTGATTTACTTTGCTGTTAAGACAATTCCTCAGAGCGCGATGATTATGATAAATTTGCCCTTAGCATTAGTCGGCGGCGTGATTTCTGTAGCTTTAGGTGGCGGCATTATTTCCGTTGCCTCAATGGTGGGATTTATTACCTTATTTGGGGTAGCTACTCGTAACGGCTTGTTGCTAGTTGATAACTATAATAACAAGTTAGCCGCGGGTATGCCTTTACCAAAAGTTATCATCGAGGGTTCTCTGGAGCGGCTAGTCGCGATCTTGATGACGGCTTTCTCATCGGCTTTGGGAATAGTGCCTTTAGTTATTAGCCACGGAGCGGGTAAAGAAATCCTGCCAGCTCTAGCAGTTGTAGTGCTGGGGGGGGTGTTTACTTCTACTGCACTAACGCGGTTGGTTTTACCCCTGTTGTATTCTCAATTTGGGAGGTTTTTAGTTTCTAAAAAGGCTGTACCCGTGATTGAAGATATAAAAACAGTGGGAGCCTGTTTTGAGAATTAACCTGGGCGAATTGATCAATAATTTTTATTTTCCGGGTATCGAAAAGTGTGATAATTGATCCATCATTCTCTGCCAGGAGTAAATCACATGAAATCGTTCAAATCAAGCTTAATTGTTTTCGGCAGTGTCGGATTGCTGTTTTTGGGAGCTTGCAGTAAAGGCGACGAAGCTCAAAATAGTCCAGCCACCTCTCCCACGACTTCTAAACCCGCTTCTTCGGCTCCCGCGGAGAAAATGGAGCACCCTAAAGTATCTAAAGGAGGTCAAGTTGTTGAGTCGGGAGCTTACCATTTAGAGTTTGTCGCGGAAAAAGAAAATACAGGAACTCACTTAGATTTTTATTTACAAAAAGGTGATAATCACGAACCAGTCCCCAACGCAAAAGTGACGGCTCAGGTGCAATTGCCGACGGGAAAAGAGCAAACCTTAAGCCTTAAGTATGATCCGGAAGGTAAACATTACACGATTTTGTTTCCTGTGAAAAACCCCGGACAGTATCCAGTGAAAATGACCGCGAATATTAACGGAGAAAAAGTGACAGGTCGTTTTACTTTCAGTCAATAATATACTTTTTTTTCAAGGACTTATGCCAAGAAACCAGGCTTTGAGAATCCGGGTCGAGTTGGGCGGTGAAGGAGTTACGAATAAACCTGGTTTCTCGTCATAAAAGCCTAACTCAATCACCAGATATACTCGGAAAATTAATCGAAATTTACTGTTGAGAAATTAATGCTATGAGGGTGCTGTTAGTGGAAGATGAGCCAGATTTGGGGGGAGCGATCAAGCGAACATTAAATCAAGAAAAATATATCGTTGACTGGGTGCAAAATGGCGATGAAGCTTGGGAATATCTGGAAAGTCAATGGACCGAATATACCCTGGCTATTTTTGACTGGCTGTTACCCGGATTATCGGGATTAGAACTCCTGCACAAATTACGGGCGAAAAATAGTCCTCTGCCTGTCTTGATGCTCACAGCTAGAGACAGGATGGAAGATAAAATTGCGGGTTTGGATGCGGGGGCGGACGACTATTTAGTGAAGCCTTTTGGCATGGGAGAACTATTAGCAAGGCTGAGGGCTTTGCAGCGACGATCGCGGCAAATCCCCACCCAACAACTGATAGTCGGGAACCTTACTCTCGACTACGGAAGTCGAACCGTTTATTATCAAAATCTGAACCACGATCGCGAGGTAATTTCACTAACGAATAAGGAATTTCAACTACTAGAATATTTAATGAAGCACCCTAACCAAATTGTCACTACCGATCAGATTCGGAATCAGATATGGGAGGTTGGTGCAGACTCGTTTAGTAATGTAGTCGCGGCTCAAATGCGTTTGCTACGGCGCAAATTGGAATCCGTTGGCTGTGGGGCAAATCTAATTGAAACCGTACATGGTGTAGGATATCGTCTGAATCTGGCACGATGAATCAAAATCAACTATTTAACCAGACTCGATGCCGATTAGCTCTTTCCATTGCTGGAGTGATGGGTTTGATTTTGAGCTTATTGGGATTTGGGGTTTATCACGCGATCGCGCACGCTCATTGGATGGCTTTAGATCGCGAGTTAGAATCTGTTGCGGGGACGCTACATGACAGTTTAGAACTTAAATTAAAACAACCCAGACGTTTAGAGCCTATTGTACATGAACTTTTACCCAATCTCCGCCTAGTTGGGGTGAACAATATTGTCGAGAAAACCTTACCCAACCGTCATATTTTAAGCGCGATTAATCAAGGATATTACTATATCCGTTTATTTGATACTTCAGGGAATTTAATCGCGATCGCGGGTGCGGTTTCCGAGGAATTCCCAGAAGCCTTTAATTCCCAACGTTGGCAAACGATAACTGATAGTAAAGGCAACATTTATCATCAAATTTCCCTGTCACTGCATACTCAAAATCAGCAGGATTGGGGGTACTTTCAGGTAGGGCGGAACCTCAAAGACTTCAACGATTACCTCCGTGTAGTGGAATGGGCTTTAAAATTAGGGTTGCCTACCGCATTAATTTTAGTAGGATTTTCTAGTTGGTTGTTAGCCGGATTCGCGATGAAACCGATTTACCAATCCTACCAACAAATCCAACAGTTTACCGCGGATGCCGCCCACGAATTACGGACTCCTTTAGCCGCGGTATTGGCGACAGTTGAATCAGCTCTTTTAATGCCTCATTTAGATGAAAAAGAGGCACGGGAAATTTTGCGAATCATAGAGCGCCAAAACTCACGATTAACTCAGTTAGTTGTTGATTTGCTGCTCTTAGCTCGCATGGACGAAAAAAATGCACGCGTGCCGAGTCAGTTGTGTTGTCTCAATGACGTTGTGAGTGATTTAATAGAAGAATTGGCCGGGTTAGCGATCGCCGCGAAGGTGACGTTAATATCTGAAGTGCGCGTGCATCAGCCCTTGACTGTTGTCGGTGATTCCGATCAGCTTTATCGTGTAGTTTCTAATTTAATTGTTAATGCCATTCAATACACTTTACCCGGTGGGAAAGTGACTGTTATTTTAGAGAAAAAGGACCATTTAGTTGTGATTCATGTTCAAGATACAGGGATTGGGATTGCCCTAAAAGATCAGAGGCAAATTTTTGATCGTTTCTATCGAGTCAACAGCTCACGCGATCGCGTCACGGGCGGATCGGGATTGGGATTAGCGATCGCGCAGGCTATAGCCTTAGCACATCGCGGGAGCCTGACGGTACAGAGCTCCTTGGGTATGGGTAGCACTTTCACCCTGCGATTGCCTTTACGCTCTGCTCCCTATTGAAACATGGTTCATCTCATTTATTATTAAGGCAGAATCCTGTCTTTATAGAAATTTATTTTCCCTGTATTTTTCCTCAATAAATTATGGAGTTTTTTGAGTTAATAAAAACTTGCCAAACTTGGCATACAAAGCCGGCAATACTACCAGCGTTAAAGCTGTAGAAGTAAATAAACCACCCAGCACAACCACCGAAAGGGGTTGCAAAATTTCCTTTCCCGCACCGCCATCTACTACCAAAGGAGCTAACCCTAAAGCCGAAGTAAAAGCCGTCATTAAAATCGCGTTTAGTCTTTCCATTGAACCTTTAATCAAAACCTCTTTTAAAGGCATTCCTGCGGCAAATTTTATGTTATAATTATCCACCAAAAGTAACCCGTTACGAGTCGCGACTCCAAACAGAGTAATAAAACCAACCAGAGACGCGATCGAGATAATTCCTCCCGTCAAAGCTACCGCGATAACTCCCCCTACTAATGCCAAGGGTAAATTAATCATAATCATGGCAGTTGAAGGAATAGATTTAACAGACAGATACATAATAATCGTAATAACAACAAACGCGATCGCGCTGGAAATCAAAATATTTTGCGTCGCTCTTTGTTCAGCTTCAAATTGACCCGCGTATTGGATATAATAACCGGAAGGAATCTGTACTTTTGCCTTAACTTTATCTCGAATTTCATTGACGACAGAGCGTAAATCTCTCCCCTTAGCATTAGCCGCGACAACAATAAGACGAGAAACATTTTCGCGGTTGATAGTATTAGGGCCAGTACCATTGTCAATTGTGGCAACTTGAGCTAGAGGAATTTTCTTACCCGTAGGAGTATCAATTAATAAATTCCGAATCGTGTCCAAATTTTGACGGGCTTCTGGCTTTAACCACACCACAAGATCAAAAGTTTGTTGCTTTTCTAAGACTTCAGAAACGACTCGCCCATTAAGCGCCGTTTCAATAATTTGGGCAAGTTTTCCCACTGTCAAACCATATCGACTCGCGGCAGCGCGATCGAAATTTATTTTAATTTGTTCGATGGGTACTTGGGGTTCTAATTGCAAATCAACAACTCCTGCAACGGTTTTCATTACATCATTAACTTCTCTCCCAATAGCGCGGAGTTGTTCTAAATCAGGGCCGAAAATTTTGAGCGCGATCGCGCTCCTTACCCCAGACAAAACCTCATCCATACGGTGTGAAATAAAACCCCCAATATTCGGCGCAACTCCGGGTAATTTAGCAAATTCCTCCCGCAGTTTTTCCAAAGTTTTTTCCCTGTCTTTCATCCCTTCATCGCTTAACTCTATATCCAAATGCCCCAAATTCACTCCCCCGGCATCACCATCGCCAGGGGCACGTCCCGATCGCAACTGCACATAAGGAAATCTAGGATCATCTTTAAGTGCATCTTGAATCGCGTCTCCAGCACTATTAGTAGCATCCAAAGATACACCCGGATATAACAGCAAAGTATTCACCAAAGTTTGCTCCTGAAACTCCGGTAAAAACACCCTTCCCAAGGAGGGAACAATGATAAATGCCGCCACCAAACTCGCAACAGTGAAAGACAAAATAATTCCAGAATAGCGGATAGAAAAAGTTAACAATGGATGATAAAACCCCTTAAAAAATCTCGCTACCCAGGGTTCCTTTTCTGGCAATTTCCCATGAGGCAATAAGATCGCGCACAAAGCTGGAGTCACCGTCAATGCCGTCACGCTAGAAGCCAAAACTGCTACTAAATAACCAATTCCCATCGGGATAAAAATACTCCCTTCCACACCCGCCAACGCAAAAATGGGAGAGAAAACAACTATCGTAATTATAGTAGCTCCAAATACCGAATCACGCACCTCTTGACAGCCGTCAAATACAACCTCTAACACCGGACGAGGATGGGGAGAGTATTTATTTTCCCGCAGACAACGATAGACATTTTCAGCATCTACGATCGCGTCATCAACGGCTGAACCAATTGCGACAGCTAACCCTCCCAAAGTCATTGTATTCAAACCTTGTCCCAACCAATTAAGTGCCAACACTCCTAATAGTAAAGATAGAGGAAGAGCCGTTAAACAAACCACAAGGTTACGCCAATTCATCAAAAAAGGAATGAGGATCAGAGCCACAATAATACTACCTTCTATTAAAGCTTCTCTCACATTTTCAATAGATGAATCAATATAGTTATTTTGGCGAAAAGTCGCGGTAACTTTGATATCTTTAGGTAAACCAGCTTTTACCTCTTCCATTGCGGATTCAATGGCACGGGTGACAGTGGGAGTATCAGCGAGAGGCTGTTTATTAATCATCACAATAATTGCCTTTTTACCGTTAAAACTACCATCGCCTCGTTTAATAGCCCCACCAATTTTTACCTCAGCAACATCCCCGATTTTTACTGTTCCCTTGTGGGCGCTAATTACCGATCGCGTTAAATCTTCGATAGATTCAATCCGCCCAATTCCTCTAATTAACTTTTCTCGATCCGCGGTGATTAAATAGCCGCCCGCAGCATTAACATTCGCCTCAGCCGCCGCCTCTGTAATATCTTTTAATGAGACATCAAACGCGATCAGTTTGACAGGATCGACTAATACTTGATATTGGCGGATATCGCCGCCATAAGCTACAACCTGACTGACACCAGGAACAGCTAATAAACGATTTGTTACTTGCCAATCGACAATTCTTCTCACTTCCATTAGGGAAGTTGTTTCAGAGGTAAACGCGTATTGAAGGACAGTAGCAACGGGAGAACTAATGGGAGAAATTAGCGGCGTTTCCACTCCTTCAGGTAGCTTACTTTCAGCTTGTTGTAATCTTTCTGTGACTAATTGGCGTGCTTGATAGATATCAATTCCCCAGTTAAAGATCACTTTAACAACAGAAATTCCTGGGGCACTTGAAGAACGGACTGCTGTTACTCCGGGGGTTCCATTAATGGCACTTTCAATGGGTAAAGTGACTAATGATTCGACTTCTTCAGGAGCAAGTCCGGGGGTTTCAGTTTGAATTTCAACTTGAGGAGGTGCAAAGCTGGGGAAAACATCCAACGGCATTTGGATGATGGTGCGAAAAATCCAAAAAGTAATAACAATTGCACCGATAATGACGAGTCCGCGACGGGCGATCGACCATTTGATAATATCACTAAGCATTTTAATTTAGAGAAAATAAGCCAGATGTCACTATTACTAATTACCCATAAAAGTTACCAACTTTTCAAGTATTTGGCGGGTAATTTTCTTCATAATTCCCCACTGAAACTGAGAGCGGCAAGGTGGGCGGGTTGTGATTGTCGAGCTCCGCCTCTGTTTCATACGCGATTGTGGTGTACTCTGAATTGCGAAGTACAAAAGAGCGATCGCGCTTCCGGCGACCTGCCCAAACACCAACAGAGAAAGCCCCTACACCTAGTAGGGTTGTTCCTACTGCTCCCGCCAACCATAAAGGCACAGGAAAACTGTTAAAATTAGCCTTTTCCTTCTCAGTGTTTGCGGCCTTCTTTTCCTCGCCTTCGGAATGTTTATTACCACCACGCAAAGATTGGGCATAAAGTTGAGGGGCGCGCTGTGTTACGATTAAATCTCCCTCGAATAAACCGCTTTTTACCTCAACCCTATCGCCGGAAGTTTGACCTAACTCAACTTCCACAGATTGATAGGCATTTCCATTTTGGACATAAACGGTTTTTTTACCATTAATATCAACGATCGCGTTACTCGAAATTGCCAAAACATTGCTGGCCGTCTCCTCTGTTAAAATCTCCACTTCAGCAAATAACCCCGGTTTCAACTTTCCGTCAGGGTTATTCAGTTCAGCTTGCACTGGAACTACCCGCGTTTCGCCTTGGACTGAGGAGCCAATTCTCGAAATCGTGCCTCGGAAAATACGGTTAGGTAAACTGGCAACTTTCACCCTCACTTCTTGACCTAGTTTTACTTGATTCAAATCTTTTTCATAAATATTGGCTGTGGCAAAAACGCCACTATTATTTAATAGTGTCATCAAGGGTTTTTCCGCGGCATTTACTGATTCTCCGGGTGTGATTTCTCGGTCAGAAACCGTGCCAGAAATAGGCGCGAGTATGGTAACAAGTCCTTTATCATTCGCGATGGTTCCTAATTGTTGGAGACGGGCTTGATAGGCGGAATGACTGAGGCGAATGCGAGATTGAGCGATTTCGGTTGCAGTTTGGGCTCGTTTAAGTTGGTTTTCCGCTTCGAGAATCGTAACGGGGCTCAGAGCCTTAGTCAGTTGGCTTTGGGCTTGGGCCACTTTCCCTTGTGCATCTCGTAACTCCCGCATGGGGATATCTATTTCGGCTTGTTTGATTTCAGTTTCAGCTTGGATAACATTCTGCCGTTGAGAAGCTTTCACCAGTGCAGATTTGGCCGCGGCTAATTTGGCTTGTGATTCCAACATGGTGCGTCGTGGGATCGCGCCCTGTTCTACTAATTCTCGATCGCGATCGTAAGTTTCTTGTGCCACGGCTAATTCTGTTTCCGCTTGTCCGATGTCAGCAGAAGCTATTTCAATTTGTCGCTGATAATTTTCTTTGGCGGTCCCTACTACGGCTCGCTTATTGACCAATTCTTGCTCTCCCTCATACTGTTTCGTCGCCGCGGCCAGTTGAGTTCTCGCTTGCAATATCTCCGCCTCTGCTATTTTGAGTACGCGATCGTAGTTTCCCTGGGCTAATTTTAAGTCCGCTTGCGCCTGCTGCAAATCAGCTTCGGCTTCGGCTTGTTTCGACAGAGATTCCACGCGTAATTGTGCTAATTCTGAACTAGACAAAACCGCGAGGGGTTGACCTTTTGATACTTGATCACCCGGTTTGACCAACAACTCTACCACAGTGCCACTAACAGGCGGTCGAACCTCTACTTTTTGGTTTGGCAAAGTTTCAATCTCCCCTGTGGTTTTGATGCTGATCGCGAGGCGTTGACGGGTGGCAGGCTCAACTTTGATTCCCAGTCGCGTTGCTGTTTTGGCATCGACAGAAACAGAAATCGGCCCTTGAGTGTCCTCATGGGCACCCTTAAATTCATCTCCATGTCCCGCGTGAGCGAAAACAGCCCCCGGAGAAGTTAGTAAGTTTAGGGTAAGGAGAATCCCCGCAGATAAGCGGAGCACCACTGGGGGGTGGGAACAGTCGCTTAATCGAATCATTAAAAATAGTCTTCCGTCATCTGGTAGATTTCATAAGTCAGTTTTGCACCTAAAAATGAAATTAGGATGAAATCTAAGCAGAAGGCGCGATCGGCATTGACTCGGCCCCATCGGGCTTGGGCAGATATAAATTTTTCAATAAACCATATAGTAGGGTTTCACAAGCCAAAGAATCATGTTTCTTCCCCTCAGTGGATGCTCCCCTTTTTTGTGCCTTGGTGGTGAAATAGATTTCCCCCAGCACGCCAAAAGAGGAAAAATCACCCTGAGCATCCGGTTTGGGCAGATGTAATTTTTGGGCGTTGCTGAGAGGGAGGAATGAATTTGGGAGCGGCGTTTTGGGAAACGCTCTTACTGCAAGGGGCTATCTTCACCAATCATCCCTCGATTCACCCACAAAAATACTTGTCGGTATTTCCCATCTGATTTTTGATCTACCAAAGAAATTTCCCATGACAAAACGCATTTCTTTCTCTGCCAAAAAAAGTAGTTGACTTTTTGACTTGGTTATGCTATAGGAAAACAGGTGGCTTGTCAAAATCGAGAAGTTTCTCGTCACGCGTTTCCTTTATGTTGTGGTACATTTACGCGATAGATATCAGACATTGGGGACAATCCCGACATCGGAAAATATCTCGATGGCATCATCTGTGAGGATGAAGGGCGTACCCGCCAAAGCTTTCAACATAATATT
>JBEDKD010000451.1:0-6342 GCA_041172365.1 Cyanobacteriota bacterium | reverse complement strand
CCCCAGTCCCCAATCCCCAGTCCCCAGTCCCTAATCAAATTCAATCAAAGCAGTAAATTTAGAGGTTTAAATATGGCGGCAGTATCTCTGAGTGTTTCTACAGTTAAACCATTGGGCGATCGCGTATTCGTGAAAGTGAGCCCTTCGGAAGAAAAAACCGCGGGTGGTATTTTCCTTCCCGATAACGCGAAAGAAAAGCCCCAAGTTGGCGAAATCGCGGCCGTAGGTCCTGGTAAGCGTAATGATGATGGCGCGCGCCAAGAATTAGAAGTCAAAGTGGGCGACAAAGTTCTCTATTCCAAATACGCGGGTACTGACATTAAACTCGGCAGCGATGAATACGTCTTGTTGGCAGAAAAAGATATCCTCGCGATCGTGGGCTAATAGTGAAGGGCTAATGACTAATGGTTGATTGCCACTAGGCTCTCATTAGCATTTCACAATTCCCTATTAGGAATTAAGACAACATTCTAATTTCTCAATTATCACTCTTACTCACAAATTAACTCTCACAAAACTCAAAAACTATGGCAAAGCGAATCATTTACAACGAAAACGCTCGTCGCGCTCTCGAACGTGGTATGGACATTCTGGCTGAGGCCGTCGCCGTTACCCTTGGCCCCAAAGGTCGTAATGTAGTATTGGAAAAGAAATTTGGCGCCCCTCAAATTGTCAATGATGGTGTCACGATCGCGAAAGAAATTGAACTCGAAGATCATGTTGAGAATACAGGGGTAGCTCTGATTCGTCAAGCCGCGTCTAAAACCAATGATGCCGCGGGTGATGGTACAACCACCGCGACCGTTTTAGCTCACGCGATGGTGAAAGAAGGGTTACGGAATGTCGCCGCGGGTTCTAACGCGATCGCGCTCAAGCGTGGTATCGACAAAGCGACTCATTACTTAGTAGATCAGATTGCCCAACACGCGAAACAAGTAGAAGATTCCAAAGCGATCGCGCAAGTGGGTTCCATCTCCGCGGGTAACGACGAAGAAGTTGGACAAATGATCGCGAACGCGATGGATAAAGTAGGTAAAGAAGGTGTGATTTCTCTCGAAGAAGGGAAGTCCATGACTACCGAATTAGAAATTACAGAAGGGATGCGCTTCGACAAAGGCTATATCTCTCCTTATTTCGTCACCGATACCGAGCGCATGGAAGCAGTGCTCGACGATCCCTTCATCCTGTTGACGGATAAGAAAATCGGCCTAGTACAAGATTTAGTGCCTGTGTTAGAACAAGTAGCACGCTCTGGCCGTCCCTTAATCATTATCGCCGAAGACATCGAGAAAGAAGCCCTCGCGACATTGGTTGTCAATAAACTGCGTGGTGTTCTCAATGTCACCGCGGTGAAAGCTCCTGGGTTTGGCGATCGTCGTAAAGCGATGTTAGAAGATATCGCGGTGTTAACCGGTGGCCAACTGATCACCGAAGACGCGGGCCTGAAATTAGAAAATACCAAACTGGATATGTTAGGTAAAGCTCGTCGCGTCACCATTACCAAAGACAACACCACAATTGTTGCCGAAGGTAACGAGAAAGAAGTTAAGAGCCGTTGCGAGCAAATTCGCCGTCAAATGGAAGAAAGCGATTCTTCCTACGATAAGGAAAAACTGCAAGAGCGTTTAGCCAAATTAGCTGGCGGTGTCGCGGTGATCAAGGTGGGTGCGGCCACTGAAACTGAAATGAAAGATCGTAAACTGCGTCTGGAAGATGCCATTAACGCGACGAAGGCCGCGGTAGAAGAAGGTATCGTTCCTGGTGGTGGTACGACTCTGGCTCACTTAACTCCTCAATTAGAAGAGTGGGCTAATGGCAATCTGACGGGTGAAGAGTTAACAGGCGCGTTAATTGTGGGACGTGCGTTGTCTGCTCCCCTGAAGCGGATCGCTGAAAACGCGGGTCAAAACGGTGCGGTTATTGCTGAACGCGTGAAGGAAAAGCCCTTTAACGTTGGTTATAACGCGGCGACTAACGAGTTTGTGGACTTGTTTGAAGCGGGTATCGTTGACCCCGCGAAGGTGACTCGTTCTGCGTTACAAAACGCGGCTTCTATTGCCGGAATGGTGTTAACAACTGAGTGTATCGTTGTTGACAAACCTGAACCCAAGGAAGGTGCTGCGGCGGGCGCGGGTGCTGGCATGGGCGGCGGCGATTTCGATTACTAATATCAATAATCGCGAGTTTGATGGGGCGGGCTTTTGGGCTCGCCCTTTTGCATTGATAACTCCAGGCTCAGGAAAAAATTGGTGGAAATTAGACCTCGGCACTGACTGATATTCCACCACAACTCGAATTTGTGAATCACCGTGCTGGTCATTGGTTATTCCAGCCAAGTAGCCCGATGCCTCTAGTACAATAAAAAGAGTAATCGTAAAGTGAGCAGAGGTCAGGCAAATGTCAGCCAGCATCACAATTAGCCCCAGGGAAATTCGGCAGATATTTCAGCCACATACGTCCAGTGCCTCACGCTTTTGGGAACTGGCTCAAAAAGCAAACAATTTAGCTATAATAATTGAGGCTCGTTGGGATCAGATTCCCACGGAAACGCGAGAATTACTCAAAATTTTTGCCTATGCGGTAATTGAACCGCCTCAAGGAATTAAGGGGATTTTTGTTGAGTTTTTCGAGCGTTTTTCTTGGGCTTTTGCTTTATTTTTAATTGTGATCAAAGGTGAGAAAGATGGTTTGATAGCTTACCTTGGAGCATTTCAACGTCTTCTTAATGCAATTTTGAATGGGATTGAACGGGAAGATATTGCATATCAAAAAGCACTATCTGAAGCCCTGGAAGAGACTTTGGCAGGGTTGGAAACTAGCGAAGCGATGACCGCGGAGGAGGCGTGTGAACGGATCAGAGCAATTTCATATCAAGCTCTCGAATAACTTTGAGAGAACTCAGCAAAAACTGATCCGCGATCGCTATCGTAAAAATCAGGCTGGATTAGTAAAATTTGTCGAATTAATCGAAAAATTTATCAAAATTTTGAGTCTTGATCCCCGTCTAAGTCCGCCTTTGGGACATTTAGAACCTTGGCCTCAAGGCTCTAGCCGTGATGGATTAGAATTGTGGAAGTTGGAGTTTAAAATGCCTCAGCTTCGCGGCGCGGCTGAACAGGGGCGACTTATATATTTGTTAGACATTACAAAAAAAGAAGTTGTGTTGCTGTGGATTTACACGCACGCAGAATTTGAAAAACGACCACCGGATAATAATCTAAAGCGTTTATTACGCGAAATTATGGAGGGTGATGAAGTTTCAGAGGAAAGTAATATTTTAAATGAACGAGAAGACGGGGAGACAGGAGAAAAAACTAGAACGGATCAATCTGGGGCTGTTTAAACTTCGGTGTGTGGAATCCACCCCAAATCTCTTCAACAATGAAATCCAGTTGGCAGGCTTGTTTTAAGATTTTTTCTGTCACCTTTTTCTATAGTAATCAAAATCTCATATTTTAGATGAAAACACGATCGCGCTCCCCAAATTGCAGCAATTACTACTTAATGTTTAAAGCGGGTATTGTTGAAAGAGCAAAGGTGACTCCTTCTGCGTTACAAAACGCGGCTTCTATTGCCGCAATGGTATTAACAACGGCTGGCACTGGTGCTGGCATGGGCGGCGGCGATTTCGATTACTAATCGCGAGAGCTGTAGGTTGGGTTGAGCGATAGCAAAACCCAACAAAGATTTTGGGTTTCGTGCCTCAACCCAACCTACGAATCTGTTAGGATGTTTTCATAATCCTTTCATAATTCTTGGGGAAAGACAGATGCCCTTGTCACAGAAGTATCCCACGGAGCCGAGTCTGGCGGAAGTTAACCGCAGTATTGCCATTCCCAATACTGGGGGTTTCTGGCGTAAGCTATTGGCTTTTATGGGCCCAGGATATTTAGTATCTGTGGGCTATATGGACCCAGGAAACTGGGCCACCGATATTCAGGGAGGCGCGAGGTTTGGTTATACCCTACTCAGCGTTATTATGATTTCTAACCTCATGGCGATTTTAATGCAGTCGTTATGTGTGCGTTTAGGAGTCGCGACTCAACGAGATTTGGCTCAAGCTTGTCGTGATTATTTGGGTGGAAAGTTCAATATTTTTTTATGGTTAATTTGTGAAGTCGCGATCTGCGCTTGTGATTTAGCCGAAGTGATAGGAAGCGCGATCGCGCTACAATTGTTATTTGGTTTACCCCTAGTTTGGGGAGTATGTATTACCATTTTAGATGTTTTAATATTGCTCCTCATTCAGAAACATAGCTTTCGTTATATTGAAGCGACAATTATCACATTAGTCTCAACCATCGGCCTCGCGTTTGTCACCGAAATGGTATTTTGTCGTCCCGATTTTAGTCAAGTATTTTTGGGATTTATACCACAAGCCGACATTATCCAAAACCCCGAAAAACTTTACATCGCGATCGGCATTTTAGGCGCGACAGTAATGCCCCATAACTTATATTTACACTCATCCATTGTCCAAACTCGAAATTGGGAAGAAACTCCCGAAAAGAAACATGAAGCGATTAAATTTGCCACCATTGACTCCACCATAGCCTTATCTTTAGCCTTATTTGTCAATAGCGCGATCTTAATAGTTGCCGCGGCGACTTTTCATTTTTCCGGGTATCAGGGTGTCGCTGAAATTCAAGAAGCTTATCAATTACTGTCACCTTTATTAGGAGTAAATGTCGCGAGTTTTCTCTTCGCGATCGCGTTACTAGCTTCAGGCCAAAGTTCAACCCTGACAGGCACTTTAGCAGGACAAATCGTAATGGAAGGATTTGTCAATCTTCGGATCGCGCCCTGGTTACGACGTTTAATTAGTAGATTATTAGCCATAATTCCCTCCTTAATCTGTATTCTCTTATTGGGAGAGAAAAGTACCACTCAATTACTAATTTTTAGTCAAGTCATTTTAAGTATGCAATTACCCTTTGCCGTTTTTCCCCTAGTAATGTTTACCAGTAACCGTCGCATCATGGGAGAATTTGTCAATCCTCTTTGGTTAAAAGTGATTTCTTGGTTGGTGGCATTGGTAATCGCGGGTTTAAATCTTTGGTTACTAACACAAACCATAAGCAGTTTTTTCCATCACTCCTAAAAACCAGAATACAGCATTTTTCAGGTAAGTGAAGTATAAAAAAGCGATTTCTGTAGGGGCGGTGCCCCCGTGCCCGCCCTGATTTGGGGTTTATGGGCTTCATAAACCTGCAATCTGCTGTAAATAGTACCCCAAGAAAACAACCCTGTTTTACCCTTAATATTCTCTTCTGAGATGACAAATTTGTATCAAGAAATCCCCGTGCTGGATAAATCAAAATCAAGTTAGACAAAAGAAAAATTTAACGCGATCGTGCCAGAAAGAGCATTTAATGGTAAAGTCAAGGGTTGGACATCAACAGCAGACACAAGGCAGAAAAATGAACCCCACAGAAGAAAAAACAGTTGTCAGGGAGTATTTTAACTCTACTGGATTCGATCGCTGGCGACGCATTTATGGCGATGGTAAAGTCAATAAGGTACAATTAGATATTCGTAATGGACATCAACGCACCGTCGATACCGTTTTAGAATGGCTCAAAGCCGATGGTAATTTAACCGGATTATCAATTTGTGACGCGGGGTGTGGAGTAGGGAGTTTGAGTATTCCCTTAGCTCAAGAAGGAGCTCTTGTCAATGGTAGTGATATCTCCGAAAAAATGGTAGAAGAAGCTTATACGCGATCGCAATCCATTCCAGTTAAATTAAATAATGTTGCCTTCAGCGCCCAAGATTTAGAAAGTTTAAGTGGTTGTTATCATACGGTTATTTGCTTAGATGTATTAATTCATTATCCCCAAGATAAAGCAAAGGAAATGATTTCCCACTTGAGCTCTTTAGCCAAGTCTCGTATCATTCTCAGTTTTGCACCAAAAACCCTCAGTTTAACAATTCTGAAAAAAATCGGTGGACTTTTCCCCGGTCCGAGCAAAACCACTCGCGCTTATCAGCACCGTGAAGCTGATATCATCAAAATCCTAGAAAATAATGGTTGGAAAATCGGCCGTACTTCCATGATTAGCACTCGCTTTTATTACTCACGTCTCTTAGAAGCTACTCGCGAATCTTAAGTTATTTTTTAACCGGAAATGGGTAATAGGTAATAGGTAATAGGTAATGGGGATTGGGGATTGGTGATTGGTGATGGGGGATTAGTGATTAGGTAATAGGGAATAGGGAAGTTTCATTCTTCCTTCTTCCTTTGTGCCTTTGTGGTTTATTACTTCATCCTTCATCCTTCATCCTTCGAGGTTTCTCTATTACCAATTACCCATTACCGATTACCCATTTACAGTCCTTCCT
>JBEDKD010000450.1:0-3650 GCA_041172365.1 Cyanobacteriota bacterium | reverse complement strand
GGTGAAAGAGCCCCTACAGAGCTCATAGGATGGGATGGCGTTTTTTGTCCTAACCGTCTTGGCGGGTGCTATATAGTCATTTCAACGTATATTGAGAAATTAAAAAAAAATCACAGTAAGAAGAATCTAGATTTAACGCGTCTCATTTTTATGGGGAATGACTATACACCACAAAGGCACAAAGGCACGATCTGAAGCGGGAAATCCTCAGAATCAGAAGTAATACACCACAATGTTCAATACTTACTTTTGTGGAAAGGTGTATGAGACATATCCTCAAAATTAGATCAATGGCAGGCAGGATGCCTACCCTACTATAGTAGTTGATAGAGATATCTAAGAATGAGAAACTTCCGACACTTCTAGGGCTACAGGTTCTCGAATAACCTTCGGTAAAATCACCTTTTCTACCGTAGGAGTACAGCCCAACCAACGCACCGATAACTCCGCGAATTGCTGAGGATCTCCACTCACACAAAAACGAGTTGGTTGAGGTTTATTAGTATTTTTTAAACCCATAATTTCTAACTCTTGAGCCGTGGAAGCAACGACATGAACCGCGGGATCAACTAATTGCACGGAAGCAGGAAGAATAGAACGTAAAACCGGAGCCAATAACGGATAATGAGTACAACCATAAATTAAAGTATCAATCCGTTGCTGAATTAAGGGCGTTAAATACTCCCGAGCCACTTCATAAGTATAGGGATCTTGCACTTGGTTTTGTTCAATTAAAGGCACAAAAGCCGGACATCCCACTTGCCACACCTGACACTCCTCATTAACCTCTAAAATAGCTCGTCGATAAGCATTACTAGAAGCCGTTGCGGGAGTAGCAATAACACCAATGCGTTTACCCTTTTCTACCGCGGCTCTTGCCCCAGGTAGAAGGACCCCTAAAATGGGGAAATTAAACTCAGCTTGCACTGTTTCCAACGCGAGCGCGGAACTTGTATTACAAGCCATAATCACCATTTTTACCCCTTCCTGAGTCATCCAGGTGAGGATTTCACGGACAAACTGGACTATTTCCTCGGCGGTGCGAGTACCATAGGGCAGTCGGGCTGTGTCCCCAAAATACAGGATAGATTCATTGGGCAATTGACGATACAACTCTCTTAAGACTGTTAACCCCCCAACACCACTATCAAAAACACCTATTTTTCCTTGTCCTAAGTCTGTTGTCATTGTCATTTTTTTTATTAATATCCTTGTCGAAGATACTGTAGAATGCCACGCACGATCGCGTTAGCCATTTGACTACGGTAAGCGGGATCTGACAATTTGGCTGCATCTTCCGCCCCTGTAACAAAACCTACTTCCACCAAAACCGATGGCATGGAAGTTTTGCGAATAACATAAAAACGAGCCTGACGAACCCGCCGATCCCTCGCACCTGTGGTTTCCAAGATACTGCGGTGAATTACCCTAGCCAAATTCTCACCCTTATCAAAATAATAAGTCTCAATGCCATTAACATCAGGCCGACTCATATCAATGGCATTAGCATGAATACTAACAAATAAAGTCGCGTTGACGCGTTCCGCCAATGCGACTCGCGGCTCTAACTCAATTTCACGATCATCAGTCCTCGATAAAATCCCTTGAATGCCCTGTTGTTGTAACAGAGAAGTCACTTGTTGAGAAATATCTAAAACAATTTCTTTTTCTTGTATCCCACCAATACCGATCGCGCCTGGATCTCGTCCCCCATGCCCCGGATCTACTACAACAATAATTCGTCCATTACGGGCGGGGGGAACCTCTGGCATAGGATTATTGACTTTTGGGGGAGTTGGTGGAAAAACCGCAGCTCGTTGTAATTGTAAAGCCAAGATTTGAGGCGTTACTTGATTAACATTACCAATACGAACCCCAGCCGCGGGACGTACCCAAACTACTACCGTATCTCCCTTTTCTTGAAACGCGGTGATCGCGATAGGACTACCCGCGGGAAGTTGAGGAATTTGACCGACTAAACGTGATTGATTTATTCTGAGCCAATAAGCTTGAGTCCCCTGATCATAACCACTTTGATAATTAATGGCGCGATCGCTTCTAATAAATAATTGAGAACCATTATTGGCTAAATTAATGGATTGAATCGACGCGAGGGTATCAGAAATCCGAGGGCGAGGGGACACCACAACAGGAGGGGAATCAACATTACGCGCTGTTTTATTAGCCGGGAAAATAATCACCCCTTGCCAATTGACAATACTGCGCCAATTAATATTGGTATCTTTGACTCTCAACGTCACACGAGTCTTGGGAGGATCACTGGGTAATTGATGGATTTCAACGCGATCGATACCCATTTGTTTTAATTGCGCGTCAGGAGTTTGTAATTGGGATGAAACCGTCGCGCCCAGAATATCAAGAGTCGCGATATCACCCGCGGGACTTTGTTGTAGGGAAATTTCGGGGCGATCGCCCTTGGTTAAAAGTTGAATCCCCGCCTTTGTCACCTCAATTCCCTCAATTACCGTATTAGGAGCAGATAGGGGAGGGATCTTCGCGCTAATCGTCGCCTCCGGGGGGGGTGATGTGGGAGGCATTGCCACAGGTGGAGAAATTTGACCAATCGGGGTAGGAGTAGGTAAATCTACTGTCCACTGACTAGGGGATACACCTTTAAATCGTACTTTTTGCGGATCAAGAGTATAACCTCGATTTAATTCAATCACAATGCGTGTTGTATCATTGTCAAATTGACCAATACGCACCTCTTTGATGCCTGGGGAGGAAACCCGTTGCCCCAGATCAGAAGTATCGAGACTCACCCCGGGCAAATCAATCACTAAGCGAGTCGGGTTAAAAATTAATTGAGCCTTGGGTTGAACTCCCCCCTCAGTCGTAATGTAGAGTCGATTAGCAGAAGAGTCAAAACGCCAAGATTGCAGACTCGCGGCTTCGGCCACCGATGATAGTAAACAGACACTTAAGAAACTGGAGATGAGCCAGGGGAATTTCACGACAGTATTTCCTCGTTTGGATTGCCCAAATACCTTCAGCCCAGGGCTGTCAGTTTCGAGCATAGATAGAACTTGTTTGTAGGATTTACACAACAAGGGAATAGTAAAACGTACAGTCAACAGATTTTAGATTTTAGATTTAGATTTTAGCTTAATTGTGACCCACACAGGGGACCTGTGAGATTTTCTGCCTAAAGACGATGCTGTTTTAAGGCATATATCATATTTTTTGACTTTCGTCAAGAGACAATTGGCTTATTTTGGCAGCCAGTTTTCGGTTGCAGCCCATCACCCATTACCCATCACCCATAAGACATCGGGTAAAAATCGGAGCAAAGGCAGGCAGGATGCCTACCCTACTGTAGTTTATGATCAAAGGCAGGCAGGATGCCTACCCTACTGTAGTTTATGGAGATGTGTAGAGTGCTTTGCCCCGCATTGACGTTCTTAATTGCCAAAACCCATTGATTTTATTGCCTCTACCTTCTATCTTCTATCTTCTATCTTCTACCTTTGTGCCTTTGTGCCTTTGTGGTTCATTTCTTCTACCTTTGTGCCTTTTGTGCCTTTGTGGTTCATTATTTCTACCTTTGTGCCTTTGTGCCTTTGTGGTTCATTAATTTCTACCTTCTTCCCTCTCCTCCCTCTCCTCCCCCTCTTCCCTCTCCTCCCTCT
>JBEDKD010000449.1:0-9523 GCA_041172365.1 Cyanobacteriota bacterium | reverse complement strand
GGGGCGGGTTTTTCGAGGTTATTTGTTCGTGGGATAAATTCGGGCAAACCCGCCCCTACAGAGATAATAGGGTGGGGATGGGGCGTTTTTTTGTCCTAACCGTCTTGGCGGGTGCTATATTTCATTTCTCATTTTTGTAAAGTAGTGGGAGCGTCTCGCTCCCTAGCCCGATCCCGCCTTCGCGAGACGCTCTGATGCTCCCCACAGGCTACGGCAACCCACTACAGTTTTTTTTGCTTCTTTGAAATGCTCGCGAAACGATGTTTCTGATTTCAGACGATAGCAGGCAATAACTATTTGGGCTTGAGAAACCCGGTTAGAGCCTAAAATAAGTTAGCAAAAATCTCAGTACGATCGCGCAATGGTGTTATGTAAATTATTGTAAATTTCTGCAAAATTTGCAACACAGTATCGTCCCATCAGTTTTTAATGATTTTAGATAGCCAGATTTATTTACATCTACTAAAAAAAAAGCAAATCAAAAGAGGAAAAAAATGAGTATTTCTTTAGTAACTGGTGTCGCGGGTTTTATCGGTTCTCAATTGGCGGAGTCTCTTTTAATTAAAGGCGAAAAAGTTATTGGTGTCGATGAATTCAATGATTATTACGATCCCAAATTTAAACGTCTCAACATCAAATTATTGGAAACCAATCCTAATTTTAAACTCATTGAAGCGAACATTCTAGCATTAAATTGGTCAGAACTTCTTAAGGATGTAGACGTAATTTATCACCAAGCAGCCCAAGCGGGAGTCCGAGCCAGTTGGGGCTCGACATTTCATCATTACACAGAGCGGAATATTGATGCAACGCAAGTCTTATTAGAAGCCGCGAAAGATGCCCCAAACTTAAAAAGATTTGTCTATGCTTCATCCTCATCTATTTATGGGAACGCGGAAACATTACCCACGGATGAAAATATTTGTCCTAACCCAGTTTCTCCCTATGGAATTACGAAATTAGCCGGGGAAAGATTATGTTTTTTATATCATCATAATTTTGGGGTTCCCGCGACAGCCTTACGTTATTTTACCGTCTATGGGCCTCGTCAACGTCCTGATATGGCTTTTCATCTGTTTTTTAAAGCGGTGTTGGCGGATGAAGCTATTTCAATTTATGGTGATGGAATGCAAACGAGGGATTATACTTTTATTAGTGACTGTATCGCGGCAAATTTAGCCGCGGGTAGTGTTTCTGAGGCTGTGGGTGAAGTGTTTAATATTGGTGGGGGAAGTCGGGTTGGGTTGGCTGATATTATTAATACAATGGAAGAAATAGTTGGCCATCCTATTCGTCGTAATTTTATCGAATCCGCGAAAGGTGATGCACGACATACGAGCGCGGATGTCTCTAAAGCGCAAAAACTTTTAGGTTATGCTCCTCAAGTTTCTTTACTCGAAGGTTTAACTAAAGAATGGGAATGGATTCGATCGCGTTACTCCTAAAATGAAAATTTAAGTCGTCACGAGTCAGGGCTGTAGGCGCGATTTTTCGGAGAAATTCTGTCACCAAGAAATATCAACATCACACCGCCCCATTCATTTTAATTTCTCAATGAAATGGGGTGGATTTTCTAATTTTGGGGTGGCGATCAAACCAGTTTTTCCAGTTTCACCAAAGCATTATAATCGGGAACTCCGGCAACGGGCGATCGCTTCTCTTTATCCAATAAAATATTACCTTCTGGCCAATGTATTTGTAAATTACCCGGTTTAATTTTAGAAGGATAAACACGCCCTTTAAACTCTCCTAAGTCATTTTTCAGTAACACAAAATCTCCCTCTTTTAACCCTAAGTGAGTCATATCATTTTCACTGATATAAACAGCATCTCGAAACGCGCCAGTAATGGAGTCTTTCTTTTCCTGTACCATACTATTAAACTGTTTACCACGTCGTGTCGCGACAATAAAATACCCAGGCGGTAAATCTTTTTGAGGAGGCAATAAGGGACTAAAATTAGCCTTACCATCCCCTGTGGGAAAATTCCAACCAAAACATAAATGACTCCCCCCATATTGAAACTGATCACCCGCTTCTTTTAAATGTTGAATCCCCGCGTATTGGGGATTAACTAAGGCAATTTCTTCTCGCATCTCTGAGGTATTCTTAAATTTAAGTTTATCGGCAATATCGGGACGGACTCGCGATGCTAATTCCAGAAAAACTTCCCATTCTGGACGCGCTTCCCCAATCTTATGCCCTGGAATTTCTGGACTAAAAATGACTCGTCTTTCTGTGGTTGTTTCTGTGACACCCCCAGGGACTTCATAACGGGTAGTTGCAGGTAATAAAATTACCGTATCTGCCGGATCTATTAACATTTGACTGGAGCAAATAATGTCAAAATGCACTCGTAAGGATACTTTTTTTAAGGCTGTTTCTACATACTCAGGATCGGGTAAAACTTCTAAGAAATTACCTCCCACGGATACTAAAACATCTAACTTATCTTGATAGGCGGCATCAATCATTTCTGACGCGGTTAAACCTTTGGTGAGGGGAACATCAAACCCCCAAATTTCTTTTAATTGATCGGCATTTTCTTGGGTAATAGATTTTCCCCCCGGAAACACCGTGGCATAACATCCCATTTCCGCGCCTCCTTGGACTCCTGAATGTCCACGAATAGGCATTAAACCACATCCTTCTCGCCCGATAAATCCTTTGGTTAATGCTAAATTAACAATAGCTCTGACATTATCTTCACCACATTCATGTTGAGTAATTCCCATACTCCAAACAAAGACGGCTTTTTCCGCGTCTCCTACGATTTTCGCGAAGGCTAACATTTCCTCGCGACTTGCACCCGAAAGTTTTTCTAATTGTTCCCAGGATTGGTTTTCTAAGGTGGTTTTTAGTTCATTAAAATTGTTGGTATATTTCTCAATAAATGAGCGATCGAGCCAGTTATTTTCGATTAAATGTTTGATTGTGCCATTGAGAAATGCGATATCACCACCAGCATTGACTAAGAAAAAGTCTTCGGCGAATTTTGTGCCGAATAAGGCACTTTCTACGATGGAAGGAACCCAATATTTTTCCATTCCGGGTTCTCGATAGGTGTTAATAACAACAATACGAGTTCCGGCTTTTTTTGCCCAGTGTAGATATTTGACGGTAACGGGTTGATTATTGGCTACATTGGAGCCGATAAATACTAATAAATCTGTGCCTATCCAGTCTTTATAGGAACAAGTTGTCGCGGCTATTCCTAGTGATGATTTTAACGCGGTTGTACTGGGGGAATGACAAATACGGGCGGCGTTATCTATGTTATTTGATCCTATAGCTCGGACGGCTTTTTGGGTGGCATAATAGGTTTCGTTAACTGTGCCTCGACTGGTAATATAAAAACCTAGACGATCGCGGGTTGTGGCTAGGACCTGATCGCGGATTGTATCTAAGGCTTCATCCCAAGAAATGCGAGTAAAACCGCGATCGCCTTGATGACGAATCATGGGATAAGCTAAACGGCCCATTTCCAGTAAATCAGCACTATTTTTCTTCTTTAAGGGAGCGACATCGGAGAGAATTTTATCATCAAATTCCGACATGGTATTCAGGCGTAAAAGACGCAAACGGACATTACAAAGATGTAAACCGTCTAAGGTCCAATCTTTCATGCCTGTTGTACCCAGAGCACAACCATCACAAACGCCTTTATTAAGCACTTCCCACGCGTAGGGAAAATTATCTCGACTTAACCAAATTGCCCGTAATACTTCCCAATAATTATTGGGATATTGTTCCCCTAATCCAAAGGGTTTCCAACTGGCCCAAAGTTCGGGAGTCCAATATTTTTTCGGCTCGGGTAACATGATTTTTTCTCCTCTGTTTCAGTGTCGAGTAAGATAATTTTATGTGTTCTGATCATAACTGATGGGGTGAGGGGAAACGCGATCGTTTTTTGCTCTCGCGTTAAAATCTCAAAACTTATACATTGACGAGTTTTTTTGGGGCAACCACGGGGAGATTGCCCCTACAGGTTATTTATGTGCCTCTGAATCTATAGAATAGGGGGTTGACAATTTTCATTTATTATGATAAAGAAACTCAAACTCAATAGGATAGATACTTATCGTCAGTCTTTTTTTGCTCTTGATGCTTGACATTTTTGTAACACAGGTTGTATTATAGAGAAAAGGAAACTCAATAACAAATCAATTTCCTCATCGAGACTTTTAAATTTATTCATTTTTAATCTGGGTTCAAAATGAATCATCATCGGTTAATAAAAATTACTAAATATCTGAGTTATAGCAACCTCGACTGTTAGGACTTTGTTCATGGCAAAAACCATTGATTTTATTGCTTCTTCCTTCTTCCTTTTTCCTTCTTCCTTCTTCCTTCTTCCTTCTGCGATATCATCTACGGCATCGCCCGGATAAAATCGGTTTAACACTAAAAGTGGGGGGATGGGTTTGCGTAAATGAACTATTAATCGCGGCGGCCAAAGACAATTTTCCGATGGAGCTAATGGAACTGCAAGAAGTGGTGATGAACAATGATAAAAAACGCTTTTCTTTTGATGAAACAGGCTCCTTAATTCGTGCCAACCAAGGTCATAGTATTAAAATAGATTTACAACTGGAACCCCAGGAACCACCCAGTTTATTATATCACGGAACCGCACAAAAAAATGTTGTATCAATTCTTAACGAAGGACTGGGCAAAATGGCAAGACATCACGTTCATCTTTCTAGTAATATAGAAACAGCGCGATCGGTAGGAGCTAGACATGGTATTCCAGTTGTATTTACAATTAACGCGGTCGCAATGTATAATAATGGTTATCGTTTTTACTGTTCCGAAAATGGAGTTTGGTTAGTGGATTTTGTCCCACGAGAATATATCGAAATAAAGTAGGTTGGGTGGCAAATTAAAAGTTTCTCCCTTTAGGGAAAATCCTTCGACTCAACCCAACCGACAAAACGACGAAAGTAGATGTTAGTTTCTGAAGAATAAGGAGTGACTAAAATGGGCTCAGAATACTTTGAAAACAACGGAAGATTCCATCATCAAGGAAATGCCCAAAGTCGCGGTTTATTGGGTTCCGGGTGGCGACCTCTTTATCGACAATTTGAGTTAGATTATTTTTGGCATTTAGTTTCTAATGATCCCTTTGAATTAACCAAAAAAACGATGGATATTGCCAGCGATGTTGCCGATGCTTTGGGGCGAAATAACTATTCTTGGTGGGCGAATATTTTTAATGTTTTTTCCGAAAATGTGCGTTACGAGATTGATGAATTTTGGGATTATATTACTCCTCAACCTCCCTCTCCTGATTATCGCTATAAGGATGTTTTGACTACAGAAACCCCGGTCGTCCAATTAGTAAGTCGGGAGAGTATTCCTATTGATTATGTTTTAAATAAATTGCAAGAAACTACCATTTTTAAAATATTAGGAATAGTGGGTAAACCAGAGATGATTACTCAATATTTTATGGAGCGTCATTTTTATTATCCTATTGAGCGTTTTTCCACTTGGGAACGCTTAGAAATCTTAGGAACTGTTTACGCGTATTGGTCTAAATATAGTTGTTGGTTACAAATTGATAATTATGACAGAGGACGACGACGTTATACTCTGATTGCTAAGGATATGACTTCTTTAGTTAATAAAGCAACCTATAATTTAGCTGTGATTTTGAGTGGCTATAAAAGTCGGGTTGGACAGGTATATAGTCAATATCCTATTCGCTCTTTTCCCAAGGATATTCAAGATTTTAGCGATCAGGTTCAACAGGCAATTTTAGAGCAACATCAATTAGCTGTTTTAGTAAAGGGAGAACCCGGAACTGGAAAAACAGCTTGGACGCAAGCCATCGCGAAGGAAATTTTAGTACCATTAGGATATGTAATTTTTATTCTCGATCATGACGCGGTAGAGAATTTTATTCCACCAACCTATTTAGAGCGGATTTGTCTAATTATTAATGAGGCGGATAATTTAGCAAAAAATCGGGCATCAGAAGCGGCTCAAAATAGTAATAAAACGGAGCATATTTTGAGTTTATTAGATGGCACTCTTTATCAAAGTGTCATTGATGAGTCGGGTATTTCCATGCAGCAAAAGTTAGTAGTATTATTGACTTGTAATACTACGGAACGTTTAGATCCCGCGATGTTACGAAAAGGACGTATTGATTTAATGTCTGAATTTACCCATAGATTTGTTTAAAGGAAGAAGGAAGAAGGAAGAAGGAAGAGGGAAGAGGGAAGAAGGAAGAAAACTCATGGTTTTAGGCAGGAAAAATTTTTCCGCGTCGAGGTTGCTATAAATGATAGGAGCAAGGATGTCTGAAGGAATGAAAAATTAATAAAGTAGTGCGGGCATCTTGCCTGCTTTTCGGCATTTATGGGTGAAACTACTAACCCAATAGTCAAGTTATTTAATTTCCCTTCCTGATTAAGTTGTGTTGGGTTTCACTTTGTTCAACCCAACCTACAGATAAATGGTAGGATTAAAGATGTCTTATTAAACATTTTTTGCCGTGTCTATCTTTGAGTCTATTCCCAGTGTTGGGTGGCAAGTTGTCTTAGTTGGCTCCTGGTTAGGGTTAATCTTAATTTTCTCCGAAGGCGTTAATCGCACCCTGAAAGTCGAGCCGGAGGTAACGCGAAAAATTGTACATATTGGCACGGGAAATGTAATTTTATTGGCTTGGTGGTTAAATATTCCGGCTTGGGTGGGAATTGGTGCGGCTTTTGTCGCGGGCACGATCGCGCTGATTTCCTACCAACTTCCCATTTTACCAAGTATTAATAGTGTTGGCCGTCACAGTTGGGGAACTTTTTTTTATGCTGTGAGTATAGGTATTCTTATCGCGTGGTTTTGGCCTTTACAACAACCTTATTATGCGGCTTTAGGCATTTTAGTGATGACTTGGGGGGATGGAATGGCAGCCGCGATCGGACAACGTTTTGGTAAACATCGTTATCAAGTTTTCGGGATGCAAAAAAGTTGGGAAGGCTCCCTGACAATGGGAATCGTAAGTTATCTCGTTTGTTGTTTAATTTTCCTCACTATTCAAGGCCCCATTTGGCAAACTTGGATTGTCTCAGGAATAGTCGCGATCGCGGCGATTCTCTTAGAATCGTTTTCTAAATTCGGTTGTGATAATATTACCGTACCTATCGGCACAGCCGCGATCGCGTTTTTCCTCAATCAACTGTTGTGACAGGGAATCGGTAATCGGTAATCGGTAATCGGTAATCGGGAAACTTTCCTTCTTCCTTCTTCCTTCTTCCTTCTTCACCCAGATCGAAAACCTCATCCCAAAGGTAGGATGAGGTTAATTCGAGTAAGTAAAACATTCTAGGAGAGAAAATTGTGATTTCTAGAGATTGTGGTTTCAAAAGATAGGTTTTTTCAACTGATAAAAATACCTAGGGAAACTCAGAACAATCTTCTATTTTAGCCAACGCGATATCAAGAAAAACTCAATCAGCCGGACGAGATTGCTTTGGAGGTTCGCCTTCAAAGGGTTGAACGCCAGTTGGGGGGTATTCATCATCAGTCGGACCAAAGATCCGAGCAACTGCTCCCGAAACGTACTGGACAGCATTTTTCATCATCATTGAGAGATTCATAAAACCCTCCTCGCTTTTTTGCATCCATCTTTCTATGTCTTCATAATAATGCCAATTTCTGTCTTTTGTGCAACTTAGCAATATTTTTTTTGATTACTTAGTAATCCGTAATAATTTATCCTTTTTCCTGAGTAAACACTTTACAAATCTGCATTATTTCTTTACAATCCTTGACCATTAGCCACCACGGTCTCTACAAATAAGTATCTTTTTTTGATTTTCGCAAATCTCTATATATGTGTTTTTGACCATAAATAAACTCGTTACATAAGTAAAAACCGATATTTTAAAGGGTTAAAGCCCATTATTATTAGATATTTTAATGAAATAGCTACATCTATTTTTGGTTATATCTACTATAATAAAGATAATACACGAGAAGATGGGGACTTAGGTACTCCAACCCAAGAAACCAGTTTTAGGAAATCAAAAACATAAAGTTTATATTTAAGGGGGTTCCCCATGAAAATTTTCACAGAATTGACAGAATGTAACGCGCCAATCGGTTTCAAAACCCTTGGGGAAAATCAACAATTCAATCTGGAGTCAGACGACTACAGCTTATTAACAGATTTGTATCAACTGACGATGGGCGCGTGCTATGTAGGAGAAGGATTAGAGCAACGCCCCGCGAGTTTTGAATTATTTATGCGAGGTTTGCCCAAAGGGTTTGGCTATTTGATCGCGATGGGATTAGCCCAAGCCCTTGACTACCTAGAGAAATTTCGCTTTTCTGCCACCCAAATCGACGCGTTACGGGATACCGGAATTTTTACCCACACACCCCAAGCCTTTTGGGAGTTGTTAAGGGATGCCCATTTTACCGGAGATGTGTGGGCTGTACCGGAGGGCACCGCGGTTTTTGCCCATGAGCCCCTATTGCGGATAGAGGCTCCTTTATGGCAAGCCCAGTTAGTGGAAACTTATCTCCTTAATACGATTAATTATCAGACGTTAATTGCGACGAGAGCCGCGCGTATTCGAGATATCGCGGGGACCGATGCCCATTTATGGGAATTTGGCACTCGTCGAGCCTTTAGTCCCCAAGCCTCTCTTTGGGCGGCGCGGGCTGCTTTAGCCGCGGGTTTTGACGGGACTTCTAATGTCTTAGCCGCGCTGAAATTGGGGCGGAAACCCGTGGGGACAATGGCTCATGCTTTAGTCATGGCTTTAACGGCAACCCAGGGGAGTGAAAATGACGCGTTTACGGCATTTCATCGTTATTTTCCGGGGGCTCCTTTATTGATAGATACCTATGATACGATCGCGGCGGCTCGTAGTTTAGGGCAACAGTTAGAAAAGGGAGAAATAAAGTTAGAGGGAGTGCGTTTAGATTCAGGAGATTTAGTAAGATTATCTCAGGAAACGCGAGCTCTTTTACCCGGAGTTCCTATTTTTGCCACCAGCGACTTAGATGAGTGGAAAATCGCGCAATTAAAAGAAGGAGGTGCGTGTATTGACGGTTATGGTTTCGGGACTCGTTTAGTTAGTGGAGCATCGGTGAATGGGGTTTATAAATTAGTGGAAATAGACGGTATCGCGGTAATGAAAGAAGCTAGTGGTAAAATCAGTTATCCTGGGAAAAAGCAAATTTTTCGTTATGTTGAAAATAGTCAAATTTCTGGAGACTGTTTAGGGTTAACAACGGAGAATTTATCCCAGCGCGATCGATCCGCCCCCATTCCCTTAATGGAATTAGTGATGCAGGGAGGAAAACGGCTCAAACCGATAGAAAAATTAGAAGATATCGCCCTTCGCACGGCGGCGAATGTTGCCAGTTTACCTGGCGAAACTCGTCGTTTAGAAAATCCCATTTCCCCGAAAATCGAAATTTCTACCGAGTTACAAACCCTTACCCAAAAAACGCAAAAGGGAATGGGTAATCGGTAATTGGTAATGGGGAGGATGGGGAGGATGGGGAGG
>JBEDKD010000448.1:0-2748 GCA_041172365.1 Cyanobacteriota bacterium | reverse complement strand
GAAGAAATAATGAACCACAAAGGCACAGAGGGCACAGAGGGAAGAAGGCAGAAGGAGAAGGCAGAAGATGGAAGATGGAAGATACGATAAAATTAATGGTTTGGGCCCTTCACCATGTCCTCACCGTCGCGGTTGCTATATTGCGGTTTTGCCTTAATTAATACTTCCCCAAACTCAACACAAAATGGTTAAGCGGTCATTATAGCATAAGTTTTTGATTTTGGTCGGGCAATCAAATATTAAATTATCATTAAAAAAATAGGAAGAACTTAATAAAAATGCTATGAAGAAAAAATAAATAACAATAACAATAAGGATAAGGACAAATTGAAGCCAATGAAGTTCTCGGAAGCGTTTAGGGAAACGATGTTTCGATTCCGGTTAAAGGGAATTGATATTGCTACCCAATCGGGGCTCACACCCAGTCAGATTAGCTCTTTTCAACATGGAGGTAATCTGCGGATCGATAGTGTAGAAAAGATTCTGGAGGCACTGCCGAAACAAGCTAAGGAGTATATGCTCTTTTTAATCATTAAAGAAGAGTTACCCTATCCTTCCCTTGTGGATGAGTAATACCTATTCTCTCGATCAAGGGGCTTGTGGGGGGTTATCGCACTGGGAGCATTTCAAATTTGCAAAAAAAACTGTAGTGGGTTGGGGTAGTCTGTGCTTCGCACAAACGTCTCGCTCCGGGCGCGATCGGGCTAGGGCGCGATCGGACTAGGGCAGGATCGGGATCGGGCGCGATCGGGCTAGGGCGCGAGACGCTCCCACTACCAATTTACAAACTTGAGATGCTCCCATCGCACTTTTGTTTTTGCCTTGATCTTGTTCCCACTTTTTATTACTCCGGCATCCTCACGCGATCGTCTGTAATAAATTCACTAGCATTTTTGACAACAGGCTGCAAACCCGGAGCGACAACGGGTAAGCTCTTAGTTTCTCGATCAGCTACTTCAAAATTTAATTCTAATAAAAACTTCAATGGATCATCCTTGGCTTTGATGCCGTAGGCTTGACAAACAAGTTGATCTAATTGAGCGTGGAGTTTCGCGAGTTGACTAGCAGATTCATTAAAAAACTGGTTATATAGTTGGGTAATTCCCCACTGTTTGTGCTCCATTTGTTCGGTACGATAATCATGGATAGCCTCCATTGCTACTCGAATTTCTGTTTTAGTTTTTTCGGGGCAATTTTGAGGAAAAGGGAAGGTTTCAAAACAGGTATTGTGGGTGTAGGCAATAGTGGCTCCCAGTGTGGATTTTTGTGCGTGCATCCAGATACGATGAGTGCTAGATGTTAGGATACCAAGAACATAAAAATCATCACAAGTGACTACAACTGATTTATCACCTGCTAACCAGTTCGAGGGAAATGGAATAAAAATTGCCCATTTTGATACTCTGGGAACCGCGAAACCATAAAGTAAAGAAGCAAGATTTTTTCGCATTGCTGGACGTTTTTCGCCATATTTCCACCAATTTAACCTTGTTGTCTCTCTTCTGTTTTTATCTCTTTCTGGTTTGACATGGGTTTTAACATGATTGAAAGGAAGTTTGTATTCACTAGCATTTTCTAAACTCATATCATTAAAATCAATAATCCAACGTTCAGGCTTTCCCTGTGGATTTTTGGCCAGATTTGCACCCATAGAAAATAATTTGAGAACTTCGCAATTTTTCGGATCGGATTTAATCCATTTATTTACCTGTGATTCAGTCACAAGAAATCCTTTCCCAACAGGAATCACGCCTTGAAAACACCAGTTAAGATTTGCCTTCAGTCGCAGGGCTTGAGAAACATCAACCTCGGCTTTCAAAGAAGAATTAATGTTTGAGACAATTTTATGATCTATCCGGTAAGTTAATTCTTGATTCTCAGAAGTTTTTAGCCAATTAATAATACTGATATGTACTTTAGCTTCACCGGACCAAGGTTGTGTAGAGATAACATCATAAATACAGCCGCCATTTTGAGTAATGTAATCTAGGGCCGCTTTACGACTTTTACCCTGAGAAATAGAATTAGTTGCTACTAAACCAGCACGGCAATTTTCCCCCAAATGATTATGGGCTATGCGAAACCAGTAGGTACAAAAATCCACATCTTTTACATCAGGAAATTTGGCAAAAATACGCTCAACATATTCATCACCCAAAACTAAACGAATATGTTTGCCCCCCAAAAATGGAGGATTACCAACTACTACATTAACGGGTTCCCAATCACAAAACAAGGCATCATCACAACGAATATTTTGATCTAAATTATCAAGAGGTAACGCTTTATCCATATCTAATGCTAAGTTCATCTGTACCACATTGAGGGACTGATTTTCTTCATCCAGGGCTAATTTTTTAGCCAGCATTAAGGTAACTTTGGCCAATTCCACGGCAAAGGGTTTAATATCAATGCCGTAAAACTGGCTGGTTTTTACTAATGACATCGTACCAATCGTATTAGCCGCACGAGCAAAATTTTGATGAATTTTGGTGAGTAATTGTGCTTCTAGTCGCTTCAGTTCCCGATAAGCAACATAGAGAAAATTACCACTCCCACACGCGGGATCAAGAACCTTGAAATTAATTAATTCTTGTCGCAGTGCCAGCAAGTCTTTTAGAGTATTTGCGGCTTCAATTCGTTCTCGCCAAGGGCGAATAATCGTCGGTAAAACTACTTTTTGAATATCGGCCTCGCTGGTATAATGAGCACCTAAAGCATGGCGTTCTTCTTTACCCATACTAGACT
>JBEDKD010000447.1:0-25701 GCA_041172365.1 Cyanobacteriota bacterium | reverse complement strand
AATGGATAATGGGTCATTGGCATTATGTCCCACGCGCCATCCCATTAACACCATTGACTATATTTGTTTCTTTGGCTTAAATATAGTACACAAAAGTACAAATTTACACACCAACTAAGGAAGACTTTGGCTTAAACAGTCTTTCAAAGCATAGATAACCCGCTCCTGTTGTTGTGAGTCAAGTTCGGGGAACATCGGTAAAGATAAAACTTCCTGGGCCACTTTTTCGGCAAAGGGAAACGTACCCGGAGCATACCCTAATGACTCATAAACAGGTTGGAGGTGTAAGGGAAGGGGATAATACACCATCGAACCAATACCAAGTTTTTGTAATTCTTCGCGTACCCAATCTCGCCAGAGTAAATCCGGCGGACACTTTCTCCCTTCCTCGTGACAAAGACGAATCGTATATTGATTCCAAACAGCTTCACCCCCGGGCTGGGCTTGGGGGAGAATTATCTGTGGGATCTGCTGTAATCGTTGATGATAAGCTTGGGCTATCTTTGCTCGTTGCTGGTTCCAGTGGTCCAGATAAGGTAATTTAATTTGTAGAATCGCGGCTTGGAGGGCATCTAAACGACTATTTATCCCCGTTTCATCTGAATAATAACGAGTGGGTTGGCCATGCTCTTTTAATTTGCGTATCCGAGTCGCGATCGCGGGATCATTAGTCGTTACCGCGCCACCATCCCCACAAGCTCCCAGATTTTTCGTCGGGAAAAAACTAAAACATCCCACATCGCCAATACTCCCGACTTGTTGCTCACCCCATCGAGCGCCCGTGGCTTGAGCACAGTCTTCAATAACAATAAGATTATAGGAGTGTGCGATCGCGATTAACCGCGTCATATCAACGGGATGGCCAAATAAATGCACAGGGAGAATGGCACGAGTTTTGGCAGTAATCGCCCCTTCTAACTGGTTAACATCCAGATTAAAAGTAGTGGGGTCAATATCGACAAAAACGGGAGTCGCGCCTACCGCGGTAATAGTCTCCGCGGTAGCGACAAAAGTAAAAGGGGAAGTAATCACTTCATCCCCCAGCCCAATATTGAGGGCTCGGAGGGCAAGATAGAGAGCATCCGTGCCAGAATTACAACCAACACAGTGCTCAACACCGATATACTGGGCAAAAGCTTGTTCAAACTGTTCGACGATAGGACCGCCAATATAACGGCCCGACGCGAGCACTTTTAGAACAGCCGCGTTTACCTCTTCACCAATAAGGGTGTATTGTTTCGCCAAATCAAGCGGAGGGACATTATTCACTCTTCACACCACAAAGCTTATGGATTATCAAAGCAAATTTTGATGGCAAAACTGTTTCTCGAACCCTTTCATTTTTATTTCTTATAGATATACCAGTAATTTATCAGTTTTTCCAAACATGACAGGCTTAATTCAACTTGATTTTATCGACTTAGGGTGGGCCTTGGGAATGATCGGTCTCGCGATCGGGCTTTCGGCGTGGCAGAGGTTAGGCTTAGAATGGCAATTAGGTCAAGCCGCGGGACGTACCCTACTCCAAATGACATTAGTGGGCTATCTCTTAGCCGCGGTATTTGATCCCAGGGCAAAAAATCCTTGGTTAGTGATGGGAGTTTTAATCATCATGCTCGGCATCGCGAGTGTAGTTGCCAAAAACCGCATCAGTAAAAAAATCAAAGGCTTATTTCTATTAGTATCTAGTTCCATTTTAGTAAGTGCCGCGTTTACCTTAATTTATGTCAATCTTCTGATTATCAAACCCCCTACCTGGTATGAACCCCAATATATAATTCCCCTAGCCGGAATTTTAATCGGAAACGCGATGAATGCGGCCACAATATCAGGGGAACGACTGGTGAGTATCCTTAATTCCAGTCAAATAGAAATCGAAACCCATTTAAGTTTAGGCGCGACACCTTTAGAAGCCGTATCCGAATATCGTAAAGACGCGATCAAAGCAGGTTTAATTCCCACGATTAATACGATGATGATCGTAGGTGTTGTGACATTACCCGGAACCATTACAGGACAATTATTAAGTGGAGTAAGTCCCTTAGATGCCGCGTCTTATCAAATTTTAATAATGTTTATGTTAGCCTTGACAACAGTAATTTCAACTTCTTTATTAACCGCGGCATTATGTCGGCAATTTTTCAATAAATCCGCCCAATTAATGAAAATTTAAAGAAGATATCAACTGAGCGTAAATTATTTTCGTTATTGGGCATCAAAGAGTTGACTTACCATTGCCAAAAACATGACATAGCCGCCAGATAATTTTATCCCCAACCAAAGGGGATAAGATGACATCAAACCTATACCTATCAAAAATTAAACTGTTTTCGAGGTTAAAACTATACTAAAGAATGAAAATTTAATAAAGTAGTGCAGGCATCTTGCCTGCTTTCGCTCTCAAGGGTTCGCCGACAAACCAAATAGTCAAGTTATTTAATTTCCATTCCTAAATAAAAAAAGCTTTTAGTGCTTTTTACTTTTTGGTCAAACTTCTGTTAATCAGTATACCTATTTAAAAAATAAGGTGAAATCCAGGCAGGCAGGATGCCTACCATACCATAATTTGGGGAGAGCTATAGTGATAATTTATTGTTCATATATCTCAAGAGGTAAGTCATCTGGATCTTTAAAAAAAGTAAATAATTTACCTGTTAATTCATCAAGTCTTACAGGTTCAACACTTATTCCTTTTGATTCTAAATAAGCCACACATTCTGTTATATTCTCAACTTCAAAAGCGAGATGTCTTAACCCACAATTTTCTGGCTGACTGAATCTAGGAGGAGGAGAAGGAAAAGAGAAAAGTTCTATCATATCATTATTTCCTACTCTTATATCAAGTTTATAAGAGTTTCTGTGTTCTCGAAAAGTTTCATTAATTATTGAGAATCCCAGTATATTTGTGTAAAAATCTTTAGATTTTTCGTAATTGGAACAAATGATCGCGATATGATGAATTTTTTTGATTTTCATGTTGTCACCTCCAGTTTTTACAGCGATCGCGGTATTCGTTTGAGTCAGGTACAGGGAGGGAAGGTTATTCTTACCCCAATAGCACCCTATTATCAAAGCATAATCCATAACCTCCCAGTTTTGTGCAGAAGATATTGAACGTGAGTACAAGCCCCTTGGCGGGCTAAAGACTCAAGGGTGAGTCAGGCCAAGGGGCGGGGGGTGTTCCTAAGCTAGAGTTGAGCTTCTTGATTTAACTCTCTTAAGGGGGAAAATCCCATCAATTTTAGATAAAAAAGGAGAGGAAGCGCGATCGCGTTTATTCTCTTCTTTGTGTCTTTCTGGTTCATATTAGAGCATTAAATTCAGAAAAAAAGCGCGAGTTTATTCTCTTATTTCTTCTTTGTGTCCTTTGTGTCCTTTGTGGTTCATATTAGAGCATTAACTTCAGAAAAAAGCGCGATCGGGTTTATTCTCTTCTTTGTGTCTTTGTGTCTTAGTGTCTTAGTGTCTTTGTGGTTCGTTATTATCATTAACAGGAGAAAAAAAGCGCGATCGCGAGATATGTAATAAAATTATCGTGCTAAATTCAAAAACTCAGATCAATCAAATCTCATCTGACTCCCATCCTAGATTGATATGTAGTTTATTTTTAGCAACAGTAACTCCCGCCTCTAACCACCAAGTATCGTCGAGAATCATTAATTTGTCTAAGGCTTCATCAACGTCGAGTTTGGTGTAGATAGTAATCCAAAGCGATCGCGCTCCAGCAATTTCGGGATCTGTTGTCACTTCTAAGGCCAATCTTTCGTGAGGAAATAGCTCTCGGATTTTAGAGTGAGCCTCTAAGATTAAACTCATCATCACGTCTTGTTCGATAATTAACTTAAAAGTTTCTCGCGAGTCTTCGACGGTATAGAGACTGAGAATTTTATCAAAATTCGCGATTAAATCGTCAGGGGACTTGGTTTTGATAGCAGACTCTTGGGTGACACTCATAATAATTTATTGGTAAAGGTATTTCATTGTTTATATTGTAGCAGATATCGCGCCGGCGGAATCACCACTAAATCTTCCAAATATCTTCCCAACAATTCCCCCCCACTTCCAAGCCAGCCAGAGAACTATTTGCTTCGATAATAACCTCTGAAGAAGAACGCGATCGAAGCTGTAAAAACAAATCCCCCTTCAAAGTTTCACGACAAGAAAAATCCAAACCCCTTTGAGTCGGAGCTCTTAAAAGAGTACCCTGACGGAGAGTAGTACCCCTTAACACAATTTCAAACTCTTTATTTTGGGCATTCATTAGCCAATTCCCCCAAGGAGAAACCTCCCATCTTATTTGAGAATTCCAGGGAACAAACTCATAAAAAATCCCTTGATAATGCACACCGATCAACCCCACAGACTCCCCAAAACCTAAAACCTTACGTCGTCCACCCACCGCGGTTAAACTCAAATCAGAAGCCCCTTCAAAAGCATTACAATTAATCCAAAACCACCGCTCAGGAAAAGCCCCACCCCAATTTTTCTCACCATAAGCAGGACTATTTTCAAACTCATAAACCTTACCCTTCCATTCAATCCAACCGGAAGCTAAACCACGCGCCATTAAAACTTGCCAACCCGGTTCAAAAATCGGTAAAAATGATAAATATCCCGCGGTCGCGTGTTGAGGAAATCCTAAATTTCCCCAACCATAAATCGGTTTAACATGATATTGCCATTTATAATAATAACCCGTAGCAGGATCAAATAACTTACCTTGATGAAAATTAGCAGTTACCTGATAACCTTCCTCAATATAATTATCAAAATCCTGGGGTTTTAAATATCTCGGTTTAATCCCTAAAGAAGTCTTACGCCAATGGCCTAAACCTAAGTCATTTCGCCACGCCCAAAAATTCTGAACATTAGGAAATGTCCGACAAAAATAATCATCATTAGGAGCTAAAATTTGCGCCCCACCACCACTATAAACTTGACCCCCGTGGGGGTCTTCAATCGAGTACATAAAGGCAAAATTTTCTTGAATTGTTGGTAAAGTTACTCGAAAATACCAACCTTCAAAAAAACGACTGTAATAGCTCTCCCAATGATAACCACTATGGGGAGTTTGTAAATTAATCTTCTCTTTCTCTCGTTCAAAATCCATAAATATATCTCTTCTCCTTTCCAATTGATATGCTTTAACTTCTCTCTCTTCTTCTTTCCTTTGTGTCCTCTGTGCCTTTGTGGTTAATCATTCTTAACTTAACAAAGAAGCGCGATCTTTATCTTTAATCAAGATTTTCCATCCTATCATCCCTATGAGGTAAAAAATCAGGATTAAGAGTTTCTTCAATACTAAAGGGAGATTCTAGGGGAAAAGTATCAAGAGATAAACCCGTTTCTGCCGATGCTTCTTTTCTAGCATCTTGGTAAGTATCCTCAAAAACTTCGAGCAAATAAGGTTTTAAACTAGGACTATCTTTTAAATCATCTTTCAATCGGTTACGATGTTCTATAATGGTGTATCGCCAGCTATTAGAACGTAGTTGAGATTGATATTGATACTTAAGTAAGTGCATGAGTAAGATTTTGAGATTACTTTTTACTGCTCTTTTTTCACCTCTCCCCATACTTTCAATTTCCTCAATCAAATTTTCTAAATCTATTTCCTGAAATTGCTTTTCTTTTAATAAATTTGCGGTGATTTGTAACCACAGTAAAAAATCTTGCTCATAAAGATCGGCAAGATTCATGGTTTTTGCTTGAGTCACGGTCATTTTTTTAACTTCCTCAACCAATGATATTACCATTATAGCATAATCGTCTTGATTATTGTTTTCTCTTGTAATTGAAACGACAAATTAACACAAAAAGTAGCTAATCTCTTGACATCTATAGCTATTTTGCACTAAACTTATAATGAGGTATTTAAAAATAGCATAAAACAAGAGGAACAAAAAACATGAGTGTAGAACAAGCCGTTATAGAGAAAATAAGGGAATTATCACCCTATAAACAAGAAAAAGTATTAAAATTTGTTGACTTGCTTCAGCAAGAGAAAGAGGAAATTGAACAAGTTTTTATGGAACTTGTGTATCAGTGGCGTAGGGAAACTAGGGGCATTTCTTCAACTAACGATTTCGCGATGCACCCAGCCTATCAGCAAATTATTGGTATGGGTAGAGATGTGGTTCCTTTACTGTTAAGAGAATTAGAGCAAAAATCGGGACAATGATTTTGGGCTTTAAAAGCAATTACAAGGGAAGATCCCGTCCCCCCAGACAAAGGAGGTAAAACTCAAGAAATGATTGAAATTTGGCTAAATTGGGGCAAAGAGAAGGGTTATAAATGGTAGGAAATAACGCGTGGATAGCACAAGTTAAGGGTGCATCTCAAGGTCCAAAAAAAACTGTAGTGGGAGCGTCTCGCTCCCTTCAGGATCTCCCCAGGGAGCGAGACGTCCGATGCTCCGCACAGGCTACGCCAACCCACTACCTATTTACAAAAATGGGATGCTCCCGTCAAAGACTCACCTTACAAGGAATTGACGAGAGTCATTAACATCTATTTTTCGCTCACGGGTAAACCCGAAACCACAGGCGCGATCGCGTTCAATTTCAAGTCAGGATGATCCCCTTCCACTTGACGACAATTCCATTCATTTCGGAATAACAAAACAGGACGACCCCAACCATCTTTTACCGTCACAGTATTAAATAAACGTCCCACTTTTTTTAAAGCTTCCCAACCCCCATCAACCCATCGTGCCACACTAAAAGGTAATAATTCTAAGGTGGATTCCACTCCATATTCATTTTGCATCCGAAACTGGACAACTTCAAATTGTAATTGACCAACAGCCGCTAAAATCGGATCGCGTTTCGCCTCATCCGCGGAATACATAATTTGAACCGCGCCCTCTTCCTGTAATTCCGAAACCCCTTTCCGAAATTGTTTAAACTTCGATGGATTCGGATTTTTTAAATAGGCAAATAACTCCGGTGAAAAACAAGGAATCCCCTCATATTCTAACTTTTGACCATTATAAATAGTATCACCGATCGCGAACATCCCCGGATTATTTAAACCGATGACATCACCCGGATAAGCAACATCAATAGACTCGCGATCTTGGGCAAACAATTTTTGCGGTCTTGATAAACGAATCGTTTTACCAGTACGGGCATGACTAACCATCATATCCTTTTCAAATTTGCCCGTACAAACCCGCACAAAAGCAATACGATCGCGATGTTTCGGGTCCATATTTGCTTGTAATTTAAAGACAAAACCACTAAATTCAGGATAACTCGGATCAAGCTCCCCTAAATTACATTTACGGCCATAGGGTTTCATCGCGTATTCCAGAAAAGCATCTAAGAATAATTGCACACCAAAATTAGTCATAGCACTCCCAAAAAAGACAGGAGTCATTTTACCCTTACGGACTTGTTCAATATCTAATTCCGTTCCCACCTCTTCCAAGATTTCTAAATCATCCTTTAATTGATAATACAAATCTTTCTCTAACAAGTCTTCAATACGCGGATCATCTAACTCAATGATAGTATCAAGAGCTTCAAAAGCCCCATGTCCTGAACGCTCAAATAAATGAATTTGACGTTGACGACGATCAAAAACACCCTTAAAGCGATCGCCCATACCAATAGGCCAATTAACCGGATAAGTCGCTAACCCCAATTCTTTCTCAATTTCATCCAATAAATCCAGAGGTTCTCGCCCCGGACGATCTAACTTATTAATAAAGGTAAAAATGGGCAAACCACGCAAGCGACAAACTTCAAATAATTTACGAGTTTGAGGTTCCAAACCTTTAGCCGCGTCTTCTAACATCACCGCATTATCCGCGGCGGCGAGAGTGCGATAAGTATCTTCACTAAAATCTTGGTGACCGGGGGTATCTAAGAGATTAATTTGATAATTTTGATAATTAAATTGTAAAACAGTAGAAGTGATAGAAATTCCCCGTTGTTGTTCCATCGCCATCCAGTCAGAAGTCGCGTGACGTTGAGAGCGTCTGGCTTTGACGGAGCCCGCTTCGTGAATAGCCCCTCCGTAAAGTAAAAGTTTTTCCGTTAAAGTCGTTTTTCCCGCGTCAGGGTGAGAGATAATGGCAAAATTGCGACGACGTTCAACCAAGGTTTGTAATTCTGAGAGTAGTTCTGTGGACATGATGCCAATTTGTGGATAACATTATCATTATATAGCAGAAGGAAGAAGGAAGAAGGAAGAAAGCCCTTCGGCTTGGTTGGCTCAGGGTAAAAAAAGGAAGAAGGAAGAAGGAAGATGCAATAAAATTCAAGATTTTTGCAATTAAGAACGTCAATATCTGTAAAGCGTAGCACTATAAACTATAGCAATCCCTCTCGGATTCATTAATTTTTGAGAAACCGGGTTTCTTTACCCCCAAATTTTCCTTGACGCTCAGATTCTCAGAAACCCGGTTTCTTTTGTTTTGACAGTGCCTAGATTTTGTCTATAATACCAGAAAAAAAGCGCGATCGCGTCATCTTCCGGTTTATTGATTACATTGATTTTCGATAAATTCAACCACCTTAAGTGCTCTCTGATAATAATATTTGATTTGAATATAGGTAATTCCCACATCTCCACCATGTGCAATTCTATTTCTGTTGTTAGCAATACTATCAACAGCATCTTTTATTTCACCCTCCGTATCCCTATTCAGTTATTCTTTCCATTTTTGACTAAACAAACCTGCTAAATCCAGAATTTTCTGCATCTTGGGGTTTTGAAAATCCTTTAACTTAGCTTCGACAAAGTTAGCCACAGATGGAGATGACTTATTTTTGGCATATTCACTATAAAGTATCCGCACCGAGTTCTCTAAAAAACCGGAAACCACAATACACAAATATTTTGCCCACTCAGATTGCAGTTTTTTGTCCTCCGAAAAAACCGCAATTTTTTGAAATAAATCATCGAGATGTTGTTTTTTTCTGACAAGTTCTCTATTCTTCATTGATGATTACAAATCGGCAAAAATCTGAGTAGCAATTTTAATTCGAGAGTTCACCACATCTTCCTCTGTAGTACGAGCCGTATCTACAGTAGATTTACGAAATTCTGGATCTCTTAAAAGTTCTTCATATTTTTCTGGCAACCTTTCTAAGTCAGAAATATTCCCTTGGGAAAGTCGGCGCGCGATACCAATCATTACCGCATCAAAAACCGCGGCATTAAAATCTCTTTTAGGTTTAAAGGCTTTGTTTCCTAGAGTTTTATAAATGAGTTCAATCGTCGGTTCAAAAGCTTGTCTAATTTCAATTTCTGAGTGAAATATAAGGTGCTTATTTTTTCCCATGTAAAGATTAAGGAACTCTTTCATGGGTTTTTTATAACTAAGCTTTTGTTGTTGTGTCAAGGGAGAAAAATAAAGGGCTAAAAAACGCAAAATTAGTTCCTCATCCCTCATTCTAATTTTGGACGAATCGTCATCTCCATAAATAGCCCGCCATGATTTATTACCATTAAGTTCCTTAAGTAAGTCATTGAATGCACCATGATAAATACAGGAACGAATTTCTTGAGATTTAAGTTGAGTCCCACCTGTATTAAGTCGCTCAAAAATGTTATAAATACTGCTATTATCATCGGAATATTCATCTTGTTTAACTATAGTTGCATGAACAATTGAGTCATCTAAATCACGACGTTGTTCCGAGGATAAAGATTGATATGTAATACCCTCAAACTGTTCTTGAACATCTTTAAGAGCAAACTCTTTTTTCGTGGGTTCAAAAAACCCTTTATAAAAATATTGAAGTGTCCGCAACCTCTGGTGGCCATCAATGACTAACAATTTTTTGGTATCTTCTTCTTTTGCCAGAAATATTCCGGGTATAGGAAGACCTAATAACAAAGATTCAATAAAACGAGAAGCTTCCCGAAATTTCCATACATAGCCTCGCTGGAAGATAGGAACAAATATGCTCCCATCTTCGATACGTTTAACTAAACTATCAATGGTATAATCGGCTCCATAACTGGTAATAGAATATGTGAAGGGAATTTTCTCATCTATATCCTCTTCTTTCTGGGTCTCTTCAATAATAGAAACTGATGCTTTTATCTTACTTAATTGACTTTTTGTTGACATGATGGATCGACCTCTAAAAAAAATTGTTTAGACAACCATTGGGGAAAGTTGACGAACTATCTTTATCTGTATCTACCTACCCATAAAATTTTTTTGACTCACTTTTGTCTAATTCTAGCAAAAGATGCTAAAATTTTCAACTATAAGCTAGGGGTGCCCGATCTACCGGGCTGAGAGAAACCCTTAGAACCTGAGTCTGGGTAATACCAGCGGAGGGAAGCTGTCTATCGAGGGAATTAAATATGCGTACAGAATGGATCGCCAAACGTCGTAATCATGACAATGTTAGTCAAATGCACTACGCGCGTCAGGGGATTATCACTGAAGAAATGGACTATGTGGCCAAACGGGAAAATTTACCCCCCGATTTGATCCGCGAAGAAGTCGCACGGGGACGCATGATTATTCCTGCTAATATTAATCACACTAACTTAGAACCAATGTGTATTGGCATTGCTTCTAAGTGCAAAGTGAATGCTAATATTGGTGCTTCTCCTAATTCTTCTAATATTGATGAAGAACTCGCGAAACTTCAACAATCCATTAAATATGGTGCTGACACCGTTATGGATTTATCCACAGGTGGCGGTAATTTAGATGAAATTCGCACCGCGATTATTAAGGCTTCTCCTGTTCCTATCGGTACAGTTCCTATCTATCAAGCCTTAGAAAGTGTGCATGGTGTTATGGAAAATCTCACAGCCGATGATTTTCTTCATGTGATTGAAAAACACGCGCAACAGGGTGTTGATTACATGACAATTCACGCGGGAATTTTAATCGAACATTTGCCTTTGGTTAAATCTCGCATTACGGGTATTGTTTCTCGTGGTGGCGGTATTATCGCGAAGTGGATGTTACATCATCATAAGCAAAATCCGCTTTATACTCACTTTGATGATATCATTGAAATCTTCAAAAAATATGATGTTTCCTTTAGTTTAGGAGACTCTTTGCGTCCTGGTTGTACTCACGATGCTTCTGATGATGCACAATTAGCTGAACTTAAGACTTTAGGTAAATTAACGCGTAAAGCTTGGGAACATAATGTGCAAGTAATGGTGGAAGGTCCGGGCCATGTGCCGATGGATCAAATTGAGTTTAATGTCCGCAAACAAATGGAAGAGTGTTCGGAAGCTCCTTTCTATGTTTTAGGGCCTTTAGTGACAGATATTGCACCCGGTTATGATCATATTACTTCTGCTATTGGTGCGGCTTTAGCGGGTTGGTATGGTACTGCAATGTTATGTTATGTTACTCCTAAAGAACATTTGGGATTACCTAATGCGGAAGATGTCCGTAATGGCTTAATTGCTTATAAAATTGCGGCTCATGCTGCTGATATTGCCCGTCATCGTCCGGGGGCACGCGATCGTGATGATGAGTTATCTAAGGCTCGTTATAATTTTGACTGGAATCGTCAATTTGAATTGGCATTAGATCCCGATCGCGCTCGTGAATATCACGATGAAACCTTACCCGCGGATATTTACAAAACCGCAGAATTTTGTTCAATGTGCGGGCCAAAATTCTGTCCCATGCAGACAAAAGTTGACGCGGACGCGTTGGACGAATTAGAGAAATTTTTAGCAAAAGAACCCGTCACTCAACGTTAATTAAAACTGAGCCATAAACCCAGTTTCTTTAACTTTACGTTGAGTGCGTAATTCCTGTTAATTACCCTCTTACTTAATAGGGTTATCCAAAAGGTTTGTCGGTATAAATTTACACCGACAAACCTTTTTTCTTATCTCCAAAACAGCCCCAAAATCCATTTACCATATCATAGCTAAAATCCGTTTTACGCGAGGGTTAAAAACTCAATTTACCAGTCCTCTTTAGAGGACTTTAGCTATGAGACAGGGGTTTTAACCCCTGGCGAAATTATTCATCATCTTCATCATCTTCATCATCTTCATCATCTTCATCGTCTTCATCATCTTCATCATCTTCATCATCTTCTTCATACTCATCATCCTCTTCATACTCATCTTCATAATATTCATATTCATCATCTCCTTCTTCCTCTTCATACTCTTCATATTCCTCCTCATTATAGGAGTAGTAATCATCATCATCTTCGGCAGAAATACCCGTCGAAAAATCCAGATCACTTACCGCACGAATTACCCAACAAGAACGACATAACTCAGGATTTGTCATATATTCATAAGGAATATAACAATATCCCTTATCACCCCACGTTTCTCCCCAAGAATTGCGGACAACAAAAACTTTATAAGTATCAGAATATCCCACACAAAGCATCGCGTGTCGACCATGTTCTGTACGGCCTTCTTCCGTGTTAAAATCGGGAACCGGAACCCCTCCTTTATAACGAGCTTTATCAAAAGATTTAAACAACGTGATGGAAAATATAAAAGGATAACCCTCAGCTAAACATCGTTTCATCGCATCAATTTCTAAGGGGATTTCCTCCGCGTCTTCAATTAAAAAACGACCCGCTTCTTCATAGGCTTCTGCATGAGGTTTTTTGTTGATGATTTTCAAGTCATAGGGCCAGGTTTCTTCCGTACAAGTCCCCATATCTTGTAAAACTTGAATACTGGTAACAATGGAACTCCCTTGATCGCCTTTAATGCCATCTATTTTTCGAGCATTATAATAAATGAATAAACGGCTAACATCTCCCGAATATCCCAAAATACGATTGGCTAAATACTCATAAGCACCCGCGATCGCGTTGGAGACACAACTATTAGCTTGTGATTGATTTTCTACCGGAGTCATATATTCACGCAAATCAACGCGGGGAGGTAATGCGCTTTTGGTATAGCGACTCCCGTCATATTCCTTATATTTTTTGGGCTTTTTTTGGGATTCTATCACCCCACCAAGTTTAATTTTTTGGCCGGTTCTTTTTTGGAGCAAATAAGTAACTTTACGTTGGAGATTCATAGTATTACTATCATTAATAAGTTGGCTTGAGGGTATAATACCGAAAAAATGTCTTTTTGACAACTTTTTCAGCAAGTAAGAAGGAAGAGAATGAGAAGGAAGAAGGTTAGAAAATGATTGAGAATATAGCAATCTGTCAGGAGTCGGAGGTAACAAATTTAATGTTAATAATAGACATCTCCTATAATTATTGTGGCGCAGGTTAAGCCTGCGACTGACATAATTTTTGGGATGTCTAATAGGAGTGCGTTGGCGCAGCTTTTCGCGCCGCGACTCAGCCTGTGCCTAGCACAAACCTCTCCCTTGGGAATAGTTTCGGCACAAGAAAGCAAGATGCTGCACTCCGAAACTATTACAACCGAGGATTGCTATAGATGTAATGAGAGGGGAGCATCCCGATTTTGTAGGGGTAGTGCCCCTGTGCCTACCCCTACAAAATCGGGGCAACCACGGGGGGATTGCCCCTACTTAATTGTACAAATCATTTAGACGCACTATAGATGTAATCAGAGAGCCTTCACTGTTCATTATTTCCTATTCCTAACAACACCAATACACGGGGTTTGAGTTAGAAACCGGGTTGTCTGACAAATTCCAGAATTGTCAGGCAAGAGTCTGAAACTCTAACCCGGTTTCCCTCTTTTGCTTAAGTCTTTTTTTGATATCCGGGTGATTTTCCCCTTGACTAATTCAAAAAAAACTCCTTTTTTAGTTGACAAAACAGAGGTTTTGAGGTAGAATAAAAAGGAATCCTTGATTTTACTAACATTTATGAAATATACAGTCATTTTGGAGAGATTGATCAATGATTATACTAAAGAAATAATACTAAATTTCTCGGTGTATAAATGGTGGTGTAGAAACATAATGATGACCATTCTTTTAAGTATGGAAATGCCTGGAAGAGCGCCAATTAATCAAGTTCCAATTCTTCATCTATCTCAGAGTGAAACTACAGCCGTATCAGAGCCTAGTAATAATAAGGCAACCGTTCTCTTTTCGAGACAAGTCGATACGCGGTGAGAATTTATCGTCAAAGTCAACATAGCCAATTTTATATGAATGTTTATGATCGGGAAAAATCCAGCCCTATTATGACAGGAACTCCAGCAGAAGTTTCCCCAAAACAGGGACGCGATGATAACTGGACAACTTATGTTAATATTCTGGGAGATGTCAAATATTATGGGCGAGTTAATCCCCAGGGAGGTGCGGAATTACAAATTATTAACGCTCAAGGAAAAACTACCTATACAGAAGTAGGGAGAAATGTCGTAACTTCACCCTAGTTAAGGGTTAGAGACGAAGATTTCAAGACGAGCGCGATCGCGTGTCCTCATCGGTTCAAAATTATCTGTACTAACTTAAATTCTATTATGACAACAGTAACCGAAAAAACTAATCCTAACCGGATACAAAAACAAGGGGAATTTCACCTTTCTCTGGCCCGTGCCAGTATCCGTCAGTCTTTGGCAAGATATAGCAATTTACGTCATTTTTCCCCCACTCGTAACCCCGAATTAATTTCCACCTTACAAACTCAGTTAGACATCCTTTCTTCTAACTTAGATAAACTTGATCATAATGTGATTCGGATTGCGGTTTTTGGTTTAGTCAGTCGCGGAAAGTCCGCGGTTTTAAATGCACTTTTAGGTCAAAAAGTGCTGCAAACTGGCCCCACTCATGGTGTGACACAATGGCCGCGATCAGTACGTTGGACAATTCCCCCTACCCCTGGAAAAGAAGATAAAATTGGCGCTCAAATTGAGTTAATTGATACCCCCGGACTCGATGAAGTAGGAGGAGAAGTCAGGGGAGAAATCGCGAAGGAAGTTACCAGTCAAGCCGATCTAATTTTATTTGTTGTCTCAGGAGATATTACTCGCACGGAATATGACGCGTTAATGGAATTACGGAAGACGCAAAAACCCTTGATTTTAGTATTTAATAAAATCGATCTTTATCCTGAGATTGATCGACAGGCAATTTATGAAAAATTACAAACTTTAGCCCAGGTAGAATTAACTAAAGATAATTGGGAATTAGAACCCCCCCCTCCCGTTAAAGATATGCCCTTACCTTCCGATGAAATTGTGATGGTAGCCGCCGAGCCAGCACCTTTACAAGTGCGGGTAGAGTTACCGAATGGTAAAATTAATTATGAATGGGAAACCCCTCAGCCCAAAATTGATGAGTTAAAACAAACTCTTTTAAGAATTTTAAACCGAGAAGGGCGATCGCTCATTGCCCTTAATTCCCTTCTGCAAGCCCGTAATGCCGAGTTAATACTCGCCCAAACAATGGTAAAATTATGTCAAAAAGACGCGGAGAAGTTGATCGAAAACTTTATGAAGTATAAGGCGATCGCGATCGCGGTTAATCCCCTAGCCATTTTAGATGTATTAGGGGGAAGTCTCGCGGATTTAATATTAATTCGTTCCTTAGCGAAATTATACGGTTTTCCCATGACAGGAAAGGATGTGGGTGAACTTGGGAAAAGTATTTTATTTAGCGTGGGTGGTTTAATAGTGGGAGAATTTACCAGTAATTTAATGTTAGGATTAGGTAAAATGGAAAGTGTGGCATCTTCTGATCTGAATTGGGGGAATTATGCCGGAGGCGCGATCGCACAAGCCGGAGTCGCGGCCTATGGGACCTATGTAGTGGGAAAAGCCGCACAAACCTATTTAGAAAAAGGTTGTACCTGGGGAGAACTAGGACAGGATCGAGTCATTCAAAATATTCTCAATCAAGTCGATAAAAATAGCATGATTTATCGCTTGAAACAGGAATTTATCAAGGCTTGATACTCATTTTCTTTCAGACAGAACTTGCACAAAATACCCAGATCCAGTGGTCACGAGAGCCTCTCCCTCACTCTCCCTTTAAGTCAAAATGAAAAAACAAAAAGCAAAATAAAAGTTAAAAAAACCTGAAGGGAAGGATGAGCCAGAGAAGCACCCATAAAGCAAATCAAGGAGACATTGGCTTAATTGAGAAAGTTCCTGACTAGACGAGGGGGAAAAAACATAATAGAATCCACCTCGGTTACACTTTTGTTACATTTTCGCGTAGAGTTAAATTCCAGATTGGGGGCAAAGAAAACCAGTGGGTTTGTTTAATCGCTTTTCCTTAACGGGAGGTATGGGGATAGACCTGGGTACAGCAAACACGCTTGTTTATGTATCCGGTAAAGGAATAGTTCTTCAAGAACCTTCTGTCGTCGCTATTGACCAAGATTTAAAAGTGCCTATTGCCGTTGGTGAGAAGGCAAAAAAAATGCTAGGACGGACTCCGGGCAATGTGATCGCGGTACGACCACTTCGAGATGGGGTAATCGCGGACTTTGACATAGCCGAACGGATGCTGAAAGACTTTATTCAACGAGTATATGAGGGAAAAACCTTATTTCCACCTCGCATTGTCATTGGTATCCCCAGTGGAGTGACGAATGTAGAACGACGGGCAGTGATGGACGCGGCCCAACAAGCCGGAGGCGGTGATATCTATTTAATAGATGAACCGATTGCAGCCGCGATTGGTGCGGGTTTACCCGTATCAGAACCAACGGGCAATATGATTATTGATATTGGAGGAGGGACGACAGAAGTCGCGGTACTCAGTTTACAGGGTACGGTGTTGAGTGAGTCCGTGCGGGTAGCCGGGGATGAACTGAATGAGGCGATTATGCAATATCTGAAGAAAGTGCATAATTTAGTCATCGGTGAACGGACTGCCGAAGAAATTAAGATTCAGATTGGTTCGGCCTATCCGACTAATAATGATGACGCGGTGATGGAAGTCCGTGGGATTCACTTATTATCGGGTTTACCTCGGACAGTAGGGGTTAAAAGTCCAGAAATTCGTGAAAGTATGTCGGAACCTCTTTCTGTGATTGTGGAAGCGGTGAAGCGCACATTGGAACGGACACCTCCTGAATTAGCCTCCGATATTATTGATCGCGGGATTATGTTAGCGGGAGGTGGAGCCTTAATGCGTGGGTTGGATACTTTAATTAGTCACGAAACGGGTATTGTTACTCATATTGCTCCTGATCCCCTTTGTTGTGTGGTGTTAGGGACTGGTAGAGTTCTGGAAAATTTCAAAGAGTCAGAACGGGTGTTCAGTGGGCGATCGCGCTAACTGTACATGATCAAGTTAAGGGGTTCTGGGATTTCAGGGGGGCGCGTGATGGTTCAATTGCAAATCTCAAATCCTCATCCGCGTTTTTAATTGAAAATACTAGATATCTGATCATTATGATAAGAAATAGCTTACGTCGATGGCGAGATTGGCGATTATCAATTTTTCTGATGGGGATTGCACTGGGGGCCGCGTGGTTTATCCGCCATACCCAAGGGGGTCCGATTATGCAAATTTATCAATTAATCACTCGTCCTTTAGAGGTGAATGCCGTAGCACAAGAACAATTGCTCAGTGCGCGCACTGTGGAGTTACAAGCTAGAGTCCAAGAATTAGAAATACAAAACCAGAAATCAAAAGAATTATTAGGTTTTGTGTCTTCTCAGAAAAATAAGGGTATTGTCAGCCCGATTATCGGACGTAGTGCCGATCACTGGTGGAATCAAGTCACATTGGGGCGTGGTAGTAAAGAGGGGATTCAGGTGGGTTTTACGGTGATGGCACCGGGTGGACTGGTGGGGCGTGTCACCAGCGTCAGCCCTGATACCAGTCGAGTGTTACTCATTAGTGATCCCACGAGTCGTGTCGGGGTGGGAGTCTCTCGTACTCGGAATATGGGTTTTGTCAAGGGGAAAACAGAAGGGAAAAGTGAAAATCCCCCAGTGGTGGAATTCTTTGATAATTCTCCCAATATCAAGGTGGGTGATGTTGTGACTACCTCAAATTTTAGTCAATTGTTTCCTTCTGGGTTGCCCGTGGGACGGATAATATCGGTGGATTTGAATGGACGAGCCCCGGAAGCGATATTGGAATTTTTTGCCCCGATTAATTCTTTGGAGTGGGTGGTGGTTTATCCCCATAAAGTGCGAGGAGAGGAGCAACCTAATTTACCTAAGTCTGACAAAACCATTAATGGCAATGACAAAAAAGATGAGGAGAAAAAAGGGGAAACTTCTGTGCCCAAATAACCTCTATTAGAGAACTCCTCTATCTCTCCCCTTTGTGAGAATTATTTTCAACCTCCATCTCAAATTTCCCATCTCAAATTTCCCATCTCAAATTTCCTATCGCAAATCTCTATGAGTTATTGGTTGCGTCGGCTTCAGGTTTCTCACAAATGGATGACAATTTTTGTCACCGTGGTTTCTGCTTTGGTTTGCATTTTACTTTTACCCACTCGCATTCCTGGTATGGAATTGTTGGGTATTGGTCCTAATTGGTTATTGATTTGGGTGGTGGCTTGGTGTGTGAAGCGCGATCGTACTCTTGTGGAAGGGGCAATCGCAGGATTAGTGTTAGGGATGATTCAAGATGGCATGACAAACCCCGAGCCGACTCATACTCTGAGTTTAGTCTTAGTGGGGGTTCTGACGGTGAGTCTGCGGAAGTTGAAGTTATTTCCCCAAGAGTTGATGCAGAGAGATTTGATTACTATTTCTTTACTTGTCTTTGGGATGGCGATCTTGTCGGAGACAGTGATGGCTTTACAGTTTCAATTATATGGTAATCGCGACATTAATGATATTTGGCTTTACCATCAGCAAGTGGCTTTGACTTCCGGCATCATTAGCAGTCTTTGGACGAGCGCGATCGCGTTTCCCTTGACTCGCCTCGGATAACTTTTACTCTTCATCGGAGGGTTAATGGCGGTAGTTTGCACAGAATCATGTATGGCAACCTCGACGGTGTTTGACGTTGTTAAGGGCCCCAAACTATTCATTTTATTGCCTCTTCGGACTTCTTCCTTCCTTCCTCTTCTTCCTTCCTCCTTCTTCCTTCCTCCTTCTTCCTTCCTCCTTCTTCCTTCCTCCTTCTTCCTTCCTCCTTCTTCCTTCCTCCTTCTTCCTTCCTCCTTCCTCCTTCTTCGGACTTCGGACTTCGGACTTCGGACTTCGGACTTCGGACTTCGGACTTTCTTCTTCCCTCTTCGGACTTCGGACCTCCTTCTTCCTTCCTCCTTCTTCGGACTTCGGACTTCGGACTTCGGACTTCGGACTTCGGACTTCGGACTTCGGACCTCCTTCTTCCTTCTTCATTCTTCCTTCTTCCTTCTTCCTTCTTCCTCCTTCCTTCTTCCTTCTTCCTTCTTCCTCCTTCCTTCTTCCTTCTTCCTTCTTCCTTCTTCCTTCTTCCTTCTTCCTCCTTCCTTCTTCCTTCTTCCTTCTTCTCGATCAAAACTTACAGATTTCGGAGGTGGAATACCCGTGACATATCTCCGTAATTTCACGGAGAAAAAAATGAAAAATGTTACCTGTACCTAGGCAAAAACGCTGTAAGCTTGAAAAATCATTATTGAAGAAACCAGGCCCTTTTGGGTCTTTGCTGACCAACTTTACACAATCTTTAAAATTCACCGGTCAATTGCAAAGTTTTGGTAAAATTTAGTCTTACCCTCTTGAACTCCGTTTCATCATCGTACATAATGAGAGATAGGGAAAAGAAAAGATATACTCTCAACCATTCAGGGGGCTACCGATATGAATACCACATTAAAAGCTACGTTGGCCGCGATCGCGACAACATCTGCTCTCCTCAGTATTTCCACACCCGCCGACGCGTTTAGTTTTGGTGCTAGTGGTATTAGTTTTGAACAAGATACAACGGTTAACTTTACCTTCGGAAGTAGTAATGGCTACAATATGTACTCCTTGGGAGTCTATGAAGTCAACAATAGCACGATGAAGAACGTCGCGAGTTTATTCTGGAAAACGCAGCGCTCTGATAACGGTGGTGCAGATGATTTTAAGGGGACTTTCGGTTCTACCGTCGCATCTAGCACTGGCAACAACAACGTTAATTTCACTTTCCTGGCCAATAAGGTGTACAGTTTAGGTTTGTATGAGAACTTTGATAAAAATACCGGCTTGACTGACAAGGTATTCAATGTGGGTGGTTATGAGGTGGTTGGTTCAACTTCTGGGGTGAATTTTGGAGGTTATCAACAAGCGGTATTTGGTTCTAATCTCAACATTGATAAGAAAGGCATCACACCCTTTACCGTCAACAATGGTGCTCTCTCAAACTACACATCAGCAAACATCTTCAACGGTCCTGTAACGATTGGTTTTGAAGATCAACTCTGGAATGCAGATAAAGATTATAACGATTTGACTGTAACCGCGAGCGTTCCTGAACCTTTTACCATGAGTGGATTGGCGTTAGGTTTAGGTGGCTTAGTCACTATGCGTCGTCGTCAACAAAAGAAAGCTTCATCATAGATTCACTTTTTAACTTTACTAATGCCCCCTGAAAGAAAAATCGTTGATAGTTAGGATGGTTTTGGCCTCAAATAAGGGAGAAGAATTTAAACTTTCTTCTCTCTTATTTTTTATGGGGATAAATTGGTGATTTCCATATAAATATGTTCTAAACGCACGGGATGTCGTGCGATGGAATCTATGGTAATTTCATCAAACTTCAAGAGGATTTCTTTTAAGTCTAAATGTTGAGGTATCCAAAAGGCTAAATCTCCTCCATAACGTCTCACGGTAAAACCCCATTTTTGCGCCAGCGCGATCGCGTCCTCTTCGTCGGGTGTTTTCATAATAATTACTTCCACCGCGCTCACTAATTTTCTTAACTCATCTAAGGTCCCTTCGGCAATAATATTACCATTTTTCAGAATCCCAATTCTTTGACAAAGTTTTTCGGCTTCATCTAATAAATGAGTAGTTAATAAAATCGTCATTCCTTGCTCTTGTAACCGTAAAATTAATTCCCAAATTTCATAACGGGTTTCAATATCTAATCCCGTGGTGGGTTCATCTAATATTAATAATTCCGGTTGATGCACTAACGCGATCGCGATATTTAAACGTCGTTGCATCCCACCACTAAGGGTTTCCACGGGACTATTCGCCCTATCTAATAAATTAACGGCTTTTAAACAATTGCGTATTTGTAATTTTCTTTCGATTTTTTCTAAACCATAAATTTTGGCGAAAAAATTAAGATTTTCTTCACAACTTAAGGTGCGATAAAGTAAATTTTCTTGTGGCGCGACACCAATTAAATATTTACTCGCGGCAGAAAAGGGTTCTTCATTAATTAAAATTGCACCACTATCCGCTTTCAGTAAATTACATAAAATATTGATCGTTGTTGTTTTGCCTGCACCATTGGGTCCTAATAAACCATAAATTTCTCCTCTTTTAATATGAATGTTTAAATCCTGAAGAACTACTCTTTTTCCATAGGATTTACTTAATTTACCAATTTCTAACATTAAACCTCCTCCGGTTATGTCTAATGACTGGGTATGTTTTAGCTCTTTAATTATATGATATCCACTTCTCGGAAACCCAGTTTTGGGGATATTTTTCTCCGAGTCGTTTCTCTCCAAAAAGAAACCGGGTTTCTCCGTTAACTAAGAGGACTATAGTCTTTTTTCTCGGTTGATCATGCGTCGATAGGAAAGCCAACCCGCGATTACCATAAGCACAGCAAAAACACATAAAAAATTAAAATGCACTTGAATCTCTTCCAATGTTTTTCCATTAGTCCATACACCTAATAAGGCTTCATTGATATGATAGATAGGATTATATTTTGCTAAGTCTAATAAATTTTGGGGGAAGAATGTCGCGGGAATAAATGCACCTCCTAAAATTAATAACGGTACGCCAAAAGTCGCGACTAAAGAGTTAACATCTTCTGTGCGTCTGGCTAATTGAGTACCGAGAATAAAACCGACTCCAACATAAGATAGAATACTCAGGAAGATAATCACACATCCTAAAAGAATTGAACCGTGAAACTCCGCACCATAAAAAGACGCGATCGTGTAAACTAAAATCCCTTGTCCGATCGCGATAAAACTATGGGCGACAAAAATCCCTAAAAAATAGGATAAACCACTGAGGGGGGAAATAAATAAGCGTTTAATCGTATGTTGCTCGCGTTCCCCGACAACGGTAGCCACACTTCCCCCTAAACAACTAAAAAATAACGCGGCTCCCACCAGACTTGTCGGGGCTGCATTTTCAAAGGCTTTCGCGGTAGTCATTTGGGCTCTTTCTGCCAAAATAAAACCATTAATTAACAGTAAAGAAACGGGAAAAATGCTCCAAAAGATTAAACTGCGACGACGACGTAAGAGTTCAATTAAAATTCTTTGGGCAACCGCGATAATTTCCTGTAAAAATCTCATACAGTTTAGATTAGAGATGCTTAGGCATCTTTTTTCGAGAATAATTGGTGATAGACTTGATTAGATAGGATATCACTTTTGATGATGATAAACTCTTGGAGAAGCGCGATCGCGCTTTTTCTGAGGTTTTCGTGAGGAGCATAGACAAATATATAAGTTTATATGCTTGGTAGTGCCCGCGTCGGAGTGCGCGATGGCTCCACGAAAATTATGATGGGGTAGGCTAACCCTGCCTTCCACCTTATTTGGGAAAGATGTCTATGGGCGATGGCTCTACAGGTCCTCAGATGGGAGAATAATAAGGAAGCTATTTTACTGTGTTTCTCATAATTCAACATGGCAACGATTAACGATAACTACCTGAAATTGAAAGCGGGCTACCTGTTTCCCGAAATTGCCCGTCGGGTGAATGTCTTTGCACAGGCTAACCCCGATGCCAAAATTATCCGACTGGGTATTGGGGATGTCACGGAGCCTTTGCCCCAAGCTTGTCGTGACGCGATGATTAAAGCTGTGGAAGATATGGCCGATCGCGCTTCTTTTAAGGGTTATGGTCCCGAACAGGGTTATGCTTGGTTACGGGACGCGATCGCGCTTAATGATTTCCAGGCGCGGGGATGTGATATTTCCGGCGATGAAATTTTTATCTCCGATGGCTCTAAGTGTGACACAGGTAATATTCTCGATATTTTTGGTGATAATAACCGTATCGCGGTAACAGATCCGGTTTATCCTGTGTATGTGGATACAAATGTCATGGCCGGACATACGGGAGTGGCTAATGATCAGGGAGAATTTGAAGGATTAGTCTATATTCCTATTACCGCGGATAATAATTTTACCGCGACAATTCCCACGGAAAAAGTCGATTTAATTTATCTTTGTTTCCCCAATAATCCCACGGGGTCCGTTGCTACCAAAGAACACCTAAAAGCATGGGTTGACTATGCGAAAAAGCATAGTTCAATTATTTTCTTTGATGCCGCCTATGAAGCCTTTATTACTGATCCAGAAATTCCCCATTCTATTTATGAAATTGAAGGGGCTAAAGAATGCGCGATCGAATTTCGTTCCTTCTCCAAAACCGCGGGTTTTACCGGGACTCGTTGTGCCCTTACCGTAATACCAAAAAATCTTACCGCGAAAGCCGCCGATGGTTCCGATGTAGAATTATGGAAATTGTGGAATCGTCGTCAATCAACTAAATTTAATGGCGTATCCTATATTGTACAACGGGGGGCTGAGGCCGTTTATTCCGAAGCCGGAAAAGCACAAGTAAAAGCCCTAGTCAGTTTCTATTTAGAGAATGCCAAAATTATTCGGGAGAAACTATCGGCTGCGGGTTTAGCCGTTTATGGAGGCGTAAATGCTCCTTATGTTTGGGTAAATACTCCCAATGGTTTATCGAGTTGGGATTTCTTCGATAAATTATTACAAACTTGTCATGTTGTTGGCACTCCGGGTTCAGGTTTTGGAGCCGCGGGGGAGGGTTATTTCCGTATTTCTGCTTTTAATAGTCGCGAGAATGTCGAAGAAGCAATGAAACGCATTACCGAGAAGTTTAAAGTATAGTAGATAAGGAAGAGGGAAAGGGAAGAGGAAATGAACCACAAAGGCACAGAGGCACAAAGGAAGAGGGAATAAGGAAGAATAAAACTTCCCGATTAGCGATTACCGATTACCGATTACCGATTACCGATTCCCCATTCCCTATTCCCTATTCCCCATTCCCCATTCCCCATTCCTAACACCTAGTTATGATTTGCACTATTCCCGTTATTAAACCCCTTAGCCAGATGAGACTTTCTCCGGGTAGTGTTGTTACTATCCCTAATGTCAGTTGGAAAGAGTTTGAGTCTATTTTGCAGGAATTGGGCGAAACGCGATCGGCAAGGATTTCTTACAGCCAAGAAACTTTACAAATTATGGTCCCTTTACCTGAGCATGAAATACCCAAAGATTTAATCTCTGATCTTGTCAAAATTTTACTGAAGGTTATGGGGAAAAAATATCAACCTTTTGGCTCGACAACTTTTAAAAAAGAAGGTTACGCGGGTATTGAACCCGATGCTTGTTTTTATATTCAAAATTATCAACGGATGATCGGATGTCGCCGACTTCAATCTGATTCCCCTCCCCCGGATCTCGCGATCGAAACTGATGTGACTTCCAAAACTACTTTAGATGCTTACGAAGCGATCGCGGTTCCTGAATTATGGATTTATGACAGTGGAAGACTGAATATCTATTTATTAAAAGAGGGAAGTTATCAAGCCTCTAATAACAGTGAAATTTTTCCCGAAATTCCTATTACCGAGATGATTCCTACTGTGGTAGAGCGAGCTTGGCAAGTCGGAAGTTTTCAAGCTTTGGCAGAATGGGAAAACGCGATCGTCCCCTCATTTTTGATAGGGCTTTAGTATCAGCCCTTAAGCTTCAATAAAATCATCATTCTTGTGATGTTGAATATTTCCATCACGCACGCGAGTAAGGATTTCTTCAGCAAAATCGAGCTCAATCCCTAGCCAATAACGATTTTTTTTCTCACACACAGAAAAGGTTGTACCACTTCCACCAAAAGGATCGAGAATCACATCCCAGGGTTCAGTTGTTAACTCAATAACACGATCAAGAATTTTTGTAGAAAGAGCATTAGCTTGGCGTGATTTTGATTTAAACTTCCAATGACGTACAGGAGGAATATCTGTCCAAACATCTCTTAAATTCACACCTTTAGGATTCATCGCATCGCGGTGTCCACCATAATCCCGAATTTCTCCACCACAATGACGACATATCTCAATAGGTGTGCGAATTTTTCGGAAAGTTTTAGGCTTTCCTTTAGTGAAATAAAGCAAACTATAATGACTTGGATAAAGTCGGCCAGAAATCGGAAAACCATTTTTCATCTCAATGGCAATATCATGTCTAAATGTTAACCCTTGATTGATCAGATAAGCACCAAGCATGATATTCCATTTGGGTAAGTTATAGATAAACAATGCACCACCAGGCTTGATAATGCGAATACAGTGATTGATCCATTGGTAGCACCAATTTAGATATTCTTCATCTAAGAGATTATCTTTCGATTTACTACCATACTTTTTATTGAGATTAAACGGTGGATCGGCAAAAACAGTATCAACGGATTCATCTTTAAGGGCGGGTAGAATTTCTAAACAGTCTCCTTCAAAAAGGGCTCCTAGATTTGTCAAATAATAAGGATTAAGATGATAATAGTCTTCTTTCAAAAAGTGCTTGATATCAAAGAGCGATTCATGGAATATTAGAGAAGTTTGGAAATAGACTTCCATTTTTTTTAGTCTAACTGGCGAATTGAGTTAACATAAGAATAACTCAATTTTAGGGAGATGACAACTATTATGATGCAATTTATCGG
>JBEDKD010000446.1:0-10203 GCA_041172365.1 Cyanobacteriota bacterium | reverse complement strand
ATTCTAAACCCACATTAAAAAGTCTGTCTTGGTAAGTTTCTCCAAATTGTTCCGGTTTTTCTAGTCGGGAAATTTTGTCTAAACTATCAAGTTGAGCGATCGCGTTTTCGAGGAGGGAACCACGATCGCGCTGTGTTTTGCGCTGGATCAATTTTTTGCCCCCTTCTTTGGTTTCCGTCAAACCGATGATGTGCAGTAATTCACTGTAAAAGGTTTTATCAAGAGTATTACTATCGTTAGCCAAGGGTAATTTTAATAAATGCTCTGGGGAAAACAGCTTAAATAGTGCAATTAATTGATGCTCATTTTCCCCCTTCTTTAAATATTGTTGATAATCTCGAATATCGAAATAGGTAAAAGGGATTTCATCGGCAATTGCCGCGATCGCGCTTTGGGCAATTTCTTGATAAAAAAAGTCGGTGGTTTTTCCTGTCAGTCTTCCTTCTTCAAAGTCAATAAATTTCTTGACTAATTCTTGATTGTGGGCAAAGTGTTTTTCAAAAGTAACGGCATCAAAAATGAACCACTCATAAACATTTGTCACAATTAAATGTTTAAGTTCAAGATTTTTCCCTGAAACGCGATCTCTCAAAAAATAGAGTACCAATTCCTGTAAAGCTTTAGTGTTAAGGTTGTCAACCTTAAGCATCTCCGCGTTGTTGGTAGGCTTTTTCGCTTCCAGAATTACACCAACAGAGCTTTTAGCATCTTTTCCGTTATGAATTACCAGATCATTACGCCCTTTGGTATTGATGAAATGATGGGGACTATAATAGGTATTCTTAAAAAAGTCAGAAACCAGATTTTTGTGAAATTCTTCAGATTCAGATTCGTTAATATCCTCGAATAATCTCATCAAATTCTCTTGAAACTTTTCGATATCATCCCTATTAGGTTTAACTTTAAGAAATGCTTTATTTAATGCTTTTCTCGGCGGTAAAATGGGATGGTATTTCATCGTATTTCAAGTGTAATTTAATCAGTAAATAGGTTAGGGTGACAGGAAAAACGAATAGACAGTTGAAAAATTGTCACAAGGCTCGGAGCCCATAGCCAAAAATAGTTCCAAAATAAAGAGGAGCAAGCGTGATAACTGTCCTTGAGCCCTACAGCCTAAAAGCCGTGGGGCAATTTTTTGGGGATGAAAAGACTCTATAATATTTATTGAGTTAAACCATGTTCTAAAGCATAACGTACTAACTCAGTGCGACTATTCGTACCCGTTTTACTAAAGAGACGACTGACATATTTTTCCACATTACGGACACTGGTTTCTAACTTACGAGCGATTTCTTTATTCATCATTCCTTGGGCTACCAAATCCAAAACACTTTGCTCGCGAGGGGTGAAATCAATTTTTATCGGGGGAGAGGTTTGGACTATATTTCCTACTTTTCCTAATGTGCCTTTTCCGCTTAACAAAGATTCAATTCTCGCCATTTGATTCGCCAAAGTGGTGATATCCGGGGTTTCTCCCCCTTCCATTTCTTTTGCCGCGGCACGACGTTCGAGTAAATTAGTAACGATCGCGACTAATTCATCAGGATCAAAAGGTTTAGAAAGATAGGCATCACAACCAGCTTGATAACCTTGAATACGATCGCCCGTCATTCCTTTCGCGGTAAGAAAAACAACGGGTAAAGCCTTAAACCGAGGGTCCTCGCGCACTTGTTTAAGAAACTGATAACCATCGACTTGAGGCATCATAATATCAGAGATAACCAAGTCAGGCTGATTTTGTTGTAAAAGTTGCCAACCATCCCCGGCATTACTGGCAACATCAACAATATAGTCACTATCTTCGAGATAAGCTTGCACGGCTTCGCGCAAACCCGGTTCATCATCGACTAATAATAATCTGGCAGACATTTTTTTTACCTTTATATGTGATATTTTTCACGAGAAAATGGAGAAATATTTTGCTCTCCATTTTCCCAGGTTTTGGCTCCAGAAACATTAGATTTTGGAGCGATCAGTCAAAATTTCATATCCGGTTTCTGTCACTAAAACAGTATGCTCAAACTGAGCGGATAAAGAATTATCTACTGTCACGGCAGTCCATTTATCAGAGAGAGTGCGAGTGTGTTTTGATCCGGCATTAAGAATGGGTTCAATTGCCAAAGTCATTCCGGCTCGTAATTTGACATTAGGCATTTCACGAGTACGGAAATTAAAGACAGAAGGCTCCTCATGGAGATTTCGGCCAACCCCATGCCCGGTAAACTCTTCTACTACACTAAAACCATTGGCTTCTACATGATCTTGAATTGCGCCCGCGATATCTAATAAATAATTGCCCGCTTTTACCTGGGCAATACCTTTAAAAAGGGATTCTTCCGCGACACGGATCAGTTTTGCCGCTTCGGGAGAGACTTCGACAACCGCGATCGTAATACAGGAATCACCATGAAACCCTTGGAAATAAGCCCCAGTATCTACTTTAAGGACATCACCCGCCCGAATCACTTTTTTGCGATTGGGGATACCATGCACCACTTCATTATTTATGCAAGAACAAATAGAGGCCGGAAAGCCGTGATAACCTTTAAAACTGGGAACCGCGCCCATTTCGCGAATCCGTTTTTCCGCGTAGACATCCACATCCCAAGTCGTCATCCCCGGTTGTACCATTTGGGAAATTTCCTTAAGCACAGTAGCCACAATCCGCGCCGACTGTCGCATGATTTCAATCTCTCGTGCCGATTTAATTTCAATGCCTCGGTGTTGTTTGGCGGGTTTTGGGGCTTGCGTCGCGGGTTGAGAAAGCAGACTTCCAAAAATATTCATGTAGATTGTCTAAGTAGATCGTTCTTCTTTTTATCCTAGTGCAAAATTTTACATTTCGTGAACGAACCTGACGGTCAACTGAGTACAGTTAGACCGCGGCTTCTTTTTCCCTTTTTGCAAGGGCTTTTTTGAGTGACGAAGTTCCCCCGCCACTTTCATAATTCAGACCGATTCTTTTGATAAGCTTGGCTGAATTTTCATCTCGATCCAAGGACTCACCACATTGACAAAAGTGCCATCTATCTGACAATTCTTTCGGTACTTTATTCAAGCAGTTCCAACAATGTTGAGATGTACCCTTGGGGTCAACAAATAGAACACTTTTGCCTAATTTCCAGGCGACGTATTTAATCACAGTAGTGAACTGACCGTGAGCCGCGTCTAACATTGATTTATTCAAACCCCGTTTAGCCCCTTGACCATTTGGCAAATAAACCAAGTTGCCATTCTCAGTATCAGTTTTGATTTTGGCACGTCTAGTTAGATTCTTGATACTCAAATCTTCGAGAATCAGAACATCACACTGTTCAAATAATTTGTGTGCTGTTTTGAATTGAAAATCAAGTCTAGCTCTAGCTACAAATTGATGAAGTTTTGAGATTTTATCTTTGATAACTTTCCACGGTTTAGAACCCTTAACTCTTTTCGCTAATTTGGCTTGAAGTTTTGCCAACTTCTCGGCAGACTTTCTTAAGAATCTAGGGTTTTCTACTCGTTCACCATTGGATACATAAACATAATTTGTGATTCCCAAATCAATACCAATACTATTCTTTTCGGTCGGTTGAATTTCTGCAACCGATACGGTCACTGTCTTATCTTCTAGCGTCAGGGAAATATACCATCCGTCGGCTTCTCTGATAACCGTGCCAGTCTTAACCTTGAATCCTGTTGGTATTGAACGATGGAACACCATCGGCACTTGACCTATTTTTGCCAGGTCAATACAAATCCGATTTTGCTCATCTTTGATAATTTTTAAATTATCAAGTTGTGGATAGGTGAAAGATTTGTAGTAGTGGAAACCTTTAAACCGAGGTTTGCCCCTACAATTACCATTCTTGTCGGGTGTCGTGAAATTTGAAAAGGAAGTTTCCACTCTATTAACTACATCCTGTAAAACTTGGGAATCCAAGTTATTGTATTCAGGAAATAGCTTTTTGGTATTTTTCAAGTCAGATAACTGTACATTCAACCATTGCACATATCCGCCATCAATGTTGGAAAAAACATCCCCTTTTTTGGTTATGGGATTGCCATTTTCATCCTTTTTTCTACCGTCTCTAGTTTGTATCCTTGTTAGAGGAATATTCTTGTAAATTTCCTCAAGGGGGACTATTGACGCAGTTAAAGGACAGGAATTAATAGGTGTTCTAGTTGATTCCCACCAGTTGAATCTTTCTCCCAATCGGTAATTGTATTGTCTTCGGCAAAGTTCTAAATGAGCCGATATCGTCACCAGTTGAGATTTTGTTGGTTTCAGTTTATATTTGTACGTCAGTTGCATGATACATCCTTTTTCGACCTTTTTTATTATAGTTGATATATGCCAAATATGCACACTCCTTTGAACAAAGATTGATGATCCCGAAGATAATTGGTGGACTCCGTACCTACACCACGCCTTTCATCCCCTTGGTGATTTATTCGGGGGGTACGGTTGCAAGCCCGAGACATCCCCTCTAAATACACCTCTTGACTTCCGGGCGTTTAGGTTAAAAATGGCTTGTGTTAATCACCGAACTCGCGATCCCAACCTCCTCTCATGGGTACAAATACCGGAAGACTCCCTATGTACCAATTGAATAACCGTCAAAAGCGCGATCGCGCCCTTTTCGATCCTCGACTAACATTAAGTTAATGAAGGAGTGAGCCATTTGTCTATCCCAAATCGGTATCAAGGCAGGGTATATGATCCGGTTTTCCGGGGAACCCGTGTGTAAAACAGAACTAAATTCCATACTTATTATTTTAAGGAAGGGTAAAATCATGATCAAACTTTTGTCGGTAACAAAATCGGGATTAATCACGGGATCTTTCTTGTCTTTAAGTTTCATTATTGAGGCGAGTTTTCCCGTTTCCGCTGCGAATCTCGGCACGAAAACGGCCTCTTTAGAAGATGTCCCGATTTGTTATATGGAAACAACAGGGGGACAAAGGCTTAATCTTTCCTATTTATGTGGGAAAGTCTCTAGCCCCTCTACTCCTAAAGTCTCTTGTAATCAGACATCTAACCAGAAAGTTACCATTAAAAATGTTAATTATGATGGTAATGTCTTTGAGGGAACTGTGACGAATCAAGGTTGTAAATCGGTGAAATATGTCAAGGTAAATTATGAAGTTTTGGATGAGGCAGGGAATTTAGTTGATAATGGATATCTTTATGCAGAACCCACCATATTAGAACCCGGAATGTCCGCGTCTTTTCGAGCCAATATTACGGGAGGGACGAAGGTTAATGCCACTCATGTTGATTGGAAGGAGTCGTGATAGAGAGGCAAAAAACCAGAAACCGGGTTTCTTCAAATCATTGTGTCATTTAAGCTTAATACTCTTAAGGATAAATCCGGTTTCTTTAATACAGTGTCAGTCCTCAATTTCTGCTCTTTCGCTGATCTCAAAAAAATCTTGACGCTTTGCTGATTGGGTGAGATATTTGCTAGATTAGATTAAAAGGGGAGCGCGAAGAGTATTTTCTTTCCTATTTTTCGGGAAAAATCTATCTCGGATTCACTTAGGAATTGAATCTCTGAACCCAAGGCCCCCCAAATAGATTTAATTGGCCGTGAATCAAGAGCGCAAATATCGGAAAAGGAAAATAAATTGATGAGTACGCGATCGAGCATTGTCTATAAAATAGGCTGGGGGTATGCTGTTGCCATTGGTGTCGCCGTTGGCGGTATAACCTTAGGTTTAACTATTGGTAATTATTTAGAAAAACAACGGCAGCAATTTGCTGAATATGATCTCGATTCGGGCATCCGTTTAGCTAATCTGGAAATTGCCATTTTACAAGCGCGATCGCGCTATCAATTATTACCCGCGTTTCTGGATAATCCCGTAAAGTTTGAAGAAACCAAGCAAAATTTAGAAACGGATATGAAGACGATCCGAAAATTGATAGCAGAAATTCAGTATTCCCCTGATTATAGTAATGATTATCGAAACCATGACAATTTACAACAACTCGTTCTCGTTTATAATGAAGTCGTGGAAAATTACTTTCAAAAATTAGCCACAGTAATTCAAGAAAATTATCCTAATTCTTTAAATTCTGAAGATATCCCCAAGAAACAAAAAGCATTTTTAGAATTTAGTCGTAGTCAAGTTACGTTAAAAGTTGATAATTTTTCTCGAATACTAATAGAAATGAGAGAACAAGAGTTGGCAGAAGTAACATCATCAAAAGACGATCTTCAAAAAGCAAAATATTTACAATTTAACATAGTTATTATTAGTATTATTGCTTCGGTGTTCCTCGCGATACTTTTTGCTACCTATACAAGTCGTGCGATTTCTCGTCCCATCAAAGAGTTAACATCCACAGCCCAAAAAGTAACGGAAGAAGCTAATTTTGATTTACAAGTCAACGTAAAAACTAATGATGAAATTGGCATTTTGGCTCAGAATTTTAACCTATTAGTTCAAGAGGTAAAATATCTTTTAGAACAACAAAAAAAATCGACCGAAATGCAATTATTACAAAGTGAAAAAATGTCTAGTTTAGGGAGAATGGTGGCGGGTATCGCCCATGAATTAAATAATCCGATAAATTTCATTTCAGGAAATTTAGTTCATGCTCATTCTTATCTGAATGATCTTTTAGAAATGTTGGCGATTTATCAAAGAGAAATTCCCCAACCTCCAGAGGCAGTTTTAGAAAAAGCAGAAGAGATAGAACTAGATTTTTTAGTGGAAGATTTCCCCCACATTATACAATCAATGAAAGTCGGTTCGGAAAGGGCGATCGCGATCGTTTTAAGTTTAAAAGATTTTTCCCGTTTAGATGAAGCAAAACCGGGCGCGGTAGATATTCATCTTGGCATTGATAGCACCCTATTAATTTTAAATAATCGCATAAAAAAAGGCGTAAAATTGATTCGTAATTATGGGGAAATTCCCACGATAGAAGGATATACGGGACAAATTTCTCAAGTTTTTATGAACTTATTAACCAATGCCCTTGATAGTTTAGACGAAAATTTAATAACTCAGCAAAAATCCGGGGATAAAAATTATGTCCCCGAAATTATCATTACTACTCAAAAAATCAATGAAGATTTTATTGAAATCAAAATTAGTGATAATGGTGCCGGGATTAAACCAGAAAATCTCACCCAAATTTTTGAAATTTTCTTTACTACGAAACCCAGAGGAGTCGGGACAGGTTTAGGTTTAACCATTACCCATCAAATTATTACAGAAAAACATCACGGAAAAATTAATTGTCACTCAGAAGTCAATCAAGGTACGGAATTTATCATCACATTACCTATTACTGCTAGTTAAAGAGAAATCAAGTTTCTTTGTGCAAATTTTACACCTGACTGACTACACAGTTAAACAGAAACCCAGCACAGGGGTGGGGGTAGGCACTCTGGCACTACCCCTACAAATTTATATGATAACTTGCTCTAAGGCAAACTCGATCGCCTTTCCTAATTCTTAATCTTTCGTCATCGGGCTGGAAAAGAGAATATTTTTCACTTTTGACTATAAATTATCAAGCCCTGATAAATCTGACGAATAGGGAGATAAATATATTAATTCCCCCTTTGTGCCTTTGTGCCTTGGTGTTTTTTCATTTTATTTGTCTCTAGGAGTACACACTTTTTCTCTCAAAAATCACAATTGAAAACTCTGATTCTGGGTTAATAATGATAGTCTTTTTCTCAAATTTGTGATATTATAATATCAATTAATCACGGAAATATGAGGAAAACCATGATCGAACCCCGCGACGAATATGATAATCCTTGGAAAGAAGCGATTTCGATTTACTTTCAACCTTTTATAGAATTATTGTTTCCTGATGTTAACGCGATCGTTGACTGGAAAAGGGACTATGAATTTCTTGATACTGTCTTGCAACAAGTAACAAGAGATGATGAAATTGGAGAACGAACCGCGGATAAGTTAGTCAAAGTTTGGCTGAAAGATGGTACAGAAACATGGATTTTAATTCATGTAGAAGTCCAGAGTCAATATCAAGCTAATTTTGCCGAACGGATGTATGTTTACAATAGTCGCATCTTTGGAGTTTATCGGCAAAAAGTCTTAAGTTTAGCGGTTTTAGCCGATGATTCTCCTACTTGGTATCCTACTCAGTTTGAATACAACATTGGTGGCTGTCAAGTGTTGTTAAAGTTTGTGGTGACGAAATTGCTAGACTATCAACAACAATGGAATGCTTTAGAGCAAAGCCTCAACCCTTTTAGTGCGATTATCATGGCACATTTGAAAACCCAGGGTACTCGCCAAAAACCTGAAGATCGGTTACAATGGAAACTGAGGATCATAAAAGGTCTTTATCAACAGGGTAACAGTCGGGAAGATATTCGGGAATTATTCCGATTAATTGATTGGTTGATGGCACTTCCCCAGCCATTAGATAATAGTTTTCAGACAGAAATTAAGCGTTTTGAGGAGGAAAAAATCATGCCTTATGTTACCAGTATTGAGCGTTTAGGAATACAAACAGGGAGGCTTACTAGCTGTCGACAATATATCATAGATATCCTCGAAATCCGATTTGAAGTAGTACCGATGCCTTTGCGAGAAACTATTAATAAACTTGAGGATATCAACCAATTAGAAAATCTGCACAAGCAGGCTGTAACCATTGCTTCTTTGGCGGATTTTCAGCAGTTGATTAACAGCTAAATACTCCCCTCTGGTTTTTTGGCGTTGAATTAGACGATCGCGTAGGGGCAATCCAGAAGTGGTTGCCCCAAAACGTTCCCGCCCATCGCCAAAAAAAACCGCCCCCCATTCCCCTCTCTGTGCCTTTGTGCCTTTGTGGTTCATTTTCTTTCTCTCTCTTATCCGACACTTTTTCTCTCACAAATAACACGATAAAATAATCGTATTTTGGCTCACAATATGATAACATTTATGTCAATATTATTGTGAATGATGTCAATTAATTACCCAATAATATGAGGAAAAGAATGATCGAGATCACGAAGACTTTGACGGCAATTTTCAGCCGTTAGATAATAGTTTTCAGACAAAAATTCAGCGTTTTGAGTAGGAAAAAATCATGCCTTATGTTACCAGTATTGAGCGTTTAGGAATACAAAGAGGGAAGCTTACTAGCTGTCAAAAACATATCATAGATATCCTCGAAATTCGGTTTGAAGCAGTACCGATGCCTTTGCGAGAAACTATTAATAAACTTGAGGATATCAACCAATTAGAAAATCTGCTCAAACAGGCTGTAACCATTGCTTCTTTGGCGGATTTTCAGCAGTTGATTAACAGCTAAATACTCCCCTCTGGTTTTTTGGCGTTGAATTAGACGATCGCGTAGGGGCAAATCCAGAAGTGGTTGTCCCCTGCCCCTGACGGGGGTTGGGTAGGCACCGCGATAGACACGGGGGTTGGGTAGGCACGGGGCACTACCCCTACAACCTGATTATCCTGGGAATGGGCAAGAGGCTCCCCGGTTTTTCTCCTTTGTCGGTGGTGATCAAAGATATCGCGAACCCCCACAAACCCCCTTTCTTCCCACTTCTTCACCCCAACGCTTAATTCCATCCCATCCGCGTTTATCTGCGTTTATCTGCGTTTATCTGCGGTTTCCCTCAGAAATCTCGTTACTCCCCCGCGGGATATGATGTAAAATCTTTCCTGAAATGTTCGGATATCACCCCAGGATCACGATATTTTTTTGTCATGAAATTTTCCTTTTTACTGGTAAAATCTCCTCTGACGAGGAAATAAGCACCTCTCTACACGCGTGCTCCGCTTGGGAACACTCGTTTGGGTTTCCTCTTAATGAGAAAACAACGGAATTTTTTTTTAACTTGACTGGCTTCGGGAAAAGCTAGTCTTTTTTTGTCTGCTTGAGCAAACTTAGCCTCTAGGGTAGGTTGGGTTGAGCTGCGTGAAACCCAACACCAAACTTTGATAGGTTGGGTTTCCTAGGGAGGGTCCAACCTACATCTACATCTTGCATAGTGAAAAAGGGTTAGTTGCGTTTTGCGCGACGCGCACCAGGGGAACCTACCGAGGGCCCAACCTACATCAAACTCTCTCATTTAAACCCATAGACAACCCCTAAATTATTAAATTATAGCAATCGCCAGGGTAGTTAAGTCGTGGGGTGGGGGCGGGTTTTTATAATTTGTCTTTGGGGCTCAAAGATGAGGGTGAACCCGCCCCTACAAAATCTGTCCTAATAGCCTTGGCAGT
>JBEDKD010000445.1:0-13616 GCA_041172365.1 Cyanobacteriota bacterium | reverse complement strand
CCATTCACACCGAAAAATTGCTAATTCATTCCATTTAATCGTTGGGTTGGGGCGGGTTCTCCCAAATTTCTCCTACCTACAAATAACCTGAAAAAACCCGCCCCAACCCAACGATTAAATGGAATGAATTAGCAATTTTTCGGTGTGAATGGGGTGCGTTTAGGGAGGGATGTCGGTGGGGATGGGGCGGGTTTTCTGGCATATCTGTTTGGTGGCACAGATATTGGTGAAAGAGCCCCTACAGGAATAATGTGGAAAAAACCGATCTCATTTGTGAATGGGGCGGGTTTTCCGGCTTGTCTGTTTGGTGGCACAGATATTCGCGCCCCTACAGTAAAATTTTTTGGTGAGCTTGAAACCTCCCAGGAATTAGGGGGAATATACTTAATTATTTCACCTGACTAATATCCTGTCCATTACTCGTATCTTTCCCATAAAAATAAGTAGTTTGACTCGTCAAACTCTCTAAAGTTTTCCGTACTTGTGGAGACTTCATACTATTTAAAGGCACACCTAACTCCTTCGCCATTGCCGCGGCAACACCCACCGCTTGCCCTTGATAAATATTTAAAGTCAGAATACGTCCAACAGATACCGCGACACCCACATAACCCGATGATCGACTCACAATTCCTAAATTATTTACCTTGCTTGCTAAAGCATTCTCAATGCCAAAATTAAAGACAGGAAGAGGGGGAATTTTTACCGATAACCCCCTCACACCCCCACGAAAATCAAAATCATAGGAAAAACTACCAATGGAATTTTCTGCGGGTGTTCCTCCCCGTATAATTTCTTGCCCCGTTAAGGGATCAAGCACATCTTTAATACTCACTGTATGACGCACATAAACTTCTGGAGGTACAATAACCCTCACATCTTTTTGAGAATATTTTTGTAACCAATTCTGAAGTAATGACATTTTTTTTATCATCTCAGGAGTCGGTTTTCTGCCAGTTTCATCCAGCTTCATTGCTATGTCTGTTGGATATTTAAACAAAAATCCATTCCAAGAAATATCCCCATTTCGATATACACAAACATTCGCTTTATCAAAAAAGAAACCATCTTGAGTAAAGGGAATATTGTTTTCATAATGATAGGCTGCACCTAACGCGGCACTGCGGATCGTATAACCATCTCGATAGGATTTATACATCGGACTCCAGAAGTTTTTCAGCCAAAAATTAGCTACGGCTTCCGTTTGATATTTATTAATGTAATTCTTAAGTTCATCGACTAACGCGGTATTGAAGATAATATTATCTTCCATTTTTTGCAGATCCTCCATTGCTAAACCGTGAATGATAGGAACTAAAGACACCGCGAGCGTCTCTTGGGTTAAATGGGCATCTTGCGCTTCATAACCACGAGCATAAGATAAACCCGCGTTTCTCGCTAATTCCGCATCTTGGGTGGCATCAATAAATGAATCTGCTTTGAGACGAATATTTTGGTCATTAATTTCTACATATTCTATTTTGTCTTTCGTCACTTGAGGTGTGAGTTTGGCATCGGAAATAACTGTAACTCCGGCTTCTGATAACATCTCTTTGATCGCGTTATCGGCTGGTTGCGGCTCGATACAATAGTCAACCACTTGAGATTTATCTAAAAATTCTTTAAAACATTGGGCATAGGGTTGATAATACCAATCAGGAATTTTATCATAATCAAGATAGGCTAAACCGCCTCTTGTTAATAGTCCTCCTAACATTTCATGGGCATTATTTGACCGAACTAGGGCAACTTTTCCTTTATTTCCTAATGCTTTTTTTGCCCATACCGCGGCACAAATTCCTGGGACTTCATCTCCATAAACCACTACATCAAAATTTTGATAAACGGGGGGTTCGTTTTTTAATTTAGATTTCGTGTCAGATTTTTTTGCGTTTTCTCCTGTCGCGTTGGCATCCACGGTAGGCTTTACCTGATTAATAATTCTGGAGAAAACTTGATTATCTATTAATAATTTTCCGACTAACAAAATACAGAAAATTTTTACGAAATTCGGCAATAGACTTTTAAACATACTCTCGATTTAGCGCGTTATCCAAAAAGATAGGGTTGACAGAATCACCAGAAATCCTTAGAGGGGGAGTCTCGGTGGAGAAACCCGGCTTAAGTTGTTACAGATTTTAATACAACTCTTAGGCATTGACAAGGGGATTATCTCGTTAATATGGTTTATCCGTCGGGAAACGGGAGTTTTTCGGGAGAAAAAGTGGCTTTGATCAAGGCTTTCAGGTGTTTTTGTCTGTTCAACGTCCATCAAAAATGTTATGATAACCGTGAAAACCGGGTTTCTCTAACTCAAGTCGTCATTTCCTTTGATTCTAAAGTAATTACGGTGATTTCTGGGGGACAAAATAAACGTCCGGGTAAATAAGTTCCTAACCCACGATTTACATAAAGTAAGTTCTTGCCTACTTGATGTAATCCTAGGGCCCATTCCCAATGTTTTGACACTTTATAACAATTAGAAATTAAGGGAATAAAACTTCTAATTGCTTTAGGAATAATGCGACGCTTTGGTTGAAGTATCGTGAGTAATGCTCCGTATTTGGGAATAACAATTTGACCCCCATGTGTATGTCCTGATAATTGTAAGTCTATGCGCCATTGTCTTAAGCGTTTAGCACTATCAGGATTATGTTCTAAGACAATGCGAGGAATGTTAGGATCAAGGGAATTGAGAACTGTATAAGGGTTAAATTTTTGATCAAAAAAATCGGCTAATCCGACTAGGGCTAATTCTCTTCCTAATGGATAGACGACTTCATTGGATAAGACTTGAATCCCTATACTTTTCAGGGCATTGGTAATCATAGTTTGTGCCCCCTCAACAAAATCATCATGGTTGCCCAAAACGGCAAATATTCCGGCACGACTTCGGAGTTTTTTTAATCTCTCAATCAGTTTATGTATCGGTTCTGGGTCATCTGTGATATAATCTCCTGTTAATAAAATTAAGTCGGGTTCGGCTTGATTTGCCAACGCGATCGCGTCTTGTAGTAACTTTTCTGAGAGTCGCATTCCATCGTAATGAAAATCCGTAAGATGAACCAGTTTTGTCCCCGATAAGGAAGGGGGAAGGTTGGCAATTTTTAGTGTTAAATTTTCCTGTTTTAATTTTCCTGTTAAGACTCTGTACATAGTTATAGGGGTACTGAAATGGGATTATCATGAGAAAAATACGCGATCGCGTTTTGGTGTTATTTTTTTGTGATCATAATAGATACTCAATTAAAAAGCCATATTCTACCTATAGTGTTGATCTTTCAGAAGTAAAACTTGTGGCACAGGCATCTTGCCTGTGACGGGCTCTCTGCCCAGCATTTACATCTCATTTAAAAATGCTATAGAGTCATACTATCTGTAGTATAATGGAAAAATTGCACTCATAACACCATAAGGAATGAAAAATCAATAACTTAAGCATTTTGTTTGTCGGGAAACCCTTGAGAGCGAAAGCAGGCAAGATGCCTGCACTACTTTATTAAATTTTCATTCCTAAGATTTAGATCAAGGGGGGTTAATGAATGTAATAATTTTAATTATACCATAAGATACCAGGATAAACTATCGCGTTTCTCTTAAGGTGAGGTACAGATTCGTCCCTAAGGCAGGGCGAAGCATTCCGGTATCTAAATCTTGGTTTATTTGAGATATTTCTCGCCGGAATGCTTCGCCCCTACAATAATCATCAATAATTTTATCCCCTATGTCAAACCGCTCAGAAATTACATCAAAATCGCTCCATCCTCTCCAACGGTTACTAAAATATGCACGACACGATCGCGCTCAAATTTGGTACGCGTGTATTTGTTCAATTTTAAATAAAATATTTGACTTAGCCCCCCCCGCGTTAATTGGCATAGCCGTTGATGTTGTCGTGAAACAAAAAGATTCGATAATCGCCCAATGGGGCATTAAAGATATCTTCACTCAATTGTTAATTTTAACACTACTAAGTTTTGTCCTTTGGGCCTTAGAATCAATTTTTCAATATGCTTACGATCGCCTCTGGCGCAATCTTGCCCAAAATTTACAACATCATCTCCGTTTAGATGCCTATAGTCATTTACAAGAATTAGAATTAAGCTTTTTTGAAGAGCGGAGTACAGGGGGATTAATCTCGATTATTAATGATGATATTAATCAACTTGAACGCTTCTTAAATGGCGGTGTTAATGAAATTTTACAAGTCATTACCACTGTAATTGTCATTGGGGGAGCCTTCTTTATTGCTGCACCCAATGTGGCTTTATTATCCATGTTACCGATGCCCTTTATTGTTTGGGGTTCTATTTCTTTTCAAAAGTTACTCGCGCCCCGTTATGCCGAGGTACGAGAAAAAGTTGGTTTACTTAATGGACAATTAGCTAATAATATTAGTGGTATTACTACTATTAAAAGTTTTACTTCCGAAGAGTATGAAGTACAACGAATCAGAAAGGAAAGTGACGCGTATCGACAAAGTAATAAAAACGCGATCGCGCTGTCAGCGGCCTTTATTCCCTTAATACGCAATATCATCTTTTTAGGATTTACGGCTACCATGTTATTAGGGGGAATGGAAGTCGTCAATGGCCGATTATCCGTGGGAACCTATAGCGTTTTAGTGTTTTTAACTCAGCGATTATTATGGCCATTAACACGCTTGGGAGAAACCTTAGATTTATATCAACGCTCAATGGCATCGACTAATCGTGTAATGAATTTACTAGACACTCCCATCGCGATCCATCCGGGTAATCTACGCGTACCTGTGAGTCAGGTTAAAGGGCATTTAGAATTTCAGAATGTCTCATTTTCTTATCATCAAAAGGTGACAGTGATTCGAGATTTATCCTTGACAATTCCCGCGGGTAAAACGATCGCGATTGTCGGTTCGACTGGTTCGGGTAAAAGTACCTTAGTCAAACTGATATTAAGACTTTATGAGATTAATTCGGGGACAATTACCCTGGATAATATACCCTTAAATGAACTCGATTTAAAAGACTTAAGACGGGCGATCGGATTAGTCAGTCAGGATGTCTTTTTATTTCATGGCTCCGTTGCCGAAAATATTGCCTATGGTACGTTTAATGCTTCTTATGACGAGATTATTAATGCGGCGAAAATAGCCGAAGCCCATGAATTTATTGAACAATTGCCATATAGTTATGATACCATCGTTGGGGAAAGAGGACAAAAATTATCCGGGGGACAAAGACAAAGAATCGCGATCGCGCGTGCTGTCTTAAAAAATCCCCCTATTTTAATATTAGATGAAGCGACATCCGCGGTGGATAATGAAACAGAAGCCGCGATTCAACGATCGCTGGAAAAAATTACTCAAAATCGGACAACGATCGCGATCGCGCATCGTCTTTCTACGGTACGAAATGCTGATTGTATCTATGTAATGGAACAAGGTAAACTGGTAGAATGGGGACGACATGAGGAACTTGTGGACAAAGATGGAATTTATGCAAGTCTCTGGAGGGTACAATCTGGTTTAAAATAAAACGATAATCGCATTATTGGGCAAAAGGTTAAATCATTATGATGGCATTATTTGGCATTCCAGAACCCGAAAAAGAAGATGAGCATAACTGGCGACGAAAATTAGATATTTTTGTCAAAGAGCATAAACAAGAATTAGCCGCGTTATCCTGGGGACTTTATCTGGAAAGGGGGCAAACTACTGATGATATCATTGGCATTGATATCGTCTCTACCCCTCGTTTTGTTTATTGCAAACGACACGCGATCGAGGAATTAAATCACCAAGTAAAAAATCATATTCAAGAAATTCTTGGTATTTTAGACGCGCATCAACCCGAAAAAGAAGTAATAATGATTGGCATTGGAGAAGGCGAAATAAAGTTAGTTCAATTTGAACCAGAACCGGAACCCCCTATTTGTTTAGAGCAAACTTCTGAGGATGTTTATCAATTATTAGAACGCCTAGAAAAACGCTTACTAGAACATTTACAAAATTAAAAGCAGGACTTACGCGAAGTAATGAAACCGGGTTTCTGACATTTATCTCTTGGTCAAAATGGCGATATTTGGTTAAGAAACCCGGTTTTTCTGTCCGATTTACCCATTTCCTAAAATTATGTTAAAATGAATTAACAAGCATCAAGAAAGAACTCGCGTGAGGCTTAATTATGTTTACCATAAAATATCCTGTAGAGCAAACAGATCCGCCTCTATCACCGCGGGAAACTCTGCCCACAATGTATGATTTACCCAGTGAAGATCCGGAGGAACCAGGTTTGCCTGATGAATTTCACGACTTTCAACCTGATTTACTAAGAAAAACTTTTCGTCCCCCTAATTATCCCTCTGAACAGGTATTTAGTGCCTGCGATCTTAACCTGTATTACGATGTTAATCATACTCGGTGGTATAAACGCCCTGATTGGTTTGGGGTGGTAGGAGTTTCTCGGTTTTATGATGGTGAAGAATTACGTTTAAGTTATGTAATTTGGCAAGAGGGAGTCAATCCATTTGTAGTTGTCGAATTACTTTCACCCGGAACAGAAAATGAAGATTTAGGACTGACACAACGACATCCTAATGAACCGCCGACTAAGTGGGAAGTGTATGAAAAAATTTTGCGAATCCCTTATTATGTCCTATTCGATCGTTATACAGATCGCCTAAAAGTGTTTACCTTACAAGCCGGCCATTATCAGGAATTAGCATTAACAGAACCGCGTGTTTGGCTACCGGAAATCGAATTAGGTTTAGGCCTGTGGCAAGGGGAATATGAAGGAGTGAATCGTCTGTGGTTGCGTTGGTATGATGCTCATGGAAATTGGATTTTAACTGATGCTGAAGACGCGCAAAAACAGCTTGAGCTTGCACAACAAGAAGCGGAAATGGAACGACAACGAGCCGAAGAAGCAGAAAGGAGGGCTGCTTATTTAGCACAAAAATTACGAGAGTTAGGCATTGAACCTTAAAACATTAGTAGTCTGTCAGGGGTTAAAACCCCTGCCTAAAAGCTAAAGTCCTCTGAAGAGGACTAATAATGAGGGAAAGTCCTTGAAACCCTGATTCATAAAAACTCTATTCTGAGCGTTTCAGTTAGTTTCGCGAGATATAATTCTTCAGTTATTCAGTCCTCTTTAGAGGACTTTAGCTTTTAGACAGGGACTTAAGTCCCTGGCCGATTTCTACAAAGATTTTACCTAATTTTTGTGGCAAAATTCTAAAAGAGATTGGGCTGTAATTTGTGATTTTTCCAAATGGGGAACATGACCACATTCTTTAATCCAAATTAATTTACTATGGGGAATTGCTTTGGGGAATTTCTCTGCATCGGCGGTTCCCAAAATCCGATCGCGCTCTCCCCATAAAATCAAAGTAGGTTGTTGAATTTGGGATAATTTATCACCAAAATAACCATAACCACCACTTTGAGTAAACTTAATTAAAGCTTGACTCCATCCGGGCATTTCTAAATGTAAGGAAGCACAAATTTGGGCATCACGGGAAGCAAAACTAGGATCGTGATAAGCATTAACACTAATTTTTTGACGGACTTTGGGTTTGCGTAAAAATAACTCAGTCGCGAGATATCCCAAAGGCTTAATTAAAAATTTGCCAACATTAGGATTTTTTGCCCATCCTGCACTATCTAATAATACTAATTTCTCTACGGCTTCGGGGTAAGTTAAAGTAAAATCGATCGCGGCTGCACCTCCCATTGACGCACCCACTAAAATTACGGGTTGGGAAATTAAAGTTTTCCAGAAATAATAAAGATGAGTTTTAATGGCTTCCGTATTCAGGGGTAATTCCAGTAATCTTTCCGTAAAACCAAACCCGAATAAATCCACGAGCCAAGTGTTATTTTCGCGCTCAAGTAAAGGAAAAATTCTCCGAAATTCCAAGAGAGAACTATCAAAGCCATGTAATAATAAAATAGGTGTTTTTCCTTGGCCTCCCTGGACATAAGTTGTGGCTATAGGTTGGACTGTTAAGGGTGTCACAATCTCTTGAATTTTGATTTTTTGGGCAAGCGCGATCGAGGTTTCTTCCGTGAGCTCTTGCACTAAAGGGGGGAGAAAACTAGGAAACATGAATTTATTGACTATTTACGCGAGTAAGTTGTTCTTATTCTATCTTAGTAATGAAAAATTAATAAAGTAGTGCAGGCATCTTGCCTGCTTTCGGGCATCAGGGCTAAACTAAGTACCTGGTTAAAATTAATTGTATATTTTTTCAATACATAAAACTAAAATTTTGTGTAGGGGCAATCCCCCCGTGGTTGCCCCAATCCAACTTTGTTATATACAATTTAATTTGCCTACCTACTTACCAACCCAATAGTCAAGTTATTTAATTTCCATTCCTTAATAGAAAAGGGTACACGATCGCGAATGTCTCCGCTGTCACATCCCCAATTTTTCCAGATAGAATGGGATTCTAAGCTTATCACCCTTAAATTAAGCGATCGACGCATTTAAACCACATAAAGTAGGACAAGCATCCTGCCTTGCACAGGCTGGAAGCCTGTGCTACTATGAATTTTCAATGCTTCACAGCTTGTGTTATAAATGAGATAAACGAAGTTAAGTTAAAGAAACTATGACAACCGAAATTAGTCTGTTAAAAGACTCTCACAGGAAAACTCTCAAAAGCGCGATCGATATCGCCTGTTATTTTTTATGTCGTGTTGACAGAGACGCGGGGGATACAATTTCGCTTCTGAAACTGCAAAAACTTCTTTATTATGCACAAGCTTGGAGTTTAGTTTTGAGAAAAAAACCGCTCTTTGATCAAGAGATAGAAGCTTGGGTATCCGGCCCAGTCGTGCGTGATGTTTGGAATGAATATCAAGTTTATAAATATGGAGATATTCCTGTCCCTGATCATTGTGATATAGAGTGGGAAGAAGATGAACTTGAAGTCATAGAAGAAGTGTGGAATACTTATGGAGAATTAAGCGCGAGACATTTGCAAAATTTAACCCATTCTGAATTACCTTGGCGTAAGGCACGTGAAGGATTAGAGCCAGCAGAAAAGTCAAAAAATGTGATTTCTCTGGATGATATGCAATCTTATTATGGTGCTTTATTGGAGGCTTAATTGGCAAAAAATAAAATTCCTAAACCCTCTTCCGCGAGTGAAAATAGGCGATTAACTCAGGCCAAAAATCCCGTAATTGTATCAGTCACTACAGATTTTATTTCCGTGTTCAAGGGTTATATTATATTATTTGATATGACCGCGATCGCTCAGTTTCTTCTGATTAGATATTAACCCTCCCCAACCCCCAGCACTGTTTCATTCTCGAAAAAATTACGAAAAATCCATATTTGGTAGGGGCGGGTTCACCCGAATTTTTCCCACCAACAAATAGCCTCAATAAACCCGCCCCACCCCAACGATTAAATGAAATTAATTAGCAATCAGTAAGATTTTTCGGTGATGTTGAAACCGCCCTGCCCACCCCCACTACAATTGGCGGGGGGTTGGGGTTATCTATTGACGCACTCCTGCTTTTATGGCAGAATTACCGATCGCGATCGCGTCCTTTTCTAATCCATTTTTGAGGTAAATAGAATAAAGAAAACCTTGATATTTCCATTGTAGAGTAGCAGTACAATAAGCACCACAACCATTATGAAAAATACCTTTAATTCCCCCCACTAATTCCACCTTTTTATAACTTTTTGTTACCCCATTCATTGGTGTGATAAAATCACGACCTTTTTCGCCAGAAATTGCGCCACGACTACAGGGAGTAGAACCCTGACAATTGGCCGTTAAATCTAGGGTGACATCATAACTATCTTTCTTCGCGTTTACTCCATAATAAAACTTCCCATTAAAAGGTGATTCTTGAGGGGGGAAAAATGGTAATTCACTGGGTAGAAAAATGGGAACACTTGTTTTCCCTTTTAACTTCGGTAAAATTTCCTTAACGGGCACGGAATTAGCTTTAGTTATCAGAGAATTATTGACCTTTTTCTTTGAGAATTGTCCCTGCTCTGATGTCAAACTACTTCCGAAAACAGATGTCGTGAGCAGAGTCATTAAACATCCTGATAGTACAGCTAAACTCATTAACTTAATATTCATTATCTTTTTTCCTCTTGATAACACTGGGGGAATGAATACCGTAAAAACACACTAATGGGAATGGGCGAAAAAAACTCGCGATCGTGTCTTCCCATTCCTTCTGTTTATGCTACATAATAGAATAGACCTTTTCTGGAGAAAATTATGGAATTACAAGAATATTTACGTCAACATAGTTTAGAAGAATTATGCAATACCTATTCTATTAAAGCCAACCGTCATCAAAAATATCCCCATTTGGTGTGTTTAAAATACTCCCAAATCGAATCACCAATGGGAGAAAAAATCGTACAACAATGTCGAGGTATTATTTTAGACTCCCAAGCCGATTGGCAAATAATTTCCTATCCCTACGATAAATTTTTTAACTACGGAGAAGGCAATGCCGCGACAATAGATTGGAGTCATGCCCAAGTCTATGAAAAATTAGATGGTTCCCTCATGGTACTCTATTTTTATGATGGAAAATGGCAAGTACAATCAAGTGGCACTCCAGACGCGTCCGGTGAAGTTAATGATTTTAATATTACCTTCGCCGCACTTTTCTGGAAAGTCTGGGAAGAATTGGGATATCAGTTACCCCAAGACATCGAACACTGTTTTATGTTTGAATTAATGACACCTTATAATCGTATCGTCGTCCCCCAAAAGGATAAAAATCTGGTTTTGCATGGGGTAAGAAATATTAACACTTTGCAAGAAATTGATCCGCATATTTTCTCAAATAAATATGGTTGGAATATCGTAAAATCTTATTCTTTAAGTAATTGGGAAGAAGTGATAAATGCTTCTCGAAATTTAGATCCAATGGACTCTGAGGGATATATTATTTGCGATCGCGCATTCCATCGAGTCAAAGTCAAATCACCTCAATATGTAGCCATTTCCCATTTACGGGAAGGATTTTCTTCTCGGAGAATGTTAGAAATTGTCGTCACCAATGAAGGGGAGGAATTTTTATCATATTTTCCCGAATGGACAGATTTATATAATAAAATTAAAACCCGTTATCAATCGTTTATTACAGAAGTCGAGGAAACTTATCACCAATATCAACATATAGAAGTGCAAAAAGATTTTGCTTTGGCGATTAAACATTTACCCTATTCAGGGATTTTATTTTCCTTGAGAGCGGGTAAAATTAATAGTGTTCGAGAAGCCCTGCGTCATGCGACAGTTCAAAAACTTGAAGAACTTTTAGGTATTGATTACATAAATCTTGGTTTATAATGACAATACCTGCCCCATTTTTGTAGGTTGGGTTGAGCATCGCGAAACCCAACAAATATCTTGAGCGCCATTTTTGTACGAATTAAGATTTTTTCAATGGGGGCTCTGATATTATTTAATAATAGCTTTGCCTTAGCCATTACCAATTACCAAGACTATGAAAAAAGTATTGATTTTAGTCGGTTTACCTGCTTCAGGAAAATCTAAATTTGCCAATGAATTACTATTATCAGAACCCGGAAGATGGGTAAGGACAAATAAAGACCTTTTGCGGGAAATGTGTCACGCGTCTTATTGGAGTCAAGGGAATGAAAAATTTATCCTAAAATTACGGGATACGATTATTTTAATGGCCTTAGAAGAGGGTAAAAATGTCATAGTTGATGACACTAACTTTGGTCATCATATTGAACATATTAAGGAATTAGTCAAAGGTAAAGCCCTCGTTCAAATTAATGATTCTTTCTTACAAGTTCCCGTCAAAGAGTGTATAGAAAGGGATTTAAAACGGTTTAATTCTGTGGGTAAAGATGTCATTATGAAGATGTATAATAAATATGTGCGGGTTCCCGTTCCCCCGCCCCTTTATCATCCCGAATTACCGGATGCTATTATTGTTGATATGGATGGTACTTTAGCCTTATTAAACGGTAGAAATCCCTATGACGCGTCCAGATGTGATCAAGATTTACCCAATTTTCCCGTATTAGAAACGGTGCATAAATGGCAAGAAACTACCAAAATTATTATTGTTTCGGGACGCATGGATGATTCTCAAGAAAAGACTATGGAATGGTTAAGACGAAATCAGGTTAATTTTACCTGTCTTTATATGCGTCAAACAGGCGATATGCGAAAAGACGCGATCGTAAAAGAGGAGATTTATCATCAATATATCGAGGGGAAATTTAATATTCGTTTTGTCTTAGACGATCGCGCTCAAGTCGTAGATATGTGGCGATCGCGGGGTTTAACCGTCTTTCAAGTAGCCGAAGGCGATTTTTAATGAACGAAACGCGGTTTCTGTGTTACAACAAAAGAAACCGCGTTTCTGTAGTTTTTCACATGAATACAAAAAAGCAATTACCCATTCCCCCCCACTTTGACGCGAAAAAAGTAGGAGAAGTCTGGCGAGTTTCTTATCAAGAAATAGCCAATACTGCCAAAAATTGGGCAATACAATATGAAATTCCCCCAGTTTCTCCATCTCAAAAACGCATAGGCTTATTACTAATTGATGTCCAAAATACTTTTTGTCTTCCGAGTTTTGAATTATTCGTCGGGGGGCAATCAGGGACTGGTGCTATTGATGATAATGTGCGATTATGTCAATTTATCTATCGCAATTTAGCCCAGATTACCGACATCATAGTAACAATGGATACCCATAACGCGATGCAAATATTTCATCCGATTTTTTGGGTTAATCAAGCCGGAGAACATCCCACACCCGCGGCGACTATTATTACCTTAGAAGATGTACAAAATGGTATTTGGCGAGTTAATCCCGCGGTTGCGGCTAGTCTCTCCAATGGTGACTATGAAAAATTACAAAAACACGCGTTACATTATGTCAAAACCCTGAGTAATGAGGGTAAATATCCCTTAACAATATGGCCCTATCATTCAATGTTAGGGGGAATTGGTCATGCTTTAGTCTCCGCGATCGAAGAGGCAGTTTTTTTTCATAATATTTGTCGTAAAAATCAGACAATCTTTGAAGTAAAAGGCAGTCATCCTCTCACTGAAAATTATTCTGTTTTACGTCCAGAAGTCTTATATCGTGAAGATGGTAGCCCCCTGGTGGATAAAAATTATCGCTTAATTGAGACCTTACTGGGATTTGATAAAATCATTATTGCCGGACAAGCAAAAAGTCATTGTGTCGCTTGGACAATAGATGATTTTTTAACAGTAATTAAAACAATAGATGCAAATTTAGCCCAAAAAGTCTATTTATTAGACGATTGTACTTCAGCGGTTGTAGTTCCGGGTGTCATTGATTTTACCGAACAAGCTGATGCCACTTATGCGCGATTTGCCGACGCGGGAATGCACCTGGTTAAGTCCTCTCAAAATCTGGCAAATTGGCCGAATTTTTCCTGATATCAATAAGGTGGTAACTCAATCATTGTCTGGTTTTAGATTCCTGTTACAGGAAAAACCCCTATGGGAAAAATAGGAAGTCCTGTATTAGGATCGATTCCGGGTTGTGTAGAAATAGGAAGTCCTGTATTAGGATCGATTCCGGGTTGTGTAGAAATAGGAAGTCCTGTATTAGGATCGATTCCGGG
>JBEDKD010000444.1:0-6171 GCA_041172365.1 Cyanobacteriota bacterium | reverse complement strand
CCCCTACAAGATTTCACAATTCATGATTACGCGCTATATAAGTCCTGATCGAGAAAATTCCCTATTCCCCATTACCCATTACCCATCACCCATTACCCATTACCCATTACCCAAATATGTCTCGCGTCAGAGCGCCCGATTTTCCCCAAAATGCCCCTTGGTTAAATACTGATAAACCTTTATCCTTAGCCGAGTTAAAAGGTAGAGTTGTGATTCTCGACTTTTGGACCTATTGCTGTATTAATTGTTTACATATTCTACCCGATTTAAAATATTTAGAGGAAAAATATCAAGACTCTCTAACAGTGATCGGCATTCATTGTGCTAAATTTGAAAATGAGAAAGATGTTGAGAATATTCGTCAAGCAATTCTCCGTTATGATATTGAACATCCAGTTTTAGTCGACAGTGATTTTACTGTTTGGCAAGAATACGCGGTAAGGGCTTGGCCGACTTTAATGATTATTGATCCTGAAGGCTATGTTATTGGTTATCTCGCGGGTGAAGGAAATAGAGAAATTCTCGATGATCTGCTGCCAAAACTTATTAATGAACATCAACAGAAAAAAACTATTAATTATCAAGAAATTTCTTTTATGTTAGAAAAACAAAATCAACCTTTAGTAACACCTTTAGCATTTCCGGGTAAAGTTTTAGCGGTTAAGAAAGGCGATCGCGTATTCATTGCAGATACGGGACATCATCGTATTATTGTCAGTAAAACCGATGGAGAAGTTTTACAAATTATTGGCAATGGCAAACCGGGGTTAATCAATGGAAGTTTTAGCGACGCGCAATTTTTCGCCCCCCAAGGCATGACATTTGATGAAGAAAAAGAGTATCTTTATGTGGCAGATACCGAAAATCATGTCTTAAGAAAAATTGATTTAAAACAAGAGACAGTAGAAACGATCGCGGGAACTGGCTCACAAAGTCATCATAGAGCCCCCCATTCGGGAAACGCATTAGAAACCCCATTAAATTCCCCTTGGGATTTAATCAAAATCAGGAATAATGTATTTATCGCGATGGCAGGTTCCCATCAAATTTGGAAAATGGATTTAGAAACGGGAATTATCGAAACTTATGCAGGAATTGGCCAAGAATCTTGTGTCGATGGTAATTTATTAGACTCCGCTTTTTCGCAACCCAGTGGCATCACAAGCGATGGGTTAGAATTATTTATCACCGATAGTGAAATTAGTTCAATTCGGGGTGTCGGAATTAAACATGATACCCAAGTGAGAACGATTTGCGGGAGTGGTGATTTATTTGGATTTGGAGATGTAGATGGACATCGAGATGAGGTAAGATTGCAACATTGTTTAGGGATTGAATATACACAGAATTATGTGTGGATCGCGGATACTTATAATCATAAAATCAAGCGTTTAGATCATCGCACGGGATTATGTTTAAGTATTTTGGGAGATGGTACTCCGGGTTGTGAAGATGGTATCGGAGAAAATGCCAAATTTTTTGAACCCTCCGGCTTAAGCGCGATCGGGCCCTATTTATTTGTCGCGGATACCAATAATCATCTTATTCGTAAAATAAATTTGGAAAAATCAGAAGTCACAACCCTAGAATTTCCGGGGTTATGCGCCCCTGATATTTGTTTTCCCAATGCCTCTTAGGTAATCTGTAATATTTATACCACAGTCGGTTTGGTTGAACAAAGTGAAACCCAACACAACCACTCTGGCAATAATTGGGCGAAGCATTCCCGTCGTCAATCTCTCGTTTTAACCAATAACTTATCTGGGGGAATGCTTCGCCCCTACTCCCATTTTGTTTGTCGGGGAACCCTTAATCTCAAAAGCAGGCAAGATGCCTGCACTACTTGATTAAATTTTCATTCCTCAGACACATTTCAACCATATAAAATAAGACAACCATCCTATTTGTCACAGACTCGAAGACTACTTTTCACAGGCTGGAAGCCTGTGCTACTAATAGGAATTTTAAATGGGTAACAGATTTTGGGATGGGAGAGTGAGATGATAAGTTGTCAATGGTAGATTGTCAATGGTAGGTTTTCAATGGTAGATTAGATATCGCAGTTAGTCAAGAAGACCTAACACCTAAGACTTATTCTCCAGTAACCCATCCAAATCACAAATCACAAATCTATGGATACAAAAGCATTTAAGCGATCGCTCCATCATTCAGAAAACTACCACCGTAAAGGGTTTGGGCACGAAGAAGAAGTCGCGTCAGTGATGGAGTCGGCCTATCAAAGTCCACTCATTCAAGAAATTCGCGAAAATAATTACACCTTACAACGGGGTGATATTACCATTAAACTCGCCCAAGCCTTTGGATTTTGTTGGGGAGTTGAACGCGCCGTCGCGATGGCCTACGAAACCCGTCAACATTTTCCCACAGAACGGATTTGGATTACCAATGAAATTATCCATAATCCTTCTGTTAATCAACATTTACAGGAAATGAAAGTCGAATATATTCCTGTGGAAAAAAAACAAAAAGATTTTTCTGTAGTTAGTCAAGGAGATGTCGTAATTTTACCCGCCTTTGGTGCGAGTGTTCAAGAAATGCAAATTTTAAACGATCGCGGATGTAAGATCGTCGATACCACTTGTCCTTGGGTATCAAAAGTTTGGAATAGCGTCGAAAAACACAAAAAGAAAGATTATACCTCAATTATTCATGGAAAATATAGCCATGAAGAAACCGTCGCCACCAGTTCTTTTGCCAATAAATATCTGATTGTATTGAATCTGAAAGAGGCAGAATACGTCAGTAATTATATCCTGAATGGAGGCGATAAGGTAGAATTTCTCACCAAATTTAAGAACGCGTATTCCGCGGGATTTGACCCCGATCAAGATTTAGAACGTCTGGGAATCGCGAATCAAACAACCATGTTAAAAAGTGAAACTGAATTGATCGGTAAACTCTTTGAACATACCATGATACGGAAATATGGACCCGATCAGATCAACGAACATTTTGTCAGTTTTAACACAATTTGTGATGCCACTCAAGAACGTCAAGACGCGATGTTTGGATTAGTGGATGAAAATGTCGATATTATGGTAGTAATTGGAGGCTTTAATTCCTCTAATACCACTCACTTACAAGAGATCGCGATCGAGAAAAAAATCCCCTCCTATCATATTGATTGTGCCGAGCGTATTTTATCAGGAAATCGCATAGAACATAAACCCTTAGGGGGAGATTTAGAAATCCAAGAAAACTGGCTGCCCGAAGGGAAAATAGTTGTCGGTGTCACCTCCGGTGCATCAACCCCTGATAAAGTCGTTGAAGACAGCATTAATCGCATTTTTGAAAGAAAAGCCGCGGCACTTGTTTAATTGTGTCAGAAAGTGTTAGGTTTGAGGTGAAGAGAAGAGGGAAGAAGGAAGAAGGGAGAAGGAAGAAGGGAGAAGGAAGAAGGGAGAAGGAAAAATAAGGTGAATTATTAAACGTTCCTTATTCCCGCCTTATTCCTCTAACACCTCAACTTCTTCAAACCTCACACCAATTCCAACCTAATATCAGATCCGGTTAAATGAAGTGAATTGATGTAGGGGCGGGTTTGCCAAAAACTGCAACAAAATTGATAGTTTCAGAAAACCCGCCCCAGCCCCAATATGATAGTTAATCAACCGGATTTGATATATAGCAATCCTAAATAGGTTGTGGTAAAACGTAGGGGTAGAGCCCCCGTGCCTACCCCGGATCAATCGGGGCAACCACGGGGGGATTGCCCCTACAAAAATATTAGAATTCAAATAGGATTGCTATAACTGATTCTCAAAATAAAAATGGAAGAGTAAAATGCAGTTAAACTTAGAACAAATTATCGAAAAAATAGGGCTTTTAGGAATTTGGGCGATCATCTTTGCCGAATCAGGATTATTAGTGGGATTTGTCCTCCCAGGAGATAGTTTACTTTTCACAGCCGGACTTCTTGCCTTCAAAGGTTTTTTCAATATAGGGGTTTTAACCTTTGGTTGTTTTGTCTGTGCCGTCTTAGGTGATAATGTTGGTTATGCCACCGGATATCGTTTTGGACGAAAACTCTTTGATAAAGAAGAATCAATGTTTTTCAAGAAAAAACATCTCGTCGAAACGGAAAATTTTTATGAAAAACATGGACCAAAAGCGATTATTCTGGCTCGTTTTGTCCCCATAATCAGAACATTTGCCCCGATTATTGCCGGGGTTGCCGCGATGCGTTATCGCACTTTTATGACTTATAATTTAGTCGGTGGTTTTCTTTGGGCAGTGGGAGTCACCCTTTTAGGTTATTATTTAGGCTCAATGATTCCCGATCCTGATAAGTATATTCTGCCCACAGTATTTGTCATTATTCTTGTTTCTTTTTTCCCTGTTATTCTTCATTTTGTTCAGGCTAAACTGGCACAGGATAAAAAACAAGAATAAACTTAAACTAAGAAAGTAAGAAAGAGAGAATAAGTAATAAACCACAAAGGCACAAAGGCACAAAGGAAAAAGGAAGAAGGAAGAAGGAAGAAGGAAGAAGGAAGAAGGAAGAAGGCAACTTCCCAATTACCCAATCACCAATTACCAATTACCAATTACCAATTACCAATTACCAATTACCAATTACCAATTACCAATTACCAATTACTCATTAATCTCTACCAGGGACTACCAATCATGGTAAAAGCGGCCCAATAATAAGGATGGACAAAAGTGGTATTGTTAAGCGATCGCAAATTTTCGGGTAAAATTAGTGAGTCACCCCGCGAGAGTCCACGCAAAGTCCCACTTTCGATCCGCACTTCACCGCGTAACATGGAAATTTGGGCTTGACGCAAAGCCGCAGCCTTAATCGGAGCCGTTTTCAATTGATGGTAGAATTGTGTCATTAAGGCCAAAGTCCCCTCATCACTGACGGACCAAAGACTAGCTAAGGCGGTTTTTACCCCGGCTTGCACTGCTAAACCCCCAAAGCCTAACTCCGCATCCTTATCCCCTAACGCGGTACGACAAGCGCTTAATACTAATAATTCCACTGGTGGATCATATAACTTTAATTCCCGTATTTGATTGAGGAGTAAGCGACTATTCCATAATTGAATAAAAGAATTATTTGGCTCTCCCGCTTGAAATATCCCATGAGTGGCTAAATGCAAAATCCCAACAGGTTGTTTTTGCCGTTGCTGTTTTAAATTCTCCAAGGTAAAACGCTGATTTAAAAAATCGACACCCTGCCATTCTTTGGTAATTGTAGCAAGCTCTGTGGGAACCGCGGGTAATGGCTCTAAGTTAGTTGATTTCTCGAATTGTGATGCTCCCATTGCTAAAACTCTGGCATTTTTGACGCTGACATAACGAGTATCTATTAAATTAATACTCGGTATCATTCCTAAATTATATTTTTCTACGAGAAACTGTTTCCCATCATGTAACGCCGCGATCGGTAGTCCTCGCAAACCTTCATCTAAGGTAAACATAATCGTATCAATTTTGCGCTCTTTTAAAATTGATTCAATGGGGGTTATTAACCAGTCATGGAGTCTTTTTGCCATTGCTAAATAGTTAGTCGAATTGCGTTTGCGAGGGTTAGTAATCTCTTTTCTAAATTCAATAACTTCAGATAAAATTTCCTGAGAATCTCCTAAAAATACGGATTGGTAAATGGGTTTTTCCTTTCCGGTAATCAAGATTAAATCTACTTGTTGAGGACGTACAAAAACGTATAAGAGACTCGGTTTTGTTCCTGTACTTGTTTCAATACCGTTTAAAATATCACTAATTTCTGCCTGAGATAGGGATTGACTGTTGAAAGATTCACCGAAATATTGTTGATATTGTGTGGTAACATTTTTGTCAATTAATGGTAATACTTGGGCAATATTACCTGAACTTAATATCATTCCGATCGCGTCTCGCACTAACATCGTTTTGGGCAAAAAGGGATTATCTAATGGATTATTTAAAATAGTCCTAGACGGAAGTAATATTGAGGCTGTTTTCTCGACATTTCCTTGTAATATTTGGGGAATAAGTGCCGCTTGTTGACGTAAATCTCCCCTCAATATTTCCGGCAATGTTAATGGTGTTACTAAGGGATTTGGTGTTACTAAGGGATTTGGTGTTACTAAGGGATTTGGTGTTACTAAGGGATTTGGTGTTACTAAGGGATTTGGTGTTACTAAGGGATTTGGTGTTACT
>JBEDKD010000443.1:0-11361 GCA_041172365.1 Cyanobacteriota bacterium | reverse complement strand
CAATCAAAGATACTAAATGGAAAGTGGCACGATTTATGTTTGAGCGACCTTCCCAGCGTCGCCAATCATCATCTAGTGAAGATCGCCCTTATCTTTGCCCTTCTTGTTCTGCTTTAGCCTTTGCGTCTCCTCTGAAAGTTACCGATGAAAGTATTATTTTACAACTCCAAATAGCTGATCAAAAAGAGGTGGGTAAACTTAAGGTTAAAGATTACATCCGCATGATGACAAATAAGGAGGTAAATCTTAGTGCGGGTCGATATATTGTCCTAGCTTCTGAAAAAACAAAAGGGGGTGATCTTGCTTCTCAAAAATTAGGTCAAGTTCAATATGCTCTCGCCAAAGTAGCTTCTATTTTTCCGGTTGAAGTTTTGACCGATTTTGACTTTGACCTAATTCTTCAGGGAAGTCAAAAGAAAAGGTTAGAAAACCGTCACTTAATTTTTATCAAGGGATTAATGGAAAATTATGGTCAATCTATCATTGTCTCTGGTAAAGATGTCAATCTTATATTAGGAGATGCTATTCGTTATGTAGAGAAAGATTTACCTGTCTTGGCAGATTATACCTTAGTAAAAGCAGCAAGTATCTCTAATCCTAGAAATTTAGAGCAAATACGGGAGCGTTACTGCCAAAAAATTCAACAAGATATTGCAGGAGTTTATATGAGTTCAGATCAAATTCGTAAACGGGCAAAGCTCTATCGAGATGTTGCCGCATTGACGGGGTTAACTTATGCTTTTGCACAATCAATGGAAAGCATGGCTAAAAAAACGATGAAAAACGAAGATGCTGAACGAGAAGTCAGCAAATTAATTGAGAAAGTTGATGATCCCGTCGCGTTCTGTTACTACGCGACTTTGGGAGATGAGACAAAAAAAAGTGTTCAAGGGCGATTGTATCGCAATTATGACAATTACTTTATCTATGATCAAACTAAGGAATTGTTAAAATCCTTAGCAATTGAGGAACGTGAAACAAATGATGCGGGTAAAACGTATCTCACTCTCTATGCTGATGATGTGAGTATGGCTTATGCCCACTTTGCTGATCCAGAAAAGGAAAATAACTACTCTCAAGAAAACGAGTGGAAAAATTTGACTTATAATCTCAAGCTTTCCCTTTATACCCGTTTTCCTGAATTAGTCCGCAAACTAAAATCTAAAAGTGAGAAATAATTATGGCTACTGGACTTCCTAAAACTGATGAAAATAATCCGCGTTTGCACTTTGATATTTATGCCATTCTTGAAGGTTCACAAGAACTTTACTTTGGCCATGAAGTGCAAGTTAATGTGAACTTAGTGGAAATGGTAGAACTCAAAACAAAAGATAGACTATCTTTGAAAAAGTGCTATCTATCTCCTACAAAAAGACGAGGAGTAGAGCGGCGTTGTTTACTCTGGGCCCCGGTAAAAAGTGGTGAATTATTAGGAGATAAACAACAATGTGGTATTCCTAAAACTTGTGCCAAAATTGATTGTCCTATCTGTTCAACTTATGGAGCTCTTGACCCAGGAAAAAGTACCTTAATTGGTCGTGTTACTCATGGTGGTGGTGTTGCGGTTCAAGACATTTATCCCGTTGAAAAACAACGCGCTATGCACCCCGCCCGGTTAGTCAATCAAAAAGATGAAACACCAACACCCTTTAAGCGGGAATACAATCAACCAGGGATTCTTTACCCTGTTTCTAATCATGGGTTGAGTATCACTGATCAAGAGTTTGCGGCTGTTGCTTATGCTTTTCTGGATTCTTTGCCGCGCATTGGTGCGGGAAATCCCAAGGGAATCGCGATCGCGGAATCAGATAATCAAACCCCATTATTAGTCGTCGATCGCTACTTAGTACCAAGAGGAAAACGCCCGATTATTTCTCCATCTATAACCGATCCCGAAATGGCAATTAACGAATTTTTACGTCTTGCCCGATATCCAGAAGGTAATCGCGATCGCATCCAAGCAACTTACTTTGATCGCTGGATAGGCGATGAAGCTTTGAATAAATTGCAAGAATACGCGAGCAACTTTGTCGAAACAGTTTTACAGGCTTAATAGGTTTATAGTAGGGCTTCAGGCCGCCCTACTATAAACAATTCTCCCTTTTATAGGAGTAATTTATGTATTGTGTCAAAATCATTCTCACCCCTACAGCAGCAATGACATTTCGCATTCTGCCCGGATCAATTCTTAACATTGCCACCTATCCTTTTGTCCCACCAACAACAGCATCAGGATTTTTCCGAAGATTAGGAATGTTAAGTGTTGGTTTAGAAATTCCAGAAACTCGCATTAACAAAGATAACCCACCCTTTTATGCCTTACCCCGTCGTTATGTTGCATTAGGTGCTTATCCCAGAAAAAACTCTTGGCAGGCTGTACATAAAACCTATCGCAAAGGAATGCGCGAGTTTAACCATGATACATTTTCTCGATTGTATGTAGCTCAAGATAAAGCCAATTTTCAACTTCATACATGGGAGTATTTCATCGCAGAAGAATTAGAGGCTTATGTCGTGAGTGAATCCCGAAAAGGTTTAGAACATTTCCAAGACTTAGAAACCTATGGATGCAAACTAGGGAAAGAAGGTTTTGCCATAGTAACAGAAGTTTCTGAACCTATTCCACTAAAACGAGAAACAATAGCAGGTCATCCATCTACTATTGTGCCAATGGAAGGGTTATTAGAACAGGGTCAATTTGTGGGCGGTTGTGATCTCTATAACCTCTATCGTTATCAGTGGTCTAGTAATTCCCATACTTCCTCTGAAACTGAAGGTTTTTTAGATCAAAATCCAACACCTATTGAGGGTTTTGTTCCTCTTGTAGTCGCTTACTATCAAGAAGAAAGTAGTTATAATCCCACCCTTGATTATTATACTAACGGTGAAATTTATATTCCCGTATGTCTTGTTAACTTATTGAGAGGTCAAGTTCATGTCTAAGCCTACGAAAAAACAATATTGCTATAATTTTGGTCGTGTATTTTTTCCTGGTCAACCCAATTATATCCCTAATGAAATTCGGTTTCAACCTCTAGGTAATCATGTAGGAAATGTGAGAAGATTAGTAAAAATGTGGTCGGAAGCTAAAGAGGATAATTTTTCTCTCGAAAGGGTACTAAAAGCGGCGGATATTCACGATATGGGAAAACCTCAAAAATTTGAAATTAGAGGCGAACTTAACTCTCAGCAAAAATTTAAGAAGTATATCTATTCCTTTAGAGGACATAGATATCTTGCTAAATATCCCAATGATATTTGGGCTGAAACTCTGGCCAGAGGTCATCATGATTTTTCGGTTAGTGATATTAGTCGAGATATTTATCAACTTAAAAAAGAGCAAAATTATCGAGAAATTCTGGAAAAAGATCCTTTAATTTATGCGAGAGAACTCTACATTTTGGAAATGTGCGATCAGATTGAAGCAGAGTTAGCTTGTCGTGTAATTGGTGATGAAGATCAAGCTGAATCTCGCACCTTTATGGAGTACACAATTACTCCCGTGCCTAATGATAAAAATGTCTACGCAATTGATCCTTATCCTTTTTCTTTGGCAGAAATAAAATTAACATTTGAATCTTGGTCGTTGTTTATTTCTGATACTCAAAAAGCGGAGTTACAAAAGTGTCTAGATACCAATAGAGAGGACAAATTAGGGGAAACATTAGATAAAATTGTGAAAAAATGGTGGGATGAAGAAGAAGGAAAACCGCCGAAAAATTCTCCTTTACAAGCAATTTTGAAACCTTATCACCAACAATTAACGGAGAAACCGGAAGATCAAGAGTTTTGGTATCAAAGATTAGCTAATTACAAACCAAATCCGATGCAACAAGAAGTCTTTGAAGCTATTACTCAAGTTGAGAATCCAGCAATTTTACTCAAAGCCCCAACGGGTAGAGGTAAATTTGAAGCGGTTTTATTTCCGGCTTTAGCGAAAGGTTATCGTCTCATTTTACCACTGCCAGCACGGAGTTTATTAGAAGACCAAAAAGAACGGGCTGAAAAATATCTCAAAGCCTTTTCTCTTCTTAACCCAAATCGAGAAGTTTCTTTAGTAATAGATACGGGTTCTCAGATGCAACGATATGTATATTGGAATGGAGAGAGAGAGACTAAACCTCGATCTCAAAATCCGAGACGACATCTTTATAAAGGAGATGTTATCTTAACAACTTTGGATAAATTTCTATACCGTTATTTTGCCTTTGGTGACAAGCAAAAATCTTTCGTCTTTCCTCTGAGAATTAATCAAGAGAAAACTTTAATTTGTTTTGATGAGGCTCACAGTTATGAGGATATCTCTTTTACTAACTTTTCTAGTCTGGTTAAAGCTTTGTATGAAGCTGGGCGATCGCTTGTTTTAATGACGGCGACAATGCCCAAAGAAATCACGGCACGTTTTGATTATTTAGATGTTATAGATTTTGTGGATGATGCTCCGCGTGCTGAAAAACTCAATCAGTTTCAAGAGGAAGTCTTAAAACAGTCTTGTTTAAATCAAAGAGCCTTTGAATGGATAAGTAATGTCAAACACGAAAAGGATGATCAAGATAATCATGATAGTTTCCCCAATGAAGTAGCAAAAATCATTCTGAGAGAATGGCAAAATCAACCTAATGGTAAAATCATTATTGTTGTAAAAACTGTCAGAGACGCGGTAAAAATTTATCAACTTGTTAAAGATCGATCACGTTTGAATACTGCTCTGAATAGTGATGAGCGATCGCTCTTCCTTTATCATAGTCGAATTGCCGATCAACTCCGCCCCCAAATTTATCAAACACTGAAAAAACGAGATGAGCATAATCAATCTTACCTTTTGATAACAACAAGCGCGATCGAGGTAGGATGTGACTTAAATAGTGATCTGTTAATTTCTGAGATTTGTCCCCCAGAAAATTTAATTCAACGGGCGGGACGTTGTAATCGAAAAGGAAATATCCCCAAGGCGAAAATTATTGTGGTGGGTGATCAAATTCCCAAGTTTGCTAATACTCTAACAGAAGAGAAATTTGAAGAGTATAAAAACACACTGAAAAACTTACAAGAATTTGATGTTGAGAAAATTTCCGCGTGTATTTCCCGTGAACAACACATAGATGATTATCGAGTAGTTGAATTATTTTCGATGTTACATGACTATGTTTACAGTGCTGACTTAACTTGTCAACCTCTCCACAAACGAGGTTTAATTCCTACTCGAAGCTGGACACCTTCAGTTAACTTAGAATTTTATGTAAGTGAAAAACCTCACAGTATTTCTGTCCCTATTGATAGACTGTGTAAAGGTGAAAAATATGCTAATACCAATGTCTATGAGACAAGATATGACAAGGAAAACACAAAATGGAAGGAAGAAAATCCTTTGAGATGGGGAACTGCTTACGGAAAAGAAATCACTGTCAAAATTTATCCCAATCACGATGGAGTTATCTATGATGTGACTTTACCTGAGTATCAATATAATCCAGAACTAGGTTTTGTGGATCTTCCCAGAGTTTTTATTAACAAATGGGTTGATGGCTCTGAAGTGAAACTACTCTATGATGATGGTACTCATAAAGCCATTATTACCTATATCAAATCTCTTGAGGCAACTAAAACCTAATCGATCATTACAGGACAAACTCTTGAGACTCCCTAGACTTAGTAACAGTTTAAAACCTGTCAAAACACTATCAACACATCCAATTTTATGCCACACAGTCTAATCCTCAATCTCCTTCCCCTTTCCCCTATTCCTACGGGATATTTAACCGGACGACATTTACACGCGTTATTTCTCACTCTTGTTAGCTCCGTTGACAAACAATTAGGCGACTATCTCCATGATTCTTCTATTAATAAAGCCTTTACTCTCAGTCCCTTACAAACCATAAAATCCCATTCTCCTAAACATTTTCCCCTCCAATTTCAACACTCTAAACCTATCCAGGCTCACACCCCCTGTTGGTGGCGAATTTCTCTTTTAGATGACACCCTATTCGGCCAATTAACTAACCTTTGGCTGAATCTTAATCCCCATAAACCTTGGCATCTCGGTCCGGCGGATTTACTTATTACCAGTATTCAAGGCACTCCCCAATCTACTCAACCTTGGGCTAATGCTTGTACTTATTCTCAATTATATCAACAGGCTTCTGATTCTAATCGTATTATCGCGTTTAGTTTTGCCACTCCTACTTCCTTTCGTCAAGGAGATTATGACTCGGTTCTCCCCACCAGAGAATCCCTTTTTAACAGCTTACTTAGCCGTTGGAATAAATATAGTAATCTGGAAATAGTCACCACTTCTATTGAAGCACTTTATCCGAGTTTTGTCAATATCAAAACGGAAATTTTAGAAGATTCTCGTAGCAAGTTTATCGGGATTGTGGGGGAAGTTACTTATCGCCTTTTTGGAGATTTGGAACCTTTGGCTATTAAGCAAATTAACGCGTTAGCTGATTTTTCTCTTTACTCTGGCATTGGCAGAAAAACAACGATGGGTATGGGTATGACTCGTCGTATTCCTCTTAAAAAAATGGGTAAAAATTATGAATGATTTTGATTATATTCCGATCGCGTCTCTGAATCAGTACAGTTATTGTCCGCACCGTTGTTGGCGGATGGTGTGCGCGGGTGAATTTACCGATAATCAATACACCATTGAGGGAACCAGTTTACATGAAAGAGTGCATACTCTCAGTGAGATTAACCGCGATGACACCTGGCAAGTGCGAGCGATTTGGCTCAAATCACAGCAGTATCAACTTATCGGTAAGTCGGATTTAATTGAATCGACGGATGGGCAATTATACCCCGTTGAATATAAGCGGGGAAAGAAAGGTGAATGGGATAATGATGAGTTACAAGTTTGCGCTCAAGCTCTTTGTTTAGAAGAGATGACAGGGCAAACTATTACTCAAGGTTATGTCTATTATGCCCAATCTCATCAACGCCAATTAGTCCATATTTCCCAGCAATTAAGACAAAGCGCGATCGAGACTATTGAAAACCTAAAAATCTTGCTACAAACAGGCAAAATGCCCCCTGCAATTTACAGCAAACGCTGTCAAGGGTGCAGTTTAAAATCCCAATGTTTGCCTAGAGTTGCACAGAAAATGAGTCGTTATCAAGAAGCCAACTGATTTGGGAAATAACCCGCGGGGACTGAAGTCCCCGACTAATAGCTAAAGTCCGTTAAAACGGACTAAAAGCACTCAATAAACCTAGTCGGTTTTAACCGATGGTGGACTCTTCCAACTAATAGCTAAAGTCCGTTAAAACGGACTAAAAGCACTCAATAAACCTAGTCGGTTTTAACCGATGGTGGACTCTTCCGACTAATAGCTAAAGTCCGTTAAAACGGACTAAAAGCACTCAATAAACCTAGTCGGTTTTAACCGACTTAAGCTTTGAGACAGGGACTTGAGTCCCTGACGGACTAATAGAAAAAGTTCTTAAAACGGACTAAACAAACTCAAGAAACCAGTCGATTTTTACCGATTTTGGACTCTTCCCACTAAGAGCAAAAATCCCTTAAAAAGGACTAAAAAAACTGAAGAAACCTAGTCGGTTTTAACCGACTTAAGCTTTGAGACAGGGACTTGAGTCCCTGACGGACTAATAGCAAAAATCTGTGAAAAAGGACTCAAAACCCTCAAGAAATCCAGTCGAGTTTCACAGATTTCGGACTCTTCCCACTAAGAGCAAAAATCCGTGAAAAAGGACTCAAAACCCTCAATAAACCAGTCGGTTTTAACCGACTTAAGCTTTGAGACAGGGACTTGAGTCCCTGGCGGACTAAAACATTGTACTTTTTGGAGTGACAATTATGGGAACACTGTATATCAATCAAGATGATGTCTTTATCGGTAAAACCGATGAACGCCTCCAGGTAAAAGCCAAAAATCAAACCTTAAAAGACGTGCCATTGATTCATTTAGATGGCGTGGTAATTTTAGGGCGGGCAACGATTTCCCCCGCCGCGATCGCGGAACTTTTGCAACGGAAAATTCCCCTAACATTTCTCTCAGATACAGGTCAATTTTTAGGGAAACTAGAACCGGAGTTAACCAAGAATATATTTGTCCGTGATGCCCAATGGAAAGCCGCGGGAGAAACTCCCCACGCGATTCACGTTGTCCGGGGTTTTATTCGTGGGAAATTAAAAAACTATCGCATCAGTTTATTACAAACTCAGCGCGATCATGCTGAACTAAAACTAGAGTCCGCGATCGATCAGATTGCTAACATAATTCCCAAACTAGACAAAACTGAAAACATAGACTCTTTACGGGGTTTAGAAGGAGCGGGAAGTGCGGCATATTTTGGAGTTTTTCAACAACTAATTCGCGCCGAAGGTTTTACCTTTAAAGCCCGACACCGCCCCGCGACAGATCCAGTTAATTCCTTAATGAATTTTGGCTACACCCTCCTGCGTCACGATGTGCAAAGTGCCATTAATATTGTCGGATTTGATCCTTATTTAGGATACCTGCACGTTCAACGTTATGGCCGCGTGGGATTAGCCTTTGATTTGATGGAAGAATTTCGCCCATTAGTGGCAGACAATATGATTTTGAACGCGATTAACCGCCGCATCCTTACCCCCAATGATTTTACCATCGAACCTATTAGTAATGTGGTGCGGTTGTCCGATGCCGGCCGGAAAGTGTTTCTGACTTTGTATGAAAAGAAAAAACAGTCTGAGTTTAAGCATCCAGTTTTGGGGCGCAAATGCACCTATCAGGAAGCTTTTGTTATTCAAGCGCGACTGTTAGCGAAATATTTGATGGGCGAAATTGACAAATATCCACCATTAGTGTTGTACTAAATATGCACATTCTCATTTCTTACGATGTGCCGGAAGATAAACGCCGCACTAAGATTCACAAAATTCTGAAGTCCTATGGCCAGTGGATGCAGTATAGTGTATTTGAGTGTGCGGATTTGACCGAGACTCAGTATGCGAAACTACGATCACGCCTGAACAAAGTGATTAAACCTGCTGAAGACAGTATTCTGTTTTTTCCCCTCTGTGCTTGTTGTCAGGGGAAAATAGAGCGCATCGGTGGGGTGACACCCGCGGATCGGACTATCTTTTTTGCTTAATCACCGTGAATCGGTAGGTGTAAAAACGGGGGTATCAAATTTTTCGGCTGTAATCCTGATGCTGTAAGAGTTTGATGCCCCTCACCGGAAAAAACGATTCACGGAAAGTCTGAAACCTTTACTGGGTATGGATTTGGAGCCAAAATGGAAAAGAGGGTATTGACAAGTCGATGGCTGGAATGGTACTTTAAGTTTAGATTCACAGAACTGAACCTCGAAAACCAAATACACCAACGGTTTCAGACCCGGGCGGTCGCAATTAACCCAAATCCCTATCAGGGATTGAAACGACAGCTTTGAGCCGGCCCACATGACCCGTGTCGCAATTAACCCAAATCCCTATCAGGGATTGAAACACGAGAAGGGATTTTATATCGGAAACCTTCAGCGTTTCGAGTCGCAATTAACCCAAATCCCTATCAGGGATTGAAACCGATTACTTGATTTAGGGCATGGGGTATTAAAATATGGTCGCAATTAACCCAAATCCCTATCAGGGATTGAAACATTTCCGATTTAGAGGATTTGCTTTTGGATATGTTTGGTCGCAATTAACCCAAATCCCTATCAGGGATTGAAACAAGTTCAACAATTTAATTACAATTGCAGTGTATCCGGTCGCAATTAACCCAAATCCCTATCAGGGATTGAAACTCTGTGATTTAAGTCAGAGTCGATTTGAACACAGGCTGCGTCGCAATTAACCCAAATCCCTATCAGGGATTGAAACAGTAGAAATTACCGAATCAAAACCAGTTTTTGATTCGGCAGTCGCAATTAACCCAAATCCCTATCAGGGATTGAAACGAAGCTTGTACAAGTATTGCTGAAGGGTCAAAGGCGAATCGGTCGCAATTAACCCAAATCCCTATCAGGGATTGAAACGGGGGGAATCCCCTGCTTTGGCGGCCGCGGAGGTAGGGGGGGTCGCAATTAACCCAAATCCCTATCAGGGATTGAAACAGGGAAGGGGCTCGAAAATGCTGAAATTACGGCTGATCAGTCGCAATTAACCCAAATCCCTATCAGGGATTGAAACATGTTTTTCGCCTGACGTAAATCTTCCTTGATATCGAGTCGCAATTAACCCAAATCCCTATCAGGGATTGAAACCTTCCGCGAATTGAGATGCAAGGCTTTTTCCTGCCTTTCCGGTCGCAATTAACCCAAATCCCTATCAGGGATTGAAACCTATATATAAGGAGGCAAAAAAATGTGTATGTGGAATCCTGGTCGCAATTAACCCAAATCCCTATCAGGGATTGAAACTTTACTATGTCGACGGTATCAAAGGTACATTTAGGTCGCAATTAACCCAAATCCCTATCAGGGATTGAAACACATTGCGAGCTACGGAACCTATGGCTTTACGGATTATGTCGCAATTAACCCAAATCCCTATCAGGGATTGAAACCTGTTATTTTGGCCGCGTCGAGAACGGACACACCATCATGGTCGCAATTAACCCAAATCCCTATCAGGGATTGAAACCCAATCAAGGACTTCGATAATGGATCGCCAAGCCTGGGTCGCAATTAACCCAAATCCCTATCAGGGATTGAAACAGCAAGAAATCCAATTAGAGTACAATTCTGCGAGTGCGGCACGTCGCAATTAACCCAAATCCCTATCAGGGATTGAAACTTGCCAAATGGAAATCTTTGGCAGCAAACTCTTTAGTCGCAATTAACCCAAATCCCTATCAGGGATTGAAACAGTAATTCAGAATGGTTAGATTATATCAACGGTAAAACAAGTCGCAATTAACCCAAATCCCTATCAGGGATTGAAACTCTGGCACATTTCTATAGTAGTCTAGCTATTCACTGTGTCGCAATTAACCCAAATCCCTATCAGGGATTGAAACCAAAATACTTGGAGCCCAAGATCAAATTGGAGCTCTGTCGCAATTAACCCAAATCCCTATCAGGGATTGAAACTCGGAGGTAGGGGGGCTCCACTACCGGGATCTTTCGGGTCGCAATTAACCCAAATCCCTATCAGGGATTGAAACCCATGAATTAATTAACATTAGAAATACTGATGTGTCGCAATTAACCCAAATCCCTATCAGGGATTGAAACTCCATTGTGACAGACGGCAGGGATACACCGCACCAAGTCGCAATTAACCCAAATCCCGATCAGGGATTGAAACACTTGTCTTTTTTCGGATTGCTCAATCCCCAAATTTTCCGTCGCAATTAACCCAAATCCCTATCAGGGATTGAAACCCCGCACCAGACCCCCCCCCAGTGCTAC
>JBEDKD010000442.1:0-6886 GCA_041172365.1 Cyanobacteriota bacterium | reverse complement strand
TCCCCCTCCCTCTCCTCCCTCTTCCTTCTTCCCCCAGTTCCCAATGACTAATTCGGGAGTCCCCAATTCCCCGCTCCCCCTCTCCGGTAAAATAAGTGGAAGTAAGAGTGAGCGCGATCGAGGAAATACCCTTTTGAGGGGAGGTCCTGGGTTTGTGTGACTAAGTGACGGGAGTCGTCAAAAAACGAAATTGCGTCGATCGTCACATTCTTTCCGTAAATTACTCTGTATCGTTAAGGAAAATTCCATCATGTACAGTCCCACCTTATCAGGTGTCGCGGCGAATTCCGAATCGGGTAGCCGAGTCTTTATTTATGAAGTCACGGGTTTGCGTCAGAACGAAGTTACGGATCAAACGAGCTTCCCTATTCGTCGTAGTGGCAATATCTTTATTGCAGTACCCTACGATCGCATGAATCAAGAAATGCGTCGCATTAACCGTTTGGGTGGAAAAATTGTCAGTATCCAACCTCTGAATGCAGAAACACTCAAAAGCATCAACGCGAAATCTGAGGCTGGAGTCCAAAGCGCGCCGATGGAGTCTGCACCTAGCACTCCCTCAACTCCTGTGAAGGAAAAACATGCTGCAAAAGATATTCCTGTGAATATCTATCGCCCTAACGCGCCCTTTGTTGGTCAATGTATCTCTAATCAGGAGTTAGTGCGTGAAGGCGGCGAAGGAACTGTGCGTCACCTGATCTTTGACATTTCCGCGGGCAATCTTCGTTATTTAGAAGGTCAAAGTATTGGTATTATCCCAGATGGCACCGATAACAATGGTAAGCCTCATAAAATGAGACTTTATTCCATTGCCTCCACCCGTCATGGCGATTATGTCGATGATAAAACTGTGTCTCTTTGCGTCCGCCAATTAGTCTATAAACACCCCGAAACTGGCGAAACAGTCTATGGTGTTTGCTCGACTTATTTGTGCAATCTTGCCATTGGTGCTGATGTGAAAATCACTGGTCCCGTCGGCAAAGAAATGTTACTTCCCGATGATGAAAATGCTACTGTTATTATGATGGCAACGGGAACTGGTATTGCACCTTTCCGCGCCTTCCTGTGGCGGATGTTTAAGGAACAACATGAAGATTACAAGTTTAAAGGTTTAGCTTGGTTATTCTTCGGTGTGCCCTATACTCCTAATATTCTTTATAAGGAAGAATTGGAACAACTACAACGTGAATTTCCTGACAATTTCCGCTTGACTTATGCTATCAGCCGTGAGCAACAAAATGCCCAAGGCGGTAAGATGTATATTCAAGACCGGATTAAAGAAAATGCTGATGAATTGTGGCAGTTAATTCAAAAAGACAATACCCATACTTATATCTGTGGTTTGAAAGGTATGGAAGGCGGTATTGATGAAGGAATGTCCGTGGCTTCTAGTAAGTTTGATGTCAATTGGTCTGATTATCAGAAGCAATTGAAGAAGGCTCACCGCTGGCACGTTGAAACCTATTAATTTTCTCCATAAATAGGTCTTTTTCTTTTTCCCTAGGGTGCGCGATCGCGCACCTTTTTTTTACAGCAGGGAATAGGTAATAGGTAATAGGTAATAGGTAATAGGTAATAGGTAATAAGCAATAGGGAATAGGCAATAGGGAATAGGCAATAGGTAATAGGTAATAGGGGGAATATACCTCTATATAGCAAGGGCCAGAGCGGTTAGGACATTCTCAGGGAAGCAAAGTCAAATAGGGGGTTTAAGCCCCTTATCCTCAACCCGTTGACGACTGCTACAATTCTGGGGGTTCTGTGGAAGACGTGGATATTCTCCTAATAAAAGTGAGTTTTCGCTTCAACCCAACCTACGGCTCGCGATTTCGGAAAAATTCTAAGGCGAAAAAAGACGCGGCAACACTTCCGGCAATATAAATTTCACCGTTCATTATTTTTGTCATTACTTCTGTCAGAGGAATTAAGACTATTTCGATTTCTTCGGTAATATCTAAATCTCTATGGGCTGAGGGTTGCACATTTTCTGCTAAATATAAATGAATTTTATTTGTATCCTTTACGGGATTATCGGATAAGACGGCTAAAGGAATCATTGTCTGGGCAATATATCCGGTTTCTTCTCTTAATTCTCTGGCCGCCGCGACTGCCGCGGTTTCTTCGAGAGGATTAAAAGCGCCCGCGGGTAATTCTAATAAAATCTCCCTTAAACCATGTCGATATTGACGGACAAAAACGACTTGATTTTCACTTGTTACCGGAAAGACTAAAGCAATATCTGGGCGAATTGTGACAAAATAATCGTCAATAATTGTGCCATTGGGTAATTGTACCTTATCCTGTCGCACTTGACACCATTTGTTATTTAATACCCAGTCCGACTGTAAGACTTTCCACTTGTTAATTTTTGTCATCGTCTTTGCTGCTCCTTGGGATTTAGGTTAACCCCAATGATAAACTAATGACAATATCTATTATCATATTAAGATTAACCGGAATACCCGATCGCGCTCGTGTCAATTTTCCATAGATTGTCTCTCAAATATAGAAACCAAAAGTTATGCAGTACCCTACTTTGCCACTATCTGTACTAAAAACCCTGAGTTTGGTGGGTATTTTAGCCCTATTAGGAGTATCTCATCCGAGCGCGATCGCGGTGATGCCCTCTCAAGGGAAACTCATAGCCCTAGCCAGTATCTCCGAATGGCAATTCGATCCGAGCACTTCCCAATTAGAATTTACCCTTCCTGAAGGAATTTACCCCCAATATTCCCTACTGGAAAAACCCACTCGTATTGTCATCAAAATCCCTAATCTTCAAATTACTACCAATAGCACTCAACTCTATGAAAACGGGGCAATTCGCTCCATTAGTTTAACTCAATCTCAACCCGAAGAGGCGAAAATCGAGATTAACTTTGCTCCAGAAATTACCCTAACGCGTGAACAAGTACAATTACAACGACAAGGTACTAATAATCGTTGGGTTGTGCGTCCCCAACTGAAACCACCAACCCCTACACCCAATAATATCGCGACTCAACCGAGTCCCGAACCCAGTCCTTCACCCACTGCCCAAGTTACTCCTCAACCGAGTCCCCAAGTCACTCCTCAACAAACTTTTACTCCTCCGACAGTGACAATACCGACTCCTACTCCCGCGGTGTCGAGAGTTCCCGCGTATCCTTCTTATGCTTTGCCACCGACAACCCCGCCCGTGGTGACAGTACCCGCGTCTCCTCCCACGCGATCGCGCCAAGCTACTGTACCCCCGCCACCTTCCACAACGATGCAAACCTTTGCCCCCCCCTCAAGACAGGTGCCCTTTGCCACTCCGGGCCAAATACTCGCGTTTGGTGAACCTTTACCGAATCAAGGGGGAGAAACTAATGGCATTCAAGCACTGCCAGGGAATATTTTATTGCCCGCGGGTACGACATTAACGATGGTTTATCCCTTAGAAAACCCCTTGAAATTGGAACCAAAACCCGATCGCCAAGATGTCTTATTACTACAAGGGGGAATTATGGATAGTAATGGCGCGATGTTAATTCCCCCAAATACACCCGTAATTGGAGAATTTGTCACAAGTCAAGAGGGAAGTCGCTTTATTGCGCGGGCTTTTTATGTGAATGGTACTTCAATTCCCTTAGCCGCGGAATCTCAGCCCATAAAAGGCGCGGCCAAACCTTCCCAAGGGGCTCTGATTCGTAATACCAGTATTGGCGGGATCGCGTTATTACTGCTAACGGGGTTTTCAGGAATCGGATTATTAGCGGGGGCTGCCGCGGGAGCCGCGACTACCTTTGTTACAGCCCCTCATCCTGGGACCATTCAACCGGGGATGGTGCTCGAAGTGCGTTTAACTCAAGATTTACCGCGATTTTTATATTAGAAACCGGGTTTCTGGCTGTTGTCTGTTGTCTCAATGAGACATCTCCAAAAACCATTGTAGGGTAGCATTAGCCTGCCTTTAACCTTATTTTTAGGAGATGTCTATTGAGTGGGGTAAACAATACCTCAGCCAAAATCTCACCCTCAAAGGTGGACTTTAGGATGGAAATAAAATAAACCACAAAGAAACAAAGGCACAAAGGATAGAAAGGAGTGATTTGTGATTATTTTGTGTCACACAAAGAAGGTAAGGGGGGGTTCATTAGTATCTTTAACACATCATCTCAATAGGGGTTAACCTGAATCTTTTTCCTGTCTTTGTGTCTTTGTGCCTTAGTGGTTGTACCATTTTGACAAAAAAATTGTGGCAAGAATTATGGAAACGGGTTTCTGATCTTCCTCTGTTGTCTTAAATGAGTGGAGTAAAGAAACCCGGTTTCTGAGCTTCTGGGTAAGTGCGAAAAAATTATTTGAACCTTCTTGTGAGAAGTCGTGTCTAAAGCTCAGATTCAGAATTGCTCAGGAGTATCCACAGGTGTTAACAACGGTATCTGCCGATGTTGCTAATAACTCTGATATAGAACTCATCGAGCGATGCGTCAATGGCGATCGCGCCTCATTTCGGCATCTCTATCGACGCTATGAGCACAAAGTCAGGGCAACCCTATATCAACTCTGTGGCTCATCCCTTCTCGATGACTTAGTGCAAGAAGTGTTTTTACGAGTCTGGAAAGGTTTACCGAAACTTAAACAACGGAACACTTTTTCGACTTGGCTCTATCGCATTACTTGGAATGTTGCCACTGATCAACGCGAAAGTTTTGCCAAACAACACTCCTTAGAAGCGAAATTATCAATACCCGATCGCGTGGTTGAGTCTTCGGAATTAATGAATTTACATTATCAAGACTTAGTGCAACGAGGACTCGATCACCTTAGTTTTGAGCATCGTGCTGTCTTGGTATTACATGATTTAGAAGATGTCCCACAAAAAGAAGTGGCAGAAATTTTAGGGGTGCCCGTGGGAACAGTCAAATCGCGTCTTTTTCATGCCAGATCCGCGATACGCCAATTTTTACAAAAACAGGGGGTTAATTTATGACTGAACCCATTGAGGATCAAAAACTGGTTTATTTCTTAAAGAGAAATTCCCCAATTCCTCCTGATAGTATCCCTGACTTAGAGGAACGAATAATAATTGCCATTGCCCAGGAGCCAAGAATTAACCAAACAACTGTTAAACGTTTATGGTTGGTTCCCGCCGCGATCGTGACGAGTGTGTTAATCACAGTATCAGGTTATTTCCTGTTCAAACCAACACAAATCCAACCCATCGCCCAAGGGCAAGAGGCAGAATTAGAAGCTTTTCTCATTAATAATTGGGATAGTACCCTCCATGAAGCTTCTGGAGATAAGTATCAAGAAACCCATAATGAGGAATACTTTTTTAAGGCAAATTTCCAAGACAATTAACCCAGTATCAGCACTTATTTTTCTAGGTTATTATCATGTTTTTACGTCGTGTTTCTGTCTTAAGTTTACTCATGTTGTCTTTAGGAAGTGCCGCGGCTTTTGCAGCCCCTAATCCCAAATACTCTAATGATAAATTGAATAATCAATCTCAAGGCGGTTGTCAAAAGCAACCTAATGGGCAATTGAGTAATAAATCTCAAGGCACTTGGCAAAATCAACGTAACGAGCAATTAAGTAATCAATCTCAAGGGGGTTGGCAACATAAAAATAACAACCAATTGAGTAATCAATCTCAAGGGGGTTGGCAACATAAAAATAACAACCAATTGAGTAATCAATCTCAAGGCACTTGGCAAAATCAACGTAACGAGCAATTAAGTAATAAATCTCAAGGCACTTGGCAACATCAACGTGATGAGCAATTGAGTAATAAATCTCAAGGCACTTGGCAAAATCAAGCCAATAATCAACAATTAAATCGTCAACATCAAGAGCATAAAGCCAATCCAAATAAGAACGAATCAAACCGTTACAATCAAAAAAATAAAAACGATTCACGGGATATGATTACGTCTCAAGTTGAGAAAAATCAAAGTAACCACCAAGAGCATCGTTAGTCGTAGGTTGGGTTGAGGCACGAAACCAAAAAAATGTGTTGGGTTTCGTGCCTCAACCCAACCTACAAAGAAATGGCTACAAAGAAATGGCGAAGGTATTGTTGGTAATTCGGGGTTTCTCAAAAAATTAACCAGTAACAAATATTGATCGCAACCTAGACAGTATTTGACGTTTTTAATTCCTTCTTCCTTCCTCCTTCTTCCTTCTTCCTTCTTCCTTCTTCCTTCTTCCTTCCTCCTTCTTCCTTCTTCCTTCTTCCTTCCTCCTTCTTCCTTCTTCCTTCTTCCTTCTTCCTATTTTTACGAGGTAATTATTATGTCTTTACGTCGCATTTCTGCCTTAACTTTGCTCATGTTATCCTTGGGAAGCACCGCGGCTTTTGCAGCACCTAATCCCCAACAATCTCTGCGCCAATATTCTGATGAAATTGCCCAACAACCTGGGCGAAAACCAGGAAGGGGGAATCCCGATCGCGTATTTGAGAAACTCGGATTAAGCGATGCTCAAAAAGCACAAATTAAGTCAATTCGTGATCAATATCAACCTCAATTAACAAGTCAGCGTCAAGCCTTCCAGCAAGCGCAACAGGAATTACGGACATTAATGACTTCTAATGCGGATTCCAATCAAATTCGTGAAAAACATCGTCAAGTAATGGCAATTAAGCAACAGTTAGAAGATTTACATTTTCAAAGTATGTTGGCGATGCGTGAAGTCTTAACTCCTCAACAACGGACTAAGTTAGATGAATTAATGAAACAACGTCATCAAAATATGAAAAATCAAGGACCCAATAAAAATAACCCCAAATAAGGGCGATCGCGCCTTGGTAATTTACTCTTGATCTTGTAAAATGTAAAAAGGAGAATGGTTATAGACTATTCTCCTTTTTCTGCTTAGGTAGAAACCGGGTTTCTTTAACAATACCTTCGTCAAAAAC
>JBEDKD010000441.1:0-24385 GCA_041172365.1 Cyanobacteriota bacterium | reverse complement strand
CTTATAATTGGTGTCTGAGAGATAGAATTGATGGATGGCATCAACAGTTTCTCATGGGGGAATATTGTGATTTACAAACCCAAGCCGTAGCCACGCCTTTAACTTGTGCAGTTGTGAAGGGAACTCAATTAGCGAATCCTTGGAAAGATGGAAATGGTAAAGCTCAAAAAGAAGGAGAAAAAGATAAATCTCCTAAGCGTACCCCATCTTTGATGCAAGATGCTAATCTGCAAGATTTAAAGGCGGCTAGACCTTGGTATCAAAGTATTGATATAGGGGTTTTACAATTAATGACCGCGAGAGTCAATGAGTCTTTCAATAAGTTTTTTCAGGGTGCAGGATTCCCAAAATTCAAGCGTCGTCACGATTTTAAGTCCTTCTCTTACAAGCCCGGACGAGTGAAATTTAAGGGAAATAAAATCTATTTGCCTAAAATCGGATGGATGCGTTTTTATAATTCGCGCTCTATTCCCGTTGGATTTCAAATTAAAACTGTTACAGTGAGGCAAAAAGTAGATGGTTGGTATGTCTCAGTTCGATTAGAGGATAAATCTGTTCCTGATTTTCCTGTTAGAGCCGATTCCGAAGTAAAAACAATTATTGGCTGTGATATGGGATTAGGTAAATTGGTTTATTTGTCGGATGGAAGTGTCATCGACAATCCTCGTTTTTATACTAATAAGAAAACTCGTCATTTAATGAAAGTTAGACAAAGACGAGTTAATCGTAAACAAAAAGGGAGTAAAAATCGAGCAAAATCTCAACATTTTGTTAATAAACTGCATAACAAAATTGCACAAAGACGCGAGTCTTACCAATGGGATGCAGCTAATCTAATTGTGAGAAAAGCTGACGCAATCGCGGTTGAAGATTTAAACATTTCTGGTATGATGAAACGGTGTAAACCTGTCAAATCAGAAACGGGAAGATTTCTCTCAAATGGTCAATCAGCTAAACGTGGTTTAAATCGTTCAATTGCCGATGCGTCTTGGTATGCGTTAACCCAAAAACTTGAGTATCTGGCGGCAAAGTCAGGAAAGAGATTATACCGAGTTAATCCTAAACATACCAGTCAAACTTGTAGCAAATGTGGTCATATTGATAAAGCTAGTAGAAATGGCGAAAAGTTCCTTTGTACTAACTGTGGTCACATAGATGATGCTAATTTGCAAGCTGCAAGAAATGTCAAGCAAAAAGCGATTTCCCAGAACGGTTTAAATATTGTTAAGATTTTCAAGAAAAAGGTACGGGGGGACTCTCCGAAACCAATACAAACGACTCTTTTTGATGTCGGATTGTATGAACGCTTGTCAGATAATACGCTGCCTACAAAAGGCAAACGGCGTGTGGGCAAGAATCCAGAGAATAAGCAATTATCTCTCTGGGATATTAAGAGCGAAATCTCTTAAGAATCCCATCCCCTTTAGGGGTGGGAGTGTCAACCCTTCCGTGTGAAGATTTTGGGCGTTTTCGAGGAGAATTGATTCTCCTCGGCAAAAGCTGAAACCTATGGGCGATACAGGATTTGAACCTGTGTCCCCTTCCGTGTGAAGGAAGTGCGCTACCACTGTGCTAATCGCCCGGACAATTACTTAATCTAACATACTCTCACCAATAATGCAATACCCCAAACCAAATTTTTTTCGTGACTAGGGACTGGGGACACGGCACTGCCGTGTCCCTACGACTGGGGACAACAAAAATTTCACCAATCCCCTATCACCAATCCCTTATCACCAATCCCCTATCACCAATCCCCTATCACCAATCCCTTATCACCAATCCCTTATCACCAATCCCTTATCACCAATCCCCATTACGATACGTTAACTTATGTTAAGATTGTGAAACTAAATAACTGCTGCATTTCACCTGCACTGTCAGAGTGCCTGTAAAAAGCCTATCTAACCCGCGAACTAAATTATGAAAATATCTTGGAGAATTGTCTTACTTTGGACTATACCCCTCTTAGTCATCGGGTTTTTCGTGTGGCAAAACGCTTTTGCCACGACATCCGGGGAAATGACTAAGAATACAGCCAGCACTCGCATGAGTTATGGGCGTTTCTTAGACTACTTAAACGCCGATCGCGTAACCAGTGTCGATCTCTATGATGGAGGACGTACCGCGATCGTCGAAGCCGTAGATCCCGACTTAGATAACCGAGTACAACGGTTACGCGTTGACTTACCCTCCAATTCCCCGGAACTTATTACCAAACTCCGAGATGCCAATATTGCCTTTGACTCCCACCCCATGCGTAATGATGGCGCGATCTGGAGTATCTTAGGAAATCTCATTTTCCCTCTCCTTCTGGTTGGCGGACTTTATTTCCTCTTCCGTCGCAGTAATAACGTCCCAGGGGGTCCGGGCCAAGCCATGAATTTTGGCAAATCCAAAGCCCGTTTCTCAATGGAAGCCAAAACCGGAGTCTTATTTGATGACGTCGCGGGTGTCGATGAAGCCAAAGAAGAATTACAAGAAGTTGTCACCTTCCTGAAAAAACCAGAACGCTTTACCGCGGTAGGTGCTCGTATTCCCAAAGGAGTCTTATTAGTCGGTCCTCCGGGTACAGGGAAAACCCTATTAGCCAAGGCGATCGCGGGTGAAGCCGGAGTCCCCTTCTTTAGCATCTCCGGTTCCGAATTTGTGGAAATGTTTGTCGGTGTCGGAGCATCGCGTGTCCGAGACTTATTCAAAAAAGCCAAAGAAAACGCACCTTGTATCATCTTTATTGATGAAATCGACGCGGTAGGTCGTCAACGGGGCGCGGGTATTGGCGGTGGCAACGATGAACGCGAACAAACCCTGAACCAAATGTTAACGGAAATGGACGGATTTGAAGGCAATACCGGAATTATTGTCATTGCCGCGACTAACCGCCCAGATGTCCTTGACTCCGCGTTATTACGTCCGGGCCGTTTTGATCGTCAAATTACCGTCGATACACCTGATATTAAAGGACGTTTATCCGTTTTAGAAGTCCACGCGCGCAATAAAAAATTAGCCCCCGAAATCGCCTTAGAAGCGATCGCCCGTCGTACCCCCGGTTTTAGTGGTGCTGACTTAGCCAACTTACTCAATGAAGCGGCAATTTTAACCGCCCGTCGTCGTAAAGACGCGATTACCATGTTAGAAATTGATGACGCGGTTGATCGTGTAGTCGCGGGTATGGAGGGAACTCCCTTAGTCGATAGTAAGAGTAAGCGACTGATCGGATATCACGAAATCGGTCACGCGATCGTTGGTACACTCTTAAAAGACCATGATCCCGTGCAAAAAGTCACCCTTGTTCCTCGTGGCCAAGCCCGCGGTTTAACCTGGTTTATGCCCAATGAAGAACAAGGCTTAATTTCGCGATCGCAAATACTAGCCCGTATTTGTGGCGCTCTAGGTGGACGAGCCGCCGAAGAAGTCATTTTTGGTAATGCCGAAGTAACAACAGGCGCCGGAAATGACTTACAACAAGTTACCGGAATGGCGCGTCAAATGGTAACACGGTTTGGGATGTCAACATTAGGACCCTTATCATTAGAAGCTCAACAAAGTGAAGTATTCTTAGGACGGGACTTTACGGCGCGTTCCGAATATTCCGAAAAAATTGCTTCTCAAATTGATATGCAAGTGCGGAGCATCGTTGACCATTGTTATAATGAAACCCGTCGCATCATTCGCGACAATCGTGTTGTCATCGATCGCCTGGTTGACTTATTAATTGAAAAAGAAACCATTGACGGTGAAGAGTTGCGCCAAATCGTCGCGGAATACACCACGGTTCCCGAAAAAGAGCAATTTCAACCCGTTCTCTAATTTTGGGGCATTTGAAGGCCCAAAGCCAAAAGCGCGCGTCCTTAACAAACCTCCTTCATCCCCGCGGGGCAGTTTCTCAGGAAATCGCCCCGCGACAAAACCCCTACTCAGTCTCGGTTTTACATTAGACATCTCCTACAAATCGGAGCAATGGCAGGCTAATGCTACCCTACAGTAGTTTTTGGAGATGTCTATTTGAAGATAAAATTTCTTCATTCCAGCTATTGATTTCTCCATAGACCTGTGCTAATATAATACCAGGGGTGACTAGCGCAACGGTAGCGCATCGGACTCTTAATCCGCTGGTTCTGGGTTCGAATCCCAGGTCTCCCACTTTTAAATTTGCACATAAAGCCAAATCCCAATAAGATTAACTTGTATTGGGATTTCGTTTTATTGTGATAAAAATTTCCCCAAAAAATTGCGACAAGAGCAGTTTTTTAAGAGTATAACCACAAAGACACAAAGGCACAAAGAAAAGAGAGAGAAAGACAACAGGAGAAACCCCCAATTAAGCTTTATTTCTTCTCTTTCTTCCTTAAGCTAAATGTAATGGAAAATCCCCCCTTTGTGTCCTCAGTGCCTTTGTGGTTCATTACAATTACCCTTATAGTATAACGACAAAGGCACAAAGAAAAGAGAGAGAAAGACAACAGGAGAAAACCCCTATTAAGCTTTATTTCTTCTCTTTCTTCTTTCACCTAACTCTAAGGCAAAATCCCCCCTTTGTGTCCTCAGTGCCTTTGTGGTTCATTTGAGAAAAGCATCAGCCAAACAGGAATAATCCCATGATCACCCCTCTGGAATATCGCTCCCGTCGAGAACAATTAATGGCAAAAATTGGCAATGGAACCGCGATATTTCGCAGTGCTCCAACCGCGGTTATGCACAATGATGTTGAATATAATTTTCGTCAAGATAGCGATTTTTTCTATTTGACTGGATTTAATGAACCCGCGACGGTTGCTGTTTTGGCTCCCCATCATGAAGAACATAAATTTGTGTTATTTGTGCGTCCGAAAGATCCCGAAAAGGAAACTTGGAGTGGTTATCGTGCTGGGGTAGAAGGGGCAAAGGAACTTTATGGTGCTGATGAAGCTTTTCCGATTAATGAATTGGAGGAAAAATTACCTAAGTATTTAGAAAAGGCCGATCGCGTTTATTATCGCATGGGGCGCGATCGTGATTTTAATAATACTATTATTAGTCATTGGCAACGGCTTTTAGCCACTTATCCCAAAAAAGGCATCGGACCGATCGCGATCGAAGACGCAGGAATTATTCTACACCCCCAACGTCTCATTAAAAGCGAAAGTGAATTAGAATTAATGCGAAAAGCCGCAGATATTTCCGTAGAAGCTCATAATTATGTAATGAATTTCGCGAAACCCGGACGTTACGAACATGAAATCCAAGCAGAATTAGAATATATTTTTCGTAAAAACGGCGGTGATGGTCCGGCTTATCCTTCCATTGTAGCCTCTGGAGCTAATGCTTGTATTCTCCATTATATCGAGAATAACTGTCAATTACAAGACAAGGATTTATTACTAATAGATGCCGGATGTGCCTATCAGTATTATAACGCGGATATCACTCGCACATACCCCGTTAACGGCAAATTTACCCCTGAACAAAAAATCATTTACGAATTGGTATTAGAAGCCCAACTTAAGGCAATTGAAGAAGTGAAACCCGGAAATCCCTATAGCAAAATTCACGAAACCGCGGTGCGAGTTTTAGTGGAAGGATTAATGGAATTAGGATTATTACAAGGGGACATAGAAGAAATTATTAAAGAGGAGAAATATAAACCATTTTATATGCACCGAACCGGACATTGGTTAGGGTTAGATGTCCATGATGTAGGAGTTTATCAATATGGTGAAAATCCCCAATTATTACAACCCGGTCAAGTTTTAACCGTTGAACCCGGTATTTATATTGGGCCCAATATTAAGCCCGTTGAAGGTCAACCCGAAGTCCCCGAAAAATGGCGTGGTATTGGTATCCGTATCGAAGATGATGTCCTTGTGACACCTCATGGCCATGAAGTCTTAACCGCGGGAGTTCCCAAAGCGATCGCGGACTTAGAAAAATAAATTACCTGCTAATATTATCACATACAACTGCATCATCATTACCCCCAAAATTGCACCATGCCACTAATGTCATCCAACTGAAAAACAAAAATAAAATAAAGTAGTGCAGGCATCTTGCCTGCGTTCGATCTCAAGGGTTCCCCGATCAACAAAATCCTCAATTTATTTAATTTTAATTGCTTATGAAAACGGCAATTATTTCGGATATTCATGGAAATTGGGACGGATTTAATACCGTTTTAGCAGATATTAAGTCACGGCAAGTAGATCGAATTATTTGTCTGGGTGATGTCGTAGATGGGGGAGAAGAAAACGATGCCGTTGTCAATTGGCTGAAAGACAATAACATCACCACAGTAAGAGGAAACCACGATGAAAACGGGTGCATCTCATTTTGGCAAATATGTCTGTAGTTGGCGCAGGCTCCGCCAACGCCCTTTTCAAAACTGAGTTGCACCCCATTCCTTCTGAGGAATTCCCTCTTCCCTAGTGTCTTAGTGTCTTAGTGTCTTTGTGGTGTATTGCTTCCTCTGAATTCCTTCTCCCTTCTCCCTTCTTCCTTAGTGCCTTAGTGCCTTTGTGGTGTATAGTCATTCCAAATAAAATGAGACGCGTTAAATCTAGCTTCTTCTTACTGTGACTGTTTTTGAGATTTCTCAATATACGTTGAAATGACTATAGTTTGTCGGGGAGCCCTTGAGATCAAAAGCAGGCAAGATGCCTGCACTACTTTATTAAAGTTTCATTCTTTCGAGAAAAATATCTCAGACTTTAGCCGCCAACTTGCCAAATGTAAGGATCAAATACTGGGCTTTTATCAATTGCAATGACAGATCGGAATTGTAATCCGAAACCGCGTTCCGGCTCCTATTTCTGACAGGCAATCAAGGGTTCCTCTATGTTTATCGACGATAATTTGGTAACTAATTGACAAACCCAATCCTGTACCTTTGCCCACAGGTTTTGTGGTAAAAAAAGGGTCAAAAATTCGCGTTCTGACATCTTCTGCCATTCCGGGCCCATTGTCAATAATCTCTACAGTTACACTATCAATTTCCGACAGTCTAGTGCAAATCGTGATGGTATGGGGTGGCCTTTGTAAATCTTCCGCAGATATTTGAGTATTGTAATCTTCCTGGGCATCGATCGCGTTATTGAGAATATTCATAAATACCTGATTTAATTGCCCAGGATAGCACTCTACCAAAGGCAAATCACCGTAGTCTTTAATAATCTCAATCCCTGAAGTATCGGGATTATTTTTCAATCGACTATGCAAGATTAATAAAGTGCTATCAATACCTTGGTGAATGTCAACTTTTTTCATCTCTGCCTCATCAAGGCGAGAGAAATTTCGCAGAGAGCGCACGATCTCCCGAATGCGATTAGTCCCCATTTTCATAGAAGAAAAAACTTTAGGCAAGTCATTAACGAGAAATCCCAGATCAATAGATTCAGCCAGCTCTTTAATTTGTGGACTAGGCTCAGGATGATTTTCCTGATAAAGATGTAACAATTGGAGTAGATTTTGGATGTAATCTTTCATGTAGTCAACATTGCCGTGGATAAAGTTGACTGGATTATTAATTTCATGGGCTACTCCAGCTACCAATTGTCCTAAACTTGACATCTTTTCTGTCTGAATAAGTTGAGCTTGAGTTTGTTGTATTTTAGACAAAGCTTGCTCTAACTGTTGGGCTTGAATTTGAGCCCTAGTTGCCGCGAAGCGACTTTGAGTGTAAAGTTCCCCTTGATCGATGCCGATCGCGAGTTGATCCGCCACAGCTCGCAACAGTTCGACTTCATTAATATTCCATTTCCGAGGAATAGTAAAGTGTTCGCAAATCACCACACCCACTCGTTGGGAATTGGTTTTAATAGAAATAGCTAAGAGAGAAGTAACTCCCAAATGAGTTAAAAAAACTCGACTCTTCTCATCTATATCGGGAGCTATTGAGATGTTATCTAACTGGAGTATCTGGTGCTTTAAGACAGTTATTTCTAGCAAGGGAAGCCCGTCCCAAAAATTACAGTGAGTTATGCTTTCTAAAGCAGGATCTCTCGCTTCATGGATCAGTTCAAAGTAGGGGTTTTCCACATCAGTCCGATACCAAAGAAACCCGCACCAATGAATCTCGAAAAGATTGCGAATTTCATTAACTACAGTATTGAGAATAGTATTGAGATCGAGGGAGTGGCGAATCTGCTTGGCTAGATGATTGAGGAGTTCTTCGCGCTGGGCTAATAGACGAAATTTTGTCTCACTTTCGCGTAACTTCTCTTCAGCTTGCTTACGGGCGGCTTGTTTTTCTAGTCGAACCGCGATCACCTCCTTCAATTCCTCCGCGGTAAAAGGCTTTGTCAGATAGTCATCGGCTCCGAGATTCATACCTTGGCGAATATCAGATTTATCAGCTTTAGCACTGAGGAAAATAAAAGGAATGATCGCGGTTTCTGGTTTTTGGCGCAGGGTTGTTAACACTTCGTAACCATCCATTTCTGGCATCATAATGTCGCAAAGAATGAGATCGGGTAAATGTGCCTCAGCTAGTTGCAGGCCAACTTTCCCGTTTTCCGCTCCGATCGCCTCATAATCAAAACATTCCAACGTTTTTATAATTAGTTCTCTGAGAGAATCTGTATCTTCAATGAGCAGAATTTTTGTCATTTTCTTTCTCCATCAAAAATATTAATTTGCCTTTAGTAGAGCAATTAAAAAGTTTTTTGACCCCATGTATAACCGTTGATATTCGATGGTAAAAAATTTTCTCCCTCTAACTTGGGATAATAGTCCTTGGACTGATAACCACAGAAGGATAGCTTTTTCAACCATTATCTTGAACCATCACAGTCAAAATACCTGTTGATTATATCAGTAGCGGGATCGCATTTGTACTTGTCACTCCATCAATTTTCATTAGGTGAGTCAACCTAACATCAAAGCATATTTTAAGCTAACTTCTGGCCAGATACTCCCCAAATATTGACCGTTGGTGTAGTCCTACTTGTGGCCGATGTTTTTCTTGACATCGTGGCCTATAAGCATAATCTGTTCAACTTTGGTAGTAACAATCCGACACATATAAATATAAATCGAACTTAGTCCACCTTTAACCATTGTGGTGACTTTTTTTTCTCAAGATTTGAAATCCACTTCTGCTTGTGCGATCGCGCTCCCACAAAGCCACACCCGCAAAGCCACACTACAGATTGACAAAATAACGCGAATGCCGTGGCGCAATTTGTATCAAAACAGATCAGCATTCCTGTTAACAGGGATGAGGTGAAATTTGGCTTCAGCGCCTTCTGGAGGGTAGGGACACGGCAGTGCCCTGTCCCTACTGGGTGTCCTAACAACCCGACTCATCCCCATCTAAACCGAAGGGAGTCCACCTTTAACCGTGGTAGTAACATTTTTTCTCTAAAGATCCGTGAATATACTGAGAGTTCCCCCCAAAAATAAGGGAACACTATTATTTAGGGGACTTCCGCTTTGACGAATTTTACAAATATTGGGAACCTTCGGAACTTTTGTTTCTCTTAGTTCGTCAGTAAAACTAAGGGTTATCAGAATTAACCCTTCTGATATCTCTGTGGGGTAAATTGGTGAAGCTTAATCAGTTTCCTTATACCATTCACTTGAGAAGCATCTATTAATTGATACAGTGGCCAAATCGTCGGTTCAGAAAAAAAAGCTAAAGGTTCGGATTATAGGTTCCATCGTTTCAGGTGTTCATTAGTCCACTTAGGCCGAATCCCTGAGTCGGCAAGTCTGATGCAATAACTCAGTAAATAGGGTTCATTTCGCTTCTCGTTCACGAGGTAAATTATCATGGCAACAACAGAACAAGCAGGGACATTACCCGATGTCACCCCTAGCAATAACCAATCAGGTACATCACCCCAACTCCTGTCATCAGGAAGTTCGCCTGATGTCACATCACAGGGAAGTTCACCGGATGTCACACCATTGGGCAGTTCGCCTGATGTGACACCATTGGGAAGTTCACCTAATTTAACACCCTTAGGAAGTTCACCTGATGTCACAACCTTGGGAAGTTCACCTAATTTAACACCATTGGGAAGTTCACCTAATGTCACAACCTTGGGAAGTTCACCTAATTTAACACCATTGGGAAGTTCACCTGATGTCACAACCTTGGGAAGTTCTCCTCAATTAACATCATTAGGTAGTTCACCCGACATTAGTAATGGTGTCGTACCAGTATCAACGGAGCCCTTAGCACCTGTGACACCAAAACCACAGGGACTAATCTTGGCGGATATATTTAATGAAGAATTGTATTTGCAACTGAACCCAGATGTCGCCGAGGAGGTGAAAAAGGGTAAATTTAAGAACGGTAAAGAACACTTCAAGAAATTTGGGAAAGAAGAAAAACGGGAATGTAGTCTCTTCGTCAGCTCCAGCATTTTATCGGAAAACCAGATAGTTAAAGAGGCTGTAGATAAGGGCGAATACAAGAATCCCATTGATTATTTCCTCCAGGTTGGTCAATATAATGTCAGTCTTGAGTTTAGTATCTTCTTCAGTAGCCAGGAGTATTTAGCCAAAAATCCTGACATCAAAGCCAACCTTGACAAAGGCGACATCAAGAGTCCCCTGGAACAATTTGTTAAATTTGGCATCAAAGAAGGTCGGCAATTTTCTGACTTCTTTGACAGTGAATTTTTAGTCAATAACAATCCCGAAGTAAAGATCGCGATCGCGGATGGCTCTGTCAAGACTCCCGCGGAATACTTCTTTAAAGTAGGAGCCACCAAAGGTTTAGTTCCTACACCTTTATTTGATGAAAGCTATTACCTGGCACAAAATCCCAAATTACAAGCAAAAATCAATAAAGGTCAATTCAAGAAAGCATTCCAACATTTCCTGAAATCAGGATATAAAAATGGCATCAGTCCGAATGCCTTGATTGATCTGGATTATTATGTCAAGCAAAATCCTGAAGTCGAAAAAGACATTAAGGATGGCAAATTCAAAAATCCCTTAGAACACTTCCTGAAGAAAGGCCTGAAAAATGGTCTGAGTTGTTCTCCTCTCTTTGATGGTAAATTTTATCTCGAAACCAACAAAGAAGCCGCCGCCGCAGTGCAGTCTGGACAATATAAGAATGTCTTTGAATATTTTCTCAAAGTCGGGGTAAGTAAAGGCGATAATCCCAGTCCCATCGTTGACGGCAAATATTATTTAGAACAGAATCAAGAGGCCGCGGCCGCCGTCAAATCAGGCAAATATAAGAGTGCCTTTGAATACTTCCTTAAGGAAGGAATGAGCAAAGGCGATAGTTGCAGTCCTCTCTTTGATGGAGCCTATTATCTTGAGCAAAGTAAAGAGGCCGCCGATGGAGTTAAGTCTGGCAAATACAAGAGTGCCTTTGAATACTTCCTTAAAGAAGGAATGAGCAAAGGCGATAGTTGCAGTCCTCTCTTTGATGGAGCCTATTATCTTGAGCAAAATAAAGAGGCCGCCGATGGAGTTAAGTCTGGCAAATACAAGAGTGCCTTTGAATATTACCTCAAAGTAGGATTTAGCAAAGGCGAGATATCGACACCCCTGTTTGATGAGAAGTATTTTCTGGAACAAAATAAAGAGGCCGCCGATGGAGTTAAGTCTGGTAAATACAAGAGTACCTTTGAATATTATCTCAAAGTAGGATTTAGCAAAGGACAGATTTCGACACCGTTGGTTGATGAAAAGTATTTACTGCAAAATCAAGAAGTTGCTGATGCAGTTAAATCAGGTAAATACAAGAGTGCATTTGAATATTTTCTCAAAGTAGGAATTTATCAAGACGTAAGTCCAAATGCTTTCTTTGATGCCAAGTTTTATCGCCAAAACTTCAAAGTTGAAGGCAAGAGTAGTTTTCTGTTCTTCCTGACAGTAGGGTCATCTCGCGGAGATATTCCCACCGGAGATCCGACAGTCATACTCTACTTGAAACAAAACCCAGGCGAGAAGGAAAAAATCAAATCAGGTAACTTCGTCAATGTCTTGGTCAAATTTAACGTAGAAGTTGTCGCCAAAGGTATTAAATCCACAGACAAAGAAGCCGAGAAAAAACCAGATGAACTAAATCCCAAATGGATAGGTACCCCTGGAGCGGATTTCTACCCCGGTTCTGCCGCGAATGATACGCTGAATGGTTTAGGTGGTAATGACACCCTCTATGGTGGTTATGGTTCTGATTCCATCAACGCCGGAGAAGGAAACGATCTTCTCTTTGGTAATCAGGGACGTGATTCTCTGTTTGGAGAATCCGGTAATGACACTATGTTGGGGGGTCAAGGTAACGATTTACTGGTTGGCGGAGAAGGTAATGACATACTAGACGGTGGACAAGGCGATGATTCCCTTGTTGGCGGAGAAGGTAATGACATACTAGACGGTGGACAAGGGGACGATACTCTTGATGGCGGCACCGGTGATGACTCCCTCTATGGCGGAGAAGGGCATAATGTTTTTGTCTTTGACACAGGCAGTAGTGTCAACCTGGGCAATGATGTTATCTATGATTTCGTAAGTGGTGTCGATACCCTACGCATTACTTCCAGTGGAACGGTGAGTGTTACTTATACTGGTTCCGCGGCTGTTTTGAATTTGAATAACAATGGCACTATTACCCTCTTGGGTGTCAAGTCTTTGGATAAAGATGACATTGAGATTCTCGGTGGTGGCTCTTTGGCGACAATGAGCAATAGTAATCCCATGATGGTGAGTGCCTATGGTGATTACAGCACCATGACAACCCCGATCGTCTTTGATGGTGTGACGGGTGCTGGTGGTGCAGTAACAGGAACGGCTTACGCCGATGTCTTTAAGGGCGGTTCCGGTGCGGATCTGTTCACGGGTGGTAAGGGTGATGATACCTTTACTGGTGGTGCTGGTGCGGATGTGTTTGTCTTTGGCTCTACCAGTGCGACTCTCCAAGAAGGGCGCGATATCATCACGGATTTTGTCACGGGTACGGATAAATTGAGTATCTCGTCTGCGGGAACGGTAAGCGTGACTTATACGGGTTCTTCAGCAGTCCTCAATGTCAATAACAATGGCACGATTACTGTATTGGGTGTGAACTCCCTGAGCACGGCTGATATTAACTTAATCGGTGGTGGCTCTTTGGTGGGCTTAATCAATAGTAATCCCATGATGGTGAGTGCCGTCGGTGATTACAGCACCATGACAACCCCGATCGTCTTTGATGGTGTGACGGGTACTGGTGGTGCAGTAACAGGAACGGCTTACGCCGATGTCTTTAAGGGCGGTTCCGGTGCGGATCTGTTCAATGGCGGTGCTGGTGATGATACCTTTACAGGTGCTCTTGGTGCTGATTCCTTGACGGGAGGCGCGGGTAGTGATGTCTTTGTGTACAACAGTCCTACGGAGGGTGGAGATACTATTACTGACTTTGTGACGGGAGATGTCTTGCGCTTCTCTTCCACGAGCTTTGGTGGTATTACCTCTGTAACGCTTCAGTCGCCCGCGAATACAACTGTGAATATCAATGGCGCGAAGCTGGTTGACTTCACCGCGATTACCAGTATTACCACACTGGCGCAAGCGGAATCTCAATATGCGACACAATTGGGTGCAGCTGGTCCTGGGTTTATCCTCTACAAGAGTGGTACTGATAATATCTTGGCTTACGATCCCAATCGTTCCAACCCTGGCGATATTGTCAATATTGCGAATTTGCGTACTGCAACCCTTTCTTCTAATAGTTTTACTTTCCTGTAAGACGTTGAGTTAGGTTTCTGAGTTGATCAGTGAGTAGGGGGGCTATGCCCCCCTATTTTTGTTTAAATTTTTGGGCTCTGAAGTGGGACTTACGCCAAACCTGGTTTACCAACCAATACCTTCGCCATTTCTTTGTAGGTTGAGGCTTTTTTCCTCAAAGGCGAAGGCATTGTCAACCCAAATTGGTTATTTGAGGCAAGAGACGACGGCCTGAAACCCGGAATATGGGTTTGATTGGTAAGTTTTGTGAGGTATTTTAATATATTCCATTGTATAGAGTATCACTATACTATCATCGAGGTTCCAGCCCAGTCACCTGTTTGACTCCTGTTGAGCTAAACTTGATATCTTAGAGAAAATTTGATACAGTGCCGAGTAACATCCGTCAAAAATGATTTTGTCCAAATTGGGCTAATCCTTAAATCTGTCAGAGTTTCAGAGGATAATATCTTAATTCAACTGGAATCATTTTATGGATTTGGGGGGATGTGTTAAATCATTTTTGCAGATGTTTGATCATTGGTTCATGTTGTGAGGAGACGAGAATGAAATCTAAGTTGTTTTGGGGTTTTTGTACGGCTTTAGTGGCAAGCCTCCCCTTGAGCGCGTTGGCTGATACTAATGTCAAACTTGATTATAAGGGCGGGGCTTTAAAGTACCAGTTAATTCCTGGTATCCTTCCCGATCGCACTTTGCCTAAAGCTTTTGATTTTCCCATTTTGACGAATATTGCTGTTGATAACAGCATCACTACTAATACTCCCATTACTGATGCTTTTAATCCGCCCGCGATTCCTCAAGGTGTTACCGCGGAAGATGTTATTCGCATTAGAGCTGAATATACCAAGGCTCTCGCGGCTTGGGGTGAGTCTATCAAAGAATGTGTCGGCAAGAAACCTAAGTTACTCCGGGTGAGTACGAATAATCCGGTTTTGTTTAATGATGCCGCGGGTACTATTGTCCGCAATGCTAATTATAAGGCGGTTTGTAAGTAATTTTGGGGATTTTTATTCCTTAATTCCCGATCGCGTTTTTCTGGGATTTTCTCTCAAAGGCGCGATCGGTTTTTCTGGGATTTTCCCTCAAAGGCGCGATCGCGTTTTTCTGGGATTTTCTCTCAAAGGCGCGATCGCGTTTTTCTGGGATTTTCCCTCAAAGGCGCGATCGCGCTTTTCTGGGATTTTCCCTCAAAGGCCGATCGGTTTTTTTCTGGGATTTTCTCTCAAAGGCCGATCGCGCTTTTCTGGGATTTTCTCAAAGGCCGATCGCGCTTTTCTGGGATTTTCTCTCAAAGGCCGATCGGTTTTTTTCTGGGATTTTCTCAAAGGCGCGATCGTGCTTGGGAGCATCTCAAAGAAGCAAAAAAACTGTAGTGGGAGCGTCTCGCTTGGGTGCATCTCATTTTTGAAGAAGAGGGCGAAGCATTCCGGTATATAGGCTATTAGTTGTAATGTGATATTTACTGCCGGAATGCTTCGCCCCTACTACAGACGTATTTGCAAAAATGAGTTGCACCCGAGCGTTTTTCTGGGATTGTCTCTTAAAGGCGCGATCGGTTTTTTTCTGGGATTTTCCCTCAAGTCTGGCTTTCACCCTCTTCGTCACCCGTGAGAGTTGACTCATCTAATCAGAAACCGATAAAGTTAGGGACACGATCTTATCTGTCTTGTCAGACTCAGGGCTTTCACCGGGTGCATCTCAACTTTGAAGAGGGCGTTGGCGGAGCCTGCGCGCAGCGCATAGCATGACCGTATATAGGTTATTAGTTATAATTTGATGTTTACTGCGGTCATGCTTCGCCCCTACAGACATATTTGCAAAAATGAGATGCTCCCGATTTCACCTTTGTCCTATTATTCGATTCCATATCTGGGTTATCATTTTAGTTAAACGCCTCTATCTTGATTCATCTTCCCTGTTATGTCACCCAAACCCTGTTACTGTATCAATCCTACCTGTAAACGACCCGATCACCCCGATAATAACAATTCTAACACTCCGTACTGTTTAAGTTGTGGATCACAATTGTTGTTAAATCGTCAATTTCGGGTGAGTCGTTTGTTAAGTGATGATAGTGGTTTTGGCAATGTTTATGAGGCTTTTCAGGGATTTTCCGCGAAGATTTTAAAGGTATTAAAGCCCGAATGGAATAGTGAACCGAAAGCGATAGAATTATTTAAACGGGAATATGCGGTTTTAAAGGAATTAAGTCAACAAGGTGTGAGAGGGATTCCCCAAGCGGAAAGTTATTTTGAATATACCACCAAACCAGGGTTCAAATTATATTGTTTGGTGATGGAAAAGGTGGAGGGTGTTGATTTAATTCAATGGTTAAAGAATAATGGGAAGGTGAATCAAACTCAGGCTTTAAAATGGTTACGAGAGCTTGTTTTAATTTTAGATAAGATTCACCAGAAAAATTATTTCCATCGGGATATTAAACCACCTAATATTATGATGAGAAATAATGGAGAATTGGTGTTAATTGATTTTGGCACAGCCAGGGAAGAAACGCAAACTTATTATCAAAAAGTACAGGGTGGACAAGTGACGGGGATTAGTTCCGTAGGTTATACACCCATTGAACAACAACATGGTCAAGCTGTGGCACCCTCTGATTTCTTTGCGTTGGGGAGAACTTTTGTCCATTTATTGACAGGAAAAGAACCTTGTGATCCGAGTATCTATGATCCGATGAGAGATGTTTTAAATTGGCGTGGATATACGGAAAATATTAACCCCTTACTATTAGATTTGATTGATGATTTAATGGCTAGATTAGTGGCTGATCGCCCTCAAAATACTCAGGTTATTTTACAACGATTAGAGCGTATTGAACAGAATTTAAAACAACCTCAAAATCCTGTACCTCATCCTGTACCGATTTCACCTCCTCAATTCTCCAAAAAACAGATTAGAAACAGTTTGATTGTTGTCGGAAGTATTACTTTATTAGGTTTAGGAATTGTTTGGTTACGCCCTAGTGGAATAGATATAACAAAACTCATACCTATTCAACCCATTAACTATACAAAAATCTCCCTTGCTCAAACCCTCTCCGGTCATTCTAATTATGTTTTGTCTGTAGCATTTAGTCCAGATGGTAAGGTTTTAGCTAGTGGGAGTTATGACAAAACCATCGAATTGTGGGAAGTCGCAACGGGAAGGAAAATCACCTCTCTCACTGGTCATTCTAATTATGTTTTGTCTGTAGCATTTAGTCCAGATGGTAGGGTTTTAGCTAGTGGGAGTTTTGACAAAACCATCAAATTGTGGGAAGTCGCAACGGGAAGGGAAATCAACTCTCTCTCAGGTCATTCTAATGTGGTTTTTTATGTAGCATTTAGTCCAGATGGTAAGGTTTTAGCTAGTGGGAGTGGGGACAAAACCATCAAATTGTGGGAAGTCGCAACGGGAAGGGAAATCAACTCTCTCTCTGGTCATTCTGAGGTTGTTAGTTCTGTAGCATTTAGTCCAGATGGTCAGGTTTTAGCTAGTGGTAATGACAAAACAATCAAATTGTGGGAAGTCGCAACGGGAAGGGTAATCAACACTCTCTCAGGTCATTCTTTTTCTGTTTATTCTGTGGCATTTAGTCCAGATGGTAAAGTTTTAGCTAGTGGGAGTTCTGACAAAACAATCAAATTGTGGGAAGTCGCAACGGGAAGGGAAATCAACACTCTCTCAGGTTATTCTGATACTGTTAGTTCTGTAGCATTTAGTCCAGATGGTCAGGTTTTAGCTAGTGGGAGTTATGACAAAACCATCAAATTGTGGGAAGTCAAAACGGGAAGGGAAACCCACACTCTCACTGGTCATTCTGATCTGGTTATGTCTGTAGCATTTAGTCCAGATGGTAAGGTTTTAGCGAGTGGGAGTCAGGACAAAACCATCAAATTGTGGGTGGTGGGAAATTAGTTTTTTTGATTCCAGAAACCGGGTTTCTTACTAAGTTGATGGTTTCTCTAAGAGCGGGTGCAAAGAAACCCGGTTTCTGTGGCTAGGGTGGGCAGAAAAGAAACCGGGTTTCTTGCTAAGTTGATCGTTTCCCTAAGAGGGGGTGCAAAGAAACCCGGTTTCTGTGGCTAGTGTGGGCAGAAAAGAAACCGGGTTTCTTATTCAGTTAATTGTTTCCCTAAGAGCGGGTGCAAAGAAACCCGGTTTCTGTGGCTAGGGTGGGGAGAAAAGAAACCGGGTTTCTTATTCAGTTAATTGTTTCCCAAGATAGGGTGCAAAGAAACCCGGTTTCTATGGCTAGTGCTATTTTTTTAAAGAAGCTAAAGCTTCAATAAACTCACGATTTTTAGCTTCAATTAAACTTAATAACTCCTCCTTTGTCCGTGTTTTACTTGGGATATTAATATACGGATTAACCGCTTTTAGATCGTAACCCCTTTCCTCAATAACTTGACGAGATATCGTCCAACTGCGATCGCGCTGTCCCTTTTCCGGCAATAAGCGAAAAAAATCATCAAATTTATCCCCTGTCAAGGGAGTTTTTTTTGTCACTTTAATATCCGATAAATCATAATACCAAATTTTCTCAGTGGCTTCACCTTTCGTAAAGAAAAGTATATTAGTTTTTAAATTAGTTCCGGCATTGACAAAAACACCGCTCGGTAAACTGACAATACACCATAAATTACACTCTCTTAAAAGTTTCTGTTTAGTTTTGACAAAAGCCGTTTCATTCCGGCGAAATAAAACCCCTTCATCTAAGACAATAGCACAACGTCCACCGGGTTTGAGACTGTCGAGAATATGTTGCAAAAAAAGGATTTGAGTTGAACTCGTTGGAAAATTAAAATAATTCTGAACCTCTTTTCCTTCTTTACCACCAAAGGGAGGATTTGTCAGAATGACATCAAAACTATCAGGAGAATTGTCAAATAAACCATCATAAATTGGTGTATTTGTTAAGGTGTTACCATGCCATAAATTGGGCTGCTCAATTCCATGTAATAGCAAATTAGCCAGGGCAATCGGATAAATTAAATTTTCTTTTTCTCTGCCGTATAAAGTTTGATTTTTGAGTATCCTTAATTGTTCCTCTGTAAAGTTTTCGCCTAAAGATTCCAGCATAAACTCATAAGCTTGTACTAAAAAACCACTCGTGCCACAACAAGGATCATAGACAGTTTCACCTAATTGAGGCGCGATCGCACGCACCATGAAACGCACTATTTCACGGGGAGTAAAAAATTGTCCACCATCGTTAGATTTTTCCCCCATTTTTAACAGTAGTCCTTCATAGACTTGGGAAATCGGGAAAATATGAGTTTTATCAATATTATCTGTATGAATTTGATCCACTTTATCTAAGACATCAATAAAATTTTTTTCCGTATCCACTCCCACTCGTTCCACACTGAAAAGAATTTCACTAATTACCTTTTGAATTTGTGTGGCATTGGGATGATATTTGAGCCTTTTCAGATAGGGTAATAATTCTTCATTGACAAACCTTAAAAAAGCACCTATTTCCGTCATTTGTAACTCAATTCTTTTCCATCCATTCGGGCTGCCCCAATCTCTCCAACGATAGGGAGATACTAAGATGGGGATAAATTTCATCCCTAAATTTTGACACTTTATTTCTTGACACATTTCTTGGTGATCAAGAATCCGAAGAAATAACATCCAGGTGAGTTCAGGAATATATTGTAAAGCCCCTGCACAGTTAGAGCGCCGCAGGATATCACAAATATTTTTAATCGCACTATTAAGAGCATTTTGGGTTGTGAAAAGTTTGGGAGAATTTACCATAAATTATTCCTCAGTATTGTCCTGATATATCGTTTTTTTTCGCTTTTTAATTAAGTCAGTAAATTGCAGATATTTCTGAATGTGATGAGAAAGTTTAAACGGCTCTTTTTTTTTCATCACTGTTGCCTGTTCCCTGTTCCCTGCTGTAAGTAGGTAGGCAAAATTAATTGTATGTTTTTGTGTTGATTTTACTTAACCACCGATAAAGCCGAATTAATTTGACCGGGCGGTTGAAACCGCGTCTACACAGACGTTTGCGCTGCGCGCAAGCTGCGCTAACGCGTAGCGCGAAACCCGCCTGCGCGGGTTGAATTTCTTCAGTAGGGGCGAATGGCATTCGCCCAATCTTTGTTTGTGTAGGGGCGAATGGCATTCGCCCAATCAATCTAATAATAAAATATACAATTAATTTTGTGTAGGTACTTATCAATTTAATTAAGAAATTTTGAGTGGAAAATCAGTAAGAAACTGTGCTGATAGTTCTTCCATGAGGGCTAATTGTTCCAGACAAGCTTTTTTAGCCTGTTCCAAATAAGTCATTTGTGACTCCATCAAATTTGCTAATTTTTCTTGTTCATCAAAAGAGTCGGGAACCGGAAATTGCAGAGATAATATTGTATCAATATTGGCTCGTGGCATTCGAGAACCTGTTTTTTCTCTCATCGCGATCGCGACTGTGTTGGGATGTCGAAAGAGCCATGCTAGATAACGTCGAGACACATTTGGAATAGGGAGAAATGGGATTAATTCAGTTGTAGCCCGTCCCTCAAAATTGGGGAGGGCAACTTTATTAAGATAAGGCCGTAATTTCCCATAAAGAATATGTCGGGAGTCGAAGGCAAAAGTTGTGCTTTGTCCTTCATTTTCCCTGGCATCCGAGGGCGATCTCAAGATCCGACCTGTGTTACTTTCAATATGTTCTAAACTTAAGTAAGGTAAACGCATAGCCAGTTCGGAACCGGGCTCAACTATTTTTCGATCAGGAATACAGAGATCACTCAATCTTACCCAATACCATCCTTGAGGAAGTGAATTATGGTTAAATTGAGTGTTTTCTGTCTTCATTATTTTCTTATCCCTTTTTACTTGATGCAATTCCTACGGAGTCGATCGCGGCTTCCAATGCGATCGCGACATGAGTCCAATGAGTGCCCCCTTGACAAAAAGCAATATAAGGTTCTCGTAAAGGCCCATCGGCGGAAAATTCCGACGTACTCCCATCAATAAAAGTACCACCAGCCATCACCAATTGACTCTCATATCCGGGCATCGGCCCCGGTACCGGATCGAGATAAGAACCCACAGGAGAAAACTGTTGCACCGCACGACAAAACGCGATTAACTTTTCAGGAGAACCAAATTCAATCGCTTGAATAACATCATGTCTTTCTGCCATCGGTAACGGATTGACACGATACCCCAAACTATCAAAAACATAAGCCGTTAAATGATTCCCTTTCATCGCCTCACCCACCATTTGAGGCGCTAAAAATAACCCTTGAAATAATAAACGATTTTGATCAAACGTCGCGCCCCCACTACTCCCAATTCCAGGCGCGGTTAAACGACAAGTCGCGGCTTCCACTAAATCCGCCCTTCCCGCAACATAACCCCCAGCAGGTACGATCGTACCCCCCGGATTTTTGATCAGGGAACCCGCGATTAAATCCGCGCCGATCGCGGGAGGTTCACGATCCTCGGTAAACTCCCCATAACAGTTATCGACAAAACAAATTGTGTTATAATTTTGATGCTTGACGATCGCGACAATTTTTTCAATATCCGAAATAGACAAACTCGATCGCCAAGAATAACCGCAAGAGCGTTGAATTAAAACCAGACGAGTTTTCCTGCTCACTGCCGACTTGAGGCCTTCCCAGTCAATCTCATTTTCATCCGTTAGAGGTAACTCACGGTAAGTAATCCCAAAATCCATAAGTGAACCCTGACCTTTACCCCGTAGGCCAATCACTTCTTCCAAGGTATCATAGGGATGACCGGCTACGGCCAACATCTCATCCCCCGGACGTAATACCCCAAACAGGGCAGACGCGATCGCGTGAGTCCCAGAAACAAACTGAACCCTCACCGCGGCAGCCTCCGAACCCATAACTTCAGCAAAAACCTGATCCAACGTTTCTCGGCCTAAGTCATCGTGGCCATAGCCCGTTACCCCAGCGAAATGGTGAACCCCCACCCGATGACGGCGAAAGGCCTCCAAAACTCGTTTAAGATTATACTTGACTGAAGTATCAATACCAGAAAAAATCAGAGACAGTGCTTGTTCTGCTTCTTGTAGCCGTTCAATACTATTTATACTCACGGGACTAACCATCTTGTGTCGTATTAATTGTATGACGCGCCAAGCACGACCTACATAGGAAAATTTATCTCAAATGACGATTGCAACATCAACGACCAAAAATTCTCCAGACTGGGCAATCATTATCTATATGGCATTTCTCCATCTTGGAGCACTTTTTGCCTTTTTTCCAAGTAACTTTAGTTGGGCCGCGATCGGTTTAGCCCTTGTTATGCACTGGGTGACAGGTGGCTTAGGGATTACCTTGGGCTTTCATCGTTTGGTAACTCACCGTAGTTTCCAAACCCCCAAATGGTTAGAATACTTTTTGGTTTTTTGCGGCACTCTCGCCTGTCAAGGAGGCCCCATTGATTGGGTAGGCCTCCATCGTCTGCATCATCTTCACTCCGATAAACAAGCCGATCCCCATGATTCTAATCTAGGTTTTTGGTGGAGTCACATGGGTTGGATGTTGTTTGAGACTCCCGCGCGTGCCGAAATTCCCCGCTTTACCAAAGATATTGGAGATGATCCATTTTATAAATTCTGCCAAGCTTACTTTATTCCCATTCAAGTAGCCTTTGGTATCTTACTCTATTTCTTAGGCGGTTGGCCTTTTGTGGTGTGGGGAATATTTGTGCGCTTAGTAGTGGTTTTTCACTGCACTTGGTTTGTCAACAGCGCGACTCATAAATTTGGTTATGAAACTTATGATGCGGGCGATCGCTCCAAAAATTGTTGGTGGGTTGCAGTAGTGACTTATGGCGAAGGTTGGCATAATAATCATCATGCCTTTCAATATTCCGCGCGTCATGGCATCGAATGGTGGGAAATAGACCTAACCTGGATGACGATTCAATTATTACAATTATTGGGTTTGGCGACAAAAGTCAAATTACCAGAGTTGGAACAATCCTAAAAATGATGTTTGAGAATTAATGAAGTCTTTACTTTTTTGTCAGTAATGATTTCATTGATTACAACAAAATAGGATGGGAAAGCATCCAGAGTTAAAAATATAATTAGGGAACCCGGTTTGTTACTGAAACTGGGTTTCTTTGTTTTCTGTTTTAAGCTGTAGGGACACGGCAGTGCCGTGTCCCTACTTAATCGAGGACACGGCAGTGCCGTGTCCCTACTGCCGTGTCCCTACTAAATCGAGATATATTTTTGCCATGAAAAATCAGACATTAAGAGAAATTCAAAAACAAGTTGACGACTGGATCACAGAAATCGGTCATGGTTACTGGACACCCCACGAAATGCTCGCGAGATTGGTTGAAGAAGTGGGCGAAACTGCCCGACTCATTAACCATTTATATAGTCCGAAAAAAAAGAAAGATAGCGAACCCGATCAACAATTATCCGATGAATTAGCTGATATTTTATTCGCGGTGATTTGTCTCGCAAACTCTCATAATATTGATTTACAAGAAGCTTTTGAGAAAATGATGGAAAAATATTCTCTTCGAGATAAAGAGCGATATAAATCTGATAATAACAACTAAATTGTCTTCCCCTATCCTCCGAGAAGAGGGTAGGGTGAGGTTAATTTATTTTACATGATCATGAACACTTGGGGGTAAAGAAATTAAGTCATTAATATTACGCTTAATCGTATTACAGATAGTATCCAAGGGCAGATCATTGGGATCGCGCCCGAAGGGATTTTCAATCTCAATGCCAATGGCTTCAATGCCAAATAATGTAAAACTAATAATCCCCATAACAAATGCTAATCCCCAGCCAAAATCCTTCACCATTTCAAAGGGTAATAACAAACAATACAGTAATAATAACTGTTTGAGATGAATGGCATAGGCTAAAGGGATCGGCGTTCTTAAAATTCTTTCGCAACCCCCTAACACATCGATCAGAAAATTAATTAACCCATTCATCGCGGTTAACTGATAAACATCTAAACAGCCGCGATCGTGCTGACGATTCAAATAATCACTAATCCAAAAAGAAATTTCAATGGGTGGATTATTATTCATTCTTTGCAATATTTCATACTGACTAGGAGAGATTAATTCCGCCAGTTCTTCATTAATTTGCTCTTGTCTTAAATGAAGCTTTAACGCGACAGCAAAAGCAGTTAAAAGACGCAAAATTTCTTTTTTTTCCTGAAGATCATTCGGTTCTTTTTCATCAACATTGACCCAAATTTGACGTGCCAGATTTCTCAGGGTATTCACTAAGTTTCCCCATAATTTTCGACCTTCCCAAAAACGCTCATAGGCAGTATTCGTTCTAAAAACGAGCAATAAACCCAGGACAATACTAGGAATAATACTTCCAGTCCGAAAAGATACAGAAAATCCCTGAGCATATAAAAAAGAAATAATAAAGGCAAAGCTACTACAAAAAATGACTAGAGGCATAATAGCCTGAATTACAGAGCCTCGCATTTGAAAGGCTATTTTAAACCATCTTAATTTGTCTGTTGTCATTGATATTCTCCTTCGGATACATAAGCGATCGATAACGATATAGCCGATCGCGCTTTTTTTCGTGATGGGATCAGGTTCCCTAAAAACACCTTGACAAATTGTAACACAAAATGCGTAAGTATTCAAGAGTAAAAAGATCCATTCAGTGATAAAATGATAGGGAAAGTCTCTTAATAAAAACATCAGTGTCAGATAC